>CANQZK010000091.1 GCA_947628285.1 uncultured Muribaculaceae bacterium
CCCTCATCACAGACACAAATCTGCTCAACGACTGACAGCCCTGCCGTTAACATTTATTTTTAAACAAGCTCTTAAATTGGTTTAAGCAAAATTAATACACATGTGCAATGGCATACGGTATGAATTATGGTATAAATGGGGCAATTTTTCTGATTTCGGGCAGAAATACCGATTTCAGGCACCTTTTTTATCAAAAATCGGCGATTTATACCGTCCGCGGCCCTTACCTTTGTGTACAGTTTAATATTAAGGACTAACCGCAAAATTTAATCTTATATGAAAATCACGCGAATATCCGCTTTTTCGATCCTGCTGTGCGCCATGGCCACGCCTGACGCCTTCGGTCAGACCGAGGCAGAGATTGCATCGAAGTTCCCGGGCTATACACTGGCCTTCCGCGACGAATTCAACACCGGCGACAAGCCCGACCCCACGGTATGGAGCTTCGAGACCGGCTTCTGCCGCAACCATGAGGCACAATATTACCAGCGCGACAACGCATACATTGCCGACGGCAATCTGGTGATCGAGGCCCGCAAGGAACGTGTCGAAAACGCCGCCTACCGCAAAGGCTCCAGCGACTGGAAGACAAAGGACCGCTATGCCGAGTACACCTCCTCGTCGCTCATCGCCAAGGACCCCTACCGCTTCAACATGGGCATCTATGAGGTCCGCGCCAAAATTCCCGTAGGCACCGGCTACTGGCCCGCAATATGGTCGTGCGGCTCGAAGTTCGAATGGCCCTACAACGGCGAAATCGACGTCATGGAATACTACCGCGACGCCATCCACGCCAACGTGGCCTGGGGCACAACCACCCGCTGGCAGGCTGCCTGGAACTCAAAGGCTCCCCGCATGAGCACCTTCGAGGCCGACTTTGCCGAGAAGTACCACACCTGGCGCATGGAATGGACCTATGAGACCATCAAAATCTACATCGACGACCGTCTGCTCAACAGCGTCGACCTGGACCAGACCATCAACGGCAACCCCGGCCAGAGCTTCTTCAATCTGGACAACTACAACCCCTACCGCGACCCCGAACAGCTGCACGGCGTATGGCTCAACCTGGCCCTGGGCGGCGACAACGGCGGCTCGCTGACCGATACCCCCTTCCCCGCCAAATACTATATTGATTACGTGCGCGTATATCTGCCCAGCGACGGCGCCAAACTGGACAAGGCCATTGCCGACGCCCGCGCCGCTCTGGACAACACCGCCGAGGGCGACGCTCCCGGCCAGTTCCCCGCTCAGGCCCGCCGCGACCTTGAAAAGGCCATTGCCGACGCCGAAGCCATTGCCGACGATGCCGACGACGACGAGCGCAGCCGCGCCGCCCAAGCCCTTGACGAGGCCGTTGCCGCCTACAACGACGCCATAGTGCGCCTGGGTGCCGACTGCCCATTCAGCCTGCGCGAATCCAACTCCGGCCTAATGTTCGCCACCGGCAAATTCACGAGCAACAACGCCGAAGTGCACGGCGCCGTGCTTCATAAAGAGGACGCCGAAGGCTTCTGCAACAAATTCGTGTTCAAAGCCGTACCCGAGGGCGCCCAGGCCGAAGGCTTCAACCTCATGACCGAGGATGGCAAATACCTGTACTGCGAAGGTAATTGGAACCTGCGCGTGGCCGATACGCCCGCCGAGCTCACCGGCAAGCGTTACATCTTCGATATGGACTACGAGAACGGCAAGGCCATGATACGTTGCGCCTTCAACAGCCGCCACATCGGTTTCGACAGCACCGCAGCCGGCTCTGAGCTGTACTCCGACAAGACCGGCGCTTCACGCTGCGTGTTCAGCATCATCACCGACGGCAGCGCTGCAATCAATGACGTAATTGCCGACCGCACCGACGCAGCCGATGCTGTATACAACCTGCAGGGCATCCGCGTGGCCGACACAATCAACGACATCCCCGCCGGCACACCCCGCCGGGTATACATAGTAGTATCCGCCGGCCGCAGCAGCAAGGTAGTGCTCTGAGGCTAAGACAATTAAGAGTTAAAATAGCTAAGGTAGCCAATATAGCTATCTTAGCTATTTTAGCTACTTTAGCTACCCCACCCCCACAACGAAAACAGCCGCCCGATAACGGACGGCTGCGGCTTTTGAGATTGTCGGGGTGACTAGACTCGAACTAGCGACCTCACGCCCCCCAGACGCGTACTCTAACCAACTGAGCTACACCCCGAGATTGTTTTTCTCAAAAGCGTTGCAAAGGTAGGGCTTTTTTTTATTCCTGCAAAACTTTTGCTTAAAAATTTTTCAACGAAAAAGTTTTTAGCTGATTTTTCGGGAAAAATTTGGTGGTTCGGAAAATTGTGTTTAACTTTGCAGCGCAAAAGCGGAAACGCTATGCTACATGGTGAGTTTAGCTCAGTTGGTTAGAGCGTCGGATTGTGGTTCCGAAGGTCGTGGGTTCGACCCCCACACCTCACCCCATCAAGTCAGGCTCCCGGGTTTCGTAAAGCCCGGGAGTTTTTGTTTTTAGTCAATCCACTGCGTGATATGCCTGATTTCGAATCCCTTAAAATTTTCCTTGACCAAGAAGTAGCGCGCTACAACACGCCCGAGTTTATTGAAGACGACCCGGTGCGCTTTCCGCGCATGTTCACCGATGTGCGTGATGTGGAGATAACGTCGCTGCTTGTGTCGGCCATAGCCTGGGGGCGACGGCCCATGATTCTGAAGTCGGCCGAAAAGATGCTCGCCCTCATGGAGCATCAGCCCTATGCGTGGATGGCTGACCGTGCCTATGAGGAGCTGCCCGACGGCAACATCCACCGGACCTTCTTCGCGGCCAATCTGCGGCATTTCATGCGCGGACTGCATCTGTTGTACTCGCGCTACGGCACGCTCGATGCGCTGGCGGCGTCGCTCCGTCCCGCCGGCGGACACTGGCACGGCGCGGCATGGGAGATTGCCGCAGAAATCAACCGGGCGCTGTGCGAGGCCAACGACGGCCGCACCGACTGCCGCTGCCTGCCGCTGAACGCCGACAAGTCGGCCCTGAAGCGCTTCAACATGGCCCTGCGCTGGCTGGTGCGCGACGACGGCATTGTGGACACCGGCCTGTGGAAATCCGTGCGCCCCTCGGAGCTGTACATACCCCTGGACGTGCACGTGGGCAACATTTCGCGGCAACTGGGCCTGACCGACCGCCGGGCCAACGACCGCCGCACCGTCGAGGACCTTACCGCCGTACTGGCCCGGATGTGCCCCGACGACCCCGTCAAGTATGATTTCGCCCTGTTCGGCATCGGCGTGAGCGGTCGCCACCCGGAATGAGCGCCGCCGCCCCATATATTATTGTATTGCGCGCGGGGTTAACGAAATTTTAGGGCGTTTTGGTTTATTATTCCAAAAAATATCTTATCTTTGCCCGTTGAAACGGCAAGGCTGCTTTTGCGCGGCCGTTACGCACAATAAACCATGAAATAACATATCACTACTACCGAACAAGATAACTCCCAAAGTTATGGCAGAAAAGAAAGAAAAGCTTTTTGAACAGTTTCCGGGCGTGACCTACGAGGAATGGCGCGAAAAAGTGACCACCGACCTCAAGGGTGCCGACTTTGACAAGAAACTGGTGTGGCGCACCAACGAGGGCTTCAACGTACAGCCCATCTACCGCGCCGAAGACATCGCCGGTCTGGCAACGACCGACTCGCTCCCCGGCGAATTCCCCTATGTGCGCGGCACTCGTAAGGACAACGACTGGCTCACCCGTCAGGAAATCCTGCCCATGGACCCCGTGGAGGCCAACAAAGTGGCCCTGGAAGTGCTCAACAAGGGCGTGACCTCACTCGGTTTCAAACTGAACGAGCCCACCAAGGAGAATATCGCCGCTTGTCTGAAGGACATCGTCATCGGCGCTGTTGAAATCAACTTCAGCTGCTGCCCCCGTAAGGCGCTCGACCTGGTGACCAACCTGGCAGCCTATCTCAAGGAGACCGGCCACGAAGCCGACTTCCGCGGCTCGGTGGACTACAATCCCCTCAAGCCCGCCCTGCGTCACGGCAAGAAACTGGACATCGCAGCCATCACCGCCAACGCCAAAGCAATCGTTGAGGCCGCTGCCAACGTACCCGGCCTGCGCGTGCTGGCTGTGGACAGCGTAATGCTGGCCAACTCAGGCGCATTCATCTTCCAGGAACTGGGCTACGCTCTGGCCTGGGGCGCCGACTGGATGACCCTGCTCACCGAAGCCGGCCTGAGCGCCGACACCGTGGCAAACCGCATCAAATTCAACATGGGCGTATCGAGCAACTTCTTCATGGAGCTGGCCAAATTCCGCGCCGCCCGCATGCTCTGGGCCCAGATTGTCAAGCAGTACACAGATAATAAGGAAAGCGCCAAGATGCACGTTCACGCCGCAACATCGCGCTTCAACCAGACCATCTACGACGCACACGTAAACCTGCTGCGCAGCCAGACCGAATCAATGTCGGCCGCACTGGCAGGCGTCGACTCGATAACCACCACTCCGTTTGACCTCCCCTACAAGACACCCGATGCATTCTCGGAACGCATCGCCCGCAACCAGCAGTTCCTGCTCAAGGAAGAGAGCCATCTGGACAAGGTAATCGACCCCGCCGGCGGTTCATACTACGTTGAGACCCTGACCGTAAGCATCGCCAACGAAGCCTGGAAGCTCTTCCTGGCCGAAGTTGAGTCCAACGGATTCTTCGCTCAGGTAAGCGAAGGCAACGTTCAGCGCACCGTCAACGAGTCCAACGCCAAGCGTCACACCGACGTGGCCCGCCGCAAGGAAATCCTGCTGGGCACCAACCAGTACCCCAACATCAACGAGATGGCCGCCGACAAGATCGAGAACGGCGAATGTGCATGCACCTGCCACTGCGGCGAGGACGGCGCTGCCGAGACCGCCGGCCTGGTAACATCACGCGCCGCTTCAGACTTCGAAGCCCTGCGTCTGGCCACCGAGGCAGCCGCCAACCGTCCCAAAGTGTTCATGCTCACCATCGGCAACCTGGCCATGCGTCTGGCACGCGCCCAGTTCTCGACCAACTTCTTCGGTTGCGCCGGTTATGAGATCATCGACAACCTGGGCTTCGACACCGTACAAGAAGGCGTCGACGCAGCCCTGGCCAAGAAGGCCGATGTTATCGTGCTGTGCTCGTCCGACGACGAATACGAAACCCTGGCACCCGAAGCGTTCAAGTATCTGGACGGCCGCGCCGAGTTCGTTGTCGCCGGCGCTCCCGCCTGCACCGAAGCCCTCAAAGCCGTCGGCATCAAAGACTTTGTCCACGTACGCTGCAACGTGCTCGACACACTCCGTGACTTCAATGCCCGTCTCCTTAACAAATAAACAGCAACGCCATGAAACCCGATTTCAAAACCATCGATATCACCAAAGACGCATTCGGCGACCGGCATGCCCCTGTTGCTGCCAACCCTGAGACCGACTGGCTCACCCCCGAACGTATCCACGTAAAACCCATATACACCAAGCACGACCTGGAAGGCCTGGAACACCTCAACTACGTGAGCGGTATCCCTCCCTTCCTGCGTGGCCCGTACAGCGCCATGTACCCCCTGCGCCCCTGGACCATCCGCCAGTACGCAGGCTTCTCCACCGCTGCCGAATCAAACGCATTCTACCGCCGCAACCTGGCCGCCGGCCAGAAGGGCCTCTCGGTAGCGTTTGACCTGGCCACACACCGCGGCTACGACGCAGACCACCCCCGCGTAGTGGGCGACGTCGGCAAGGCCGGTGTGTCAATCTGCTCCATTGAGGACATGAAGGTGCTCTTCGACGGCATTCCCCTGAACAAGATGTCCGTGTCCATGACCATGAACGGCGCCGTGCTGCCCGTGCTGGCATTCTACATCAACGCCGGTCTGGAACAGGGCGCCCGCCTCGAGGAAATGGCCGGTACCATCCAGAACGACATCCTCAAGGAGTTCATGGTGCGCAACACCTACATCTACCCGCCGGAGTTCTCGATGCGAATCATCGCCGACATCTTCGAGTACACCTCGCAGAACATGCCCAAGTTCAACTCCATCTCCATCTCGGGCTACCACATGCAGGAAGCCGGCGCAACATGCGACATCGAGCTGGCCTATACTCTGGCCGACGGCCTTGAATACCTGCGCGCAGGTGTCAACGCCGGCATGGACATCGACGCCTTCGCTCCCCGTCTGTCGTTCTTCTGGGCAATCGGCATGAACTACTTCATGGAAGTTGCCAAGATGCGCGCCGCCCGCATGCTCTGGGCCAAGATTGTCAAGCAGTTCAACCCCAAGAACCCCAAATCGCTGGCACTGCGCACACACTCGCAGACATCGGGCTGGTCGCTCACCGAGCAGGACCCCTTCAACAACGTAGGCCGCACCTGCATCGAGGCCATGGGCGCCGCCCTGGGCCACACCCAGTCACTGCACACCAACGCCCTAGACGAGGCCATCGCCCTGCCCACCGACTTCTCGGCCCGTATCGCCCGTAACACCCAGATTTACATCCAGGAGGAGACTCTTGTCACCAAGCAGATCGACCCCTGGGGCGGTTCATACTACGTCGAGGCCCTCACCGACGAAATCGCCCACCGCGCCTGGGAACACATCCAGGAAATCGAGAAACTGGGCGGTATGGCCAAGGCCATCGAGACCGGCCTGCCCAAGCTCCGCATCGAGGAAGCCGCTGCCCGCACTCAGGCACGCATCGACTCGGGCCAGCAGACCATCGTAGGTATCAACAAGTACCGTCTGGACCACGAAGACCCCATCGACATTCTGGAAATCGACAACACCCAGGTACGTGAGGAGCAGGTGGCCCGTCTGGTGGACCTGCGCGAGCACCGCGACGAAGCCAAGGTGAAGGAAGCTCTGGCAGCCATCACCGAATGTGTACGCACCAAGAAGGGCAACCTTCTGGACCTGGCCGTCAAGGCCGCCGGTCTGCGTGCGTCGCTGGGCGAGATTTCAGATGCCTGCGAGGAAGTCGTAGGCCGTTACAAAGCAGCAATCAGAACTATATCAGGCGTGTATTCAGAAGAAAGCAAGTCGGATCCCGACTTCGTCAAGGCACAGCAGATGTGCGAAGCCTTCGCCAAGCGTGAGGGCCGTCAACCCCGTATCATGATCGCCAAGATGGGCCAGGACGGCCACGACCGCGGCGCCAAGGTAGTCGCCACCGGCTATGCCGACTGCGGCTTCGACGTCGACATGGGTCCGCTGTTCCAGACTCCCGCCGAGGCTGCCCGCCAGGCCGTTGAGAACGACGTTCACATCCTGGGCGTCAGCTCGCTGGCCGCAGGCCACAAGACCCTCATCCCCCAGGTGATTGAAGAACTCAAGAAACTGGGCCGCGAGGACATCCTGGTGACCGCCGGCGGTGTAATCCCCGCTCAGGACTACGACTTCCTGTACAAGGCAGGCGTCGCAGCCATCTTCGGCCCCGGCACACGCATCCCCCTGTCGGCAATCCGTATGCTCGAAATCCTCGAACAGGAATAATCCCCCTGTCCCCGAGGCAAGATAACCACTTCTCCCGGCCCCGCACGGCGGCCGGGAGATTTTATTTTGCATGTGTCCGAAATATAACCTATCTTTGCCGCAAAACATCAACTCCATGAAGAAAACCATCCTTGCCGCCTGTGTGGCCATCATAGCCGCGTGCCAGGGCTGCAGCAACACGCCCGCGCAGCCGCAGAGCATCGTGCCGCTGTACTCCGAGTTGGCCTCGTTCGCCGTCATAGACTCCGCCCGCGCCGTCGGCATAATGCGCACCGACTCCCTGTCCATCCGCGCCATGACCCAGGTGCTGGGCGCCGACTCCGCGGTCACCTACCCCGAGCTGGTGGCATGGTCGCACTCGCTGCCCGTCACCATCTTCACTCCGGCGGTCGACAGCATCTTCCCCTCGCTGCTCCCGGTCGAACAGGCCCTGGGCGGAATCCTTCAGAACGCCGCCCAGCATGACATGCAGCTGCCCCCGCGTACATACACCGCCGTAGTGTGGGGCAACCGCCACTCCATCGTGTTCAACGAACCCGTCATGCTCATCGCCCTCAACCACTATCTGGGCGCCGAATACCCCGGCTATGCCCACTGGCCCTCATACGCCCGTCTGGACAAGAAGCCCGAGCGCCTGCCCTATGATATGGCCGAGGCCCTGACCGCCAACAAATATCCCTTCGAGAAAACCAAGGCTTACACCACCCTGTCGCGACTGCTCTACGAGGGCGCCCTCATCTACGCCAAGACCAAACTGGTGCCGCAGGCATCGCTGGCCGAGGCCCTGGGTTACAGCCCCGAACAGCTGGAATGGTGTGAAAAGAACCAGCCCGAAATATGGCAGAAACTTGTCGCCGCCGACCTCCTCTACGACACCGACGAGAGCACTGCCGAACGCCTTGTGGCGCCAGCACCCAACACCGGCGTGATTTCAACCTACACTCCCGGCCGCCTGGGACGCTTCATAGGCTACCGCATCGTCTGCGAATACCTTGACAACGAGCGCTCCCTGGCCATCCCCGAGCTCCTCAGCCCCACCTTCTACGACAACCCCGACATCCTCAAACTCTCCCGCTACTCGGGCGAATAAAGCCCGGACGACGCCGGACAAGGTGTCACAAAACTGACGTAATTCCTTGTAGGGACGCGATTAATCGCGTCCGCGTAGACTGTTGATTTCCAAATATTTAAACTATAAAATCCCAGAATTGGGCGTAATATCCAGGCCGGCGGCTTCGACGAGCTGTCGGTCTTTCTTCATCA
>CANQZK010000092.1 GCA_947628285.1 uncultured Muribaculaceae bacterium
AGCTCAAAGGCAAGCACCTGGGCATCCAGGCCTTCGGTCAGGTAGGCCGCAACGTGGCCCGCATAGCACGCGGTTTCGGCATGGACGTGGCCGCATTCGACCCCTTCTGCCCCGACAACGTCCTGGAGGAAGCCGGCGTCAAGCCCGTCCACTCCGTCGAGGAACTCTACGCCGACAACCTGTTCGTGTCCATCCACATACCCGCCACGCCCCAGACCGTCGGCTCCATCGGTTACGACCTCATCACCCGTATGCCCAAGGGCGGCGTGCTCATCAACACCGCCCGCAAGGAAGTCATCGACGAGGCCGGCCTGGACCGCGCCCTGGCCGAGCGCACCGACCTTAAATATGTAGCCGACGTCCGCCCGGCCATCGCCGAGGAACTGGAACAGAAATACGCCGGTCGCGTGTTCTTCACGCCCAAGAAGATGGGCGCCCAGACCGCCGAGGCCAACATCAACGCCGGCATCGCAGCCGCCAACCAGGTCGTCGCCTTCCTGCGCGACGGCATAGACCGCTATCGTGTCAACTGATGGCGCAACGGCAGACCTGGCTTGACGTTCTCAAGGGTATCGCCATCTTTCTGGTGGTATGCGGGCACGTCTTACTTGCATGCATGAACGGAACGGACACTTCGGTGCCGTTCCGTCTCATTGCAAATATACACATGCCGCTGTTCTTCTTCATAAGCGGCTGGCTGGCCTACCGTTGCGCCCGTGACGGCAGCGGCCGCATCGTGCCCCCGGCCATGCGGCGCCGCGTGCCGCGCCTGGTGCTGCCCATGGTGGCCGTCAGCACGCTGTTCATCTTCTACCACAATCACTCGGGCCTCTACCCGGTGCGCGATGTCTCCTTTGAATGGCTGTGGGCCAACGCCGCCAAGCAGGGATACTGGTTCACGCTGGTCCTGCTGGCCGAATTCTGCTTCTACCGGCTTCTGACACCGGTGCTGAACATGGCGCGCACCCTGCCGGGCCGCGTGGCCGTGTGCATGGGCGCCTACGGCGTGCTGATAGTCCTCAACAAGCTCATGATGCCCTACCCGGTGTGGAACTGGGTGGCCTTTAATTCATGCACGTGCTATTTCGTGCCCTTCATGTTCGGTGTGCTGGCCCGCAGCGAGCAGGACACCTTCCTGGCGCTCACCTCCCGCTCCGGCTACGTCACGGCCGCCTTCCTCATCCTGGCGGTGCCCATGTATTACATGTCCTTCCAGGAGGAATTGCCCGCCAACATGGATTGGTCGCGCTGGATAGCCCGCCCCCTGATACACATCTGCGTCGCCGTCATAGCGCTGGCCCTGTTCCGGCCCGTGTGCGTGCGCGCCGATGCCGATACAGCCGCCGGCGACCGTCACCGCTGGCTCGCGCTATGGTCATACCTGGGACGCAACAGCCTGGGCATCTATCTGTTGCACTACTTCTTCCTCTTTCCCGTCAAACACCTGCAGGCGCTGCTGGGCTTCCCGCCGGAATCATTCGCGCCCAACACCCTGCTGGCATGCTGCGCCGCCGCCGTCACCGTGGCCGCCACCTGCATGGTAATAGAACTAATCCGTCCCTCGCGACAATTGTCATATATTTTTACCGGTTCATAAAATAAAATTAACAGTTAATCGTTAAGCATAAGAATAGTTATTTACGAAATCGTATAATATGAATATAAAGACTCTTGCAGTAGCTTTAGCCGCGGTGGCCTGTCTGAGCGCCTGCTCGTCCAAAAGGACCGTTCTGCCCTATTTCACCGACTTGACCGAGAGCGTCGGTGTCATTGAAACTCAGGCTTATGCTCCTGAAATCAAGCCCGACGACGAGCTTGACATCGTCGTATCATCGTCCGTACCCGACGCTTCAGCCGTATACAACGTGGCCCCGTCCATGTCCGACCTCAACGGCGACCGCTCCCTCACCGCCACCCCGCGCATACAGACCTACCTGGTGGACAGCAAGGGCGACATCAACTTCCCCATCCTGGGCAAAATCCACGTGGCCGGCTTGACCACCGAACAGCTCCAGGAGAAACTCCAGACCGAAATCCGCCACGACGTCAAGGACGCCATCGTCCGCGTGGCACTGGTCAACTTCACAGTGGTAGTGGGGGGCGAAGTGGCCCGTCCCGGCAAGTTCACCGTCAAGCGCAACCGCTACAGCGTGCTTGACGCCCTGGGCGAAGCCGGCGACCTCACCCCCTACGGCGAGCGCGAGAACGTCCTGGTAATCCGCGAGGAAAACGGACAGCGCACCTACGCCCGCCTCAACCTCAACTCCAAGGAGGCCCTCACATCGCCCTACTTCTATCTCCGCCAGAACGACTACGTCTACGTCGAGCCTAACAAAATCCGTCAGGCCAACGCTAAATACAATCAGGACAACTCATTCAAACTGCAGGTCATATCGACCATCGTAAGCGCCACATCGGTTGTGGCATCGCTCGTTATCGCTCTTGCAATCAAGTAATGACTTATGGCTAAGAAAAAACAATCCGACTTCATCGACATCCCCGCGCTACTCAAATCATACGCCACGCACTGGTACCTGTTCATCATCTCACTGGCACTGTGCATGGCCATCGCAGGCTATTACGTGCACATCCGCAAGGACAAGTACGTGGTACACGCCAACCTCATGGTCCAGGGCGAGAACAAAAGCCCCCTGGCCGGCCTGAGCGACCTGGGCGACCTGCTGGGCGGCGGCTCCAGCGGCGTGCAGGACGAAATCTACGTAATCTCGTCCCACTCACTCTACCGCCAGGTGGTCAAGGACCTGGGCCTGAACAAGATGCACTACCTCCGCCTGGGCTTCGCCAACAACCTGCTGCTCTACCCCGAGTGGCCCGTCGACGTCTACGCCTCCGAGTCCGTGCTCGACTCCCTCAAATACGCCTTCAACTTCAAGGTGACACTCAAGAAGGACGGCAAGGCCGACATCGACGCCCGCGGCCCCTTCCGGTGGAAAGAAAAATACAACAACGTAACCCTGCCCTACATCGTCAAGACCGACTACGGCGAATTCACCGTGGACCGCACCAAATACTGCCCCAAGGACGAGCAGCTCTGCGCCAAGGTGAACATCATGGGCTACAACCTGGCCGCCGAGAAGCTGGCCAAGGACATATCGTCGGACATCGCATCCAAGAAAGGCAACGTCATAGAGCTGGCATACACCACCACCAACCCCATCATGGGCGAGGCCCTGCTTGACGACATAATCCGCCGCTACAACGAGCGAGGCATATCCGAGACAAACGCCCAGGCGCTCAAGACAGCCCAGTTCCTGGACGACCGCATCAAGCTGCTGGCCAACGACCTGACCGAGTCCGAGACCGCCCTGCAACAGTTCAAGGAGCGCAACGGCATCATCGACGTGGAGCACGAAGCCAAATACCAGTCCACCAAGCGCGCCGCCATCGAGGAACAGCTAATCAAGGCGCAGACCGAGCTTGAAGTCCTGGGCCTGACCCGCGACTTCATCAGCCAGCCCGACAACAAATACGAGCTCATCCCCGTGGCCGTCGAAGGCTCCGGCCTGCAGTCAATCATCGGCGACTACAACAAGCTCATCATCCAGCGCAACGACATGCTCAAGACGGCCCGCCCCGAAAACGCCAACGTAGTCCGCGTCACCGACCAGATCAACTCCATGCGCGCCGGCATCATATCGTCCGTCAACCAGCTGTACAACAACGCATCCGTCAACGTGCGCGACCTGCGCAGCCAGATGGGCTCCACCGGCTCGCGTCTGAGCAACGTCCCCTCGCAGGAACGTGCCGTCATCGACATGGCCCGCCAGCTTCAAGTCAAGCAGCAGCTCTTCCTGTTCCTGCGCCAGCGCCAGGAGGAGAACGCCATGATCATGGCCAACGCCCAGCCCAAAGGCACCATCGTGGACGAGGCATACACCTCCACCGAGCCCCTGGGCATGAGCAAATACCTCATACTGATCATCGCCTTCATCATCGGCCTGTGTCTGCCGCCCGTATACATCTACGTAGTCAAGCTGTTCCGCAACCGCTTCGAGACCCGCGACGAGGTGGAACGCCTCACCTCCGTGCCCGTGCTGGGCGAGATGTGCACCGACCACTCCGGCCGCAGCATGGTGGTATCGCCCACCGACACATCGTCGGCCACCGAGCTCTTCCGTCTGATGCGCGCCAACCTGCTGTTCGTGCTCAACGACGTCAAGGACAAGGTAGTGCTCGTTACATCATCCGTCTCCGGCGAGGGCAAATCCTTCATAGCCTGCAACCTGGCCGCATCACTGGCCCTGCTGGAGAAGAAGGTGCTGCTGGTGGGCATGGACATCCGCGCACCAAAACTCTCGTCCTACCTGGGCATCCCCGCCACTCCGGGCCTGACACAGTACCTGTCAAGCGCCGACATGCAGCTGGAGAACATCATCCAGAAGGCGCCCGTGAGCGACATCCCCACGATGGACATCATCGTGGCCGGCCCCATACCGCCCAACCCCGCCGAGCTGCTCACCTCACGCAAGGTGGACGAGACCTTCACCCGTCTGCGCGAGATGTATGACTTCATCATCGTCGACTCCGCCCCCGTGGGCCTTGTCAGCGATACCTTCGCGCTCAACCGCATCTCCGACGCCACCATCTACGTCACCCGCGTCAACTACACCTCGGCCACACGCATCCGCGAGCTCGAGGACCTTTACGACAACAACCGTCTCAAGAAACTGTCGCTCGTTGTCAACGGCGTCAAGACCAAGAAGAACTACGGTTATCGCGCCAAGGGCAAACAGGAATGACAGCCGAAGCGGTAAAGCAACGATTCTTTGACGGTTTTCCCGTCCTCAAAGACAAACCCGTCCTGCGCATCCCCGCGCGGGATTGGGTTTGGCCTATATTGTTCATGCTGGGCCTGTCCCTGACCGGCCTGCGCTTCCCCCTGGGCTGGATTCTGCTGTTCGTCTGCCTGGTGGACCGCCTGATGCACGACCGCTACGACTTCCTGATCATGCTCACCATCATGTTCGGCGGTTACAATACGGTCAACTCCGACGATATCTACTTCACGCACCAGCGCTTCATAGTCTTCGGGTGCATACTGCTGATGATGTTCCTGCGCAAGTATCCGCTCATCAAGAAGCTCATGCTGGGCTGGGTGGCCTACTTCGCCGTCCTGCTGGCCATGGCCATGTGCAGCGAGGAGAGCATGAGCGTGCAGATAATGTCAATGTGCAACTATCTGACCGTGTGCTGGTTCGTGGTGCCACTGGCCGTGTTCGCCAACCGCGATTTCGACATGGACACCCTCATCCGGCGCCTCTTCCCCTACGCCATGATATTCTGCCTGTACTACTTCCTGGACAGCTGCATCATGTGCGCCGACTTCTTCATGCCGCGCGACCTTGCCCGTACCAACCAGATAAAGCCCACCTTCAACACCATACACATCTACCCCTTCCGGTTTTGGTGGCTGCGTCTGTGGCCCCCGGGCCTCTACTGGCTCATGCTACTGGTGGTACCCGTAATCTACAAGTACCGCCTGCCCAAATGGATGTGGGTGGCCGTAATCCTGGCGCTGGCCGTGTCGCGTACCTTCAACATGTACCTGACGCTGCTGTTCCTGTTCCTGCTGTTCCTGCCCAAGAAGACACAGATTGTGCGCCTGTGCAGCATCGGATTCGTCCTGTTCGCCTGCCTGTACCTTGTCGACGCCTCCATGGGCACGTCGGAAGACGGTGTCACCAAGCTGCGCATCAAGTCGCACATCGACCAGCTGTTCATCATGCAGAACGCCCAGGACGAGGAGGACATGGCCAAGGCCGGCACCGGACGCGCCGCCCGGATCATCCCCAAGATGATTCACCTCTACGAGGAAAACCGCGAGTGGACCGGCTGGGGATTCCTGTCATGGAACTCCACCAACCCCAAGTTCTACATCCACAACGAACTGATGCTGGACCCCGACTATCAGGACGACCTTATCACCGGCGTGGAATGTGCGCCCCTGGAGTTGCTGCTCAATGCCGGCTACATAGGCCTGGCCGCGGGCATAGTCTTCTACATCTTCTTGTGGTTCTGCGTGCGCGGGCTCAAATACTCGGCCTTCTTCAAGGCACCGCTCATAGCCTTCACCATCCTGGGCCTGACGGGCCTTTCCGGCCTCATATTCCCGGCGGGCAACCTCATAGTGGGCCTGGCCCTGGGCTGCGTCGTACTGGCCAACCGCGACCACCTGCCCGGCTATCTGTCCGGCCGCCGCAGGATAATTCAGAACGGCTCCGAACCGGCCGTCCCGGCAGCCGCCTCACCGCATACAGATGTCAGACCGTAAGCCACGCATATTGATTGTCATGTCGCGCATGGGCATAGGAGGCGTCGAAAAGGCGCTCATCGCCATGCTCAACGCCCTGGAGGGCCGCGGCCTGCAAGTGCATCTGGCCTTGATTACCGACCGTGGCGAGATGTTCCGGGCCATCCCCGCATGGGTGCACGTGCACATCATCAAGCCCCTGAACCGCCACATGCGCCTGCTGGCCGACCCCAAGCGCACGCTGGCACACGACTTCATGCGCTTGCGCTGGCGCACCCTGCCCTATCTGCTGCCATACATCCACAAGAAACTGCACAAGGAGGACTGGAAGATAGCCCGCCGCATGCTGCGCCACGACGACGCCCTGGGCATGGAGTTCGACCTTGCCATCAACTACACATCGCCCTACTCCATCCTGGACTACTACGTGGCACGCCACGTCCGCGCACGCAAACGCGCCGCATGGGTGCACTTCGACCTCTCCCGCTGGGACACCAACCCCAACGACATCCGCCGGCTGCACCCGCTGATGGACCGCATATTCATCGTGGCCGAACATGCCCGCGAGTGCTACTGCCGCCTATACCCCGAGACAGCCCACAAGACCGTCACCTTCCGCAACCTTGTCGACCCGCGCTCCATCGCCGCCGAAGCAGAGCAACCCTCGGACTACCGTCCCGGACGGGGCACAAACTTCGTCATCGTGGGCCGCGTGTCAGCCGAGAAAGGCCAGGACCTGGCCATCCGCGCCTTTGCCGGCTTCCTTGGCGGCGGCGCCGAGGGCACCCTCCACATCGTGGGCGACGGCCCCCTGATGGACACCTGCCGCGCCCTGGCCGCCGAGCTCTGCCCCGCCGACAGCGTGCGCTTCTACGGCTCGCAGATCAACCCCTACCCCTTCATGCGCGGCGCCGACGTCTTTGTCCAGCCCTCGCTCCAGGACGCATTCAGCATATCGCTGGCCGAGGCCTGCCTGTTCGGCATGCCCATTGTGGCCACCGAGGTCTCCGGCGCCCACGAGATGCTGGACAGCCGCCCCAACGCCATCATCTGCAGCGACTTCACCCCCGAAACCATGACCGACGCCCTGCGCCGCGCCGCCACAATGCCACACATCGAGCCGGACACCCGTCAGGACGTGGATTTCTCGGCCCTGTTTGACCTGTTGCCACCCCTGAAATGAAACGCCTGCTGTTCACCTTTCACCGCTTCGACCTCGGAGGCGTCGAAAAGGCCTTCCTGGGCATGCTGCCCGAGCTGAAACGCCTCGGCTACGAAGTGCACATGGCCTTCTGGATGCCCGAAGGACCGCTGTACCACCAAATCCCCGCCTGGGTACACCGTCACACCGTCACGCCTCTGTATGAGCGCCGCGCGCTGCTCATGTCGCCCCTGCGGCAGACGCTGCGCGATGTCAGCCACGGTCGCCTCGGCGCCATAGCCGATTTCGCCGCCTTCGTCCGCTCGAAAATCCGCGGCACAAAGGACATCATCACCGACCGTCTGATGCGCGGCACGTTCCTGCCCGACATCGAGTTCGACCTCGCCGTCAGCTACGCCTCGCCCCACGAGTACCTGGACCGCGTCATAGCCCGCCACGTCCGCGCACGCAAGCGCGCCGCCTGGATTCACTTCGACGTCACCCGCTGCTACGCCTCGCGCCGCTCATTCCTGTCCAACCACACGGCCATGGACCGCATATTCCTCGTCTCCGAGGCCGCCCGCACGGCCTACTGCTCCATGGTCCCCGAGCTGGCCCCCCGCACCGCCGTCATACACAACATCATCGACCCCGACGCCATCCTGCGTCAGGCCGCCGAGCCGAGCGCCTTCCGCCCCTCCGCCGACGGCGCCACGGACATAGTCACCGTAGGCCGCATATCCCCCGAGAAGGGTCAGGCCGCCGCCATAGCCGGATTCGCCCTGGCCGTCCGGCAGGGCCTCAACGCACGCTATCACCTGGTGGGCGACGGCTCCGACACCGATCGCTGCCGTGCCCTTGCGGCCGAGCTCGGCGTGGCCGACCGCGTCATATTCTACGGCTCGCAATCCAACCCCTACCCCTTCATGGCCGGTGCCGGCATATACCTGCAGCCCTCTGTGCATGAAGGCTGGTGCATCACCCTCACCGAGGCCAAGCTGTTCAGCGCCCCCATCGTGGCCACCGACTTCTCCGGCGCGCGCGAGCAGCTCGAAGGCCTGCGTCCCAACCACGTCATCTGCCCCGACCACACCCCGCAGACCATCGCCGCCGCCCTCCACCGCGCCTCCATCCTACCCCCCGCCCCTCCCCACCCCCCCACGGCCCCCGACCTGCAGCCGTTGATGGAACTGATAGGACCATAGAAAATTAGTCTAATTAGACTAATTAGACTAATTAGACTAATTAGACCAATTAGACCAATTAGACCAATTAGACCAATTAGACCAATTAGACCAATTAGACCAATTAGACCAATTAGACCAATTA
>CANQZK010000093.1 GCA_947628285.1 uncultured Muribaculaceae bacterium
TTCTCGGGGCTGGCTACAATCGTGAGAATCGTTCTGATGTATTATCTGAATCTCGAAAAGTTCCTCAATCAACCCGATGCTGACCTGAAAAACATGCTTGCCGAAGCTTCGGAATCGCCCCCCGAAGTCCTTGAAAACTACTGAGGGGGCTTATCCTATACAAAAAGTAAGCCCAACTTCTGCCGTTCAAGAAGTTGGACTCACTATTTTATGGTTTAGCGGACAGTAATAATTCTGAATCTCCATGAAATCGGCATAGTCCGTGACAAGGTTGAGCCGCTTGGCCACCTTCTCGAACGATACATTGCCACTGTAAGTCACGCGGGGAGCGCGTTCCGAGCCCTGACGGGTTGTCACCAGGATGACGCCGTTGGCCGCACGCGAGCCGTAAATCGCCGCCGAAGCGGCATCCTTCAGTACGGAGATATTCTCGATATCCTGCGGATTGATATCGCTGATGGCTATGCCGGTCATGCCGTCGACCACCACCAGCGGGGCCGAATTGTTGAGCGTGCCCTGACCGCGCACCAGGATGCTCTGCGACTCATAACCCGGGGTGTTGCCGCCCGAATTCGATACCGTCAGACCGGCTGCCAGACCGGCCAGCGCATTGGTGGCGTTGGTAATGGGGCGGTCGGCCAGCGCGTTGACACTTACCGAGGCCACCGAGCCGGTCACGTTGACCTTTTTCTGAGTGGCATAGCCCACGACAACAACCTCGTCCAGGGCCGAATGAGCCTCGTCGAGGACTGCGGCATAAACGTCCTTGCCCGGCGTCACCGCCACCTGCAGCGGCTGATAACCGACAGCTGAGATGTCCAGCGTGCAACTGTCAGGCGCGCCCGCCAGGTTGAAATTACCGTCAACATCCGTAACGGTATTGATATCTTTATTGTCTGCGACCTTTGCTATCGCTCCGATGACAGGCTGCCCGGTATGGTCGGAAACCGTGCCCGATATAGCTCTTTGCCCTACGGAAAGACCCGCTTGCGGGACCGCGACAGTATCGTTTTGAATAGTGGCGCCGGCGCTTAGCCCGATGCAGAAAGCCACTAATAAAAATGATACAAGCTTCATGTCAAATAAGGATGAATTAACGTGATGAGTTATTACGGAAAAGATTTTTAAGAAGCCAAAACAAGAATGCGGCGTACTTAAACACTAAAACAACCAAATTTGAAAAATTGTTGACCAACCCGGCAGCGAGTTGCGCAGATTCCCGGCGGTTTCTTCAGATATTTTGTTTAAATTTGCAGTCGAATTCCAGTCTATGCCGGGCGGGTAACAGATTAGCCTTTCCACGGCACGAATGTTTATGACTAAACACTTCAATACATATATTGAAAGCCCGGTGGCGGATTATCTGCGAGAACTATGCTTGCGTGAGGGAGAGTTGCGCCGCTATGACAGGGGCGAAGCTTTCTTTTCTGCCGGGACGGTGGCACGATACTTTGGATATATAAAGTCCGGAACTCTTAAATATGTGGCATATGGCGAAGACGGCACGGAGCATGTGCTTGGTCTGGAATTCGCCGAAGAATTCGTAACAGATTTTCCCTTTTCGCTGCGAGGGCAGAAAGCCAGGACATCAGTTATAGCCGAAACGCCATGCGAAATCTATTGCATATCTACGTCTGAACTGGGCAATCGGCTTAAAGCCGACTCTGAATTTCGTGACATCGTGATGATAGGAACCGAAGCCGTATTTTCCACTGTCTATGACAGATACGTGGATCTGCACTGCAAAACAGCCCGGGAGCGTTATAATGATTTGATTTCAAAACATCCCGATCTGTTTTCACTCTTCCCTCTGAAAGATATAGCCTCGTTTCTGAATATAACTCAGACACATCTGAGCCGCCTGCGAAAAAACATCTGAGCAAAGGCTCTTTTTCGACATTTGTTGAAGATTGTCGTCACAAATGGCAGTAATTTTGCGTCACTAAAACAAAAAGACGCAAAATATGAAACCTGCCATTGCCATAATAGCCGTTGCTCTTGGCGCAGTCAGCACATATGCTCAAACCGAGGCTACGGACTCTCTGCCGGCGCAAGAACTTCACGAAATTGTAATCGAAGCGCCGAAAGTAATCCGCAAGGCCGATATGGATGTATATCACCCATCCAAAAGTGCCGTCGAGAATTCAAAGAACGGCATGCAATTACTCAACAACCTTATGATTCCGACCCTCACCGTCAGTGATGCGCTCGGCACTATTCAAGCGGTCGGACAGTCGGTACAGGTGCGCATAAACGGACGTGAGTCAACCCTTGAACAAGTGCGTACGCTGTTGCCCGAAACCATCAAAAGGGTTGAATGGATAGATAACCCCGGCCTTCGATACGGCGGCGCGAACTATGTGTTGAATTTCATCGTATCCAATCCCACCGTCGGCGGCTCGCTGATGACAACGGCCCGGCCGGCTCTCAATCAGGCATGGGGTTTCTATATGGCCGATGCAAAGTTCAACACCGGGCGCTCGCAGTGGGAAGTCGGCGGCAACTTCAAGCTGACCAACAAGATAAAGAGTCATCGTGATTATACCGAAACATTCACATATCCCGACGGCTCGTCTTTGACCCGCGACGAGACTTCGCGCGGCGGCACGATGGACAATTCATTTACCAACGTCTGGGCCTCATACAGCTATATCAAACCCGATACCACGGTATTTATGGCTGAGTTAGGCCTGTTCCAAAAGGTCACAGACAAATTCCTCTATAACGGACTTCTGTCGCTGAGCGACGGCTCGAACGACATACTCCTGACCGACTCCCATGGCGACAAAGGCGGCACGCCCTCACTGTCGCTATACTGGCAACAGAATTTCGCGCATAAACAGATGCTTATTGTCAATCTCAACAGCTCGTTCTACTTCGGACGTTCCTACTCTGATTATATAGAACAGTTGCCCGATGCAACAAGCTATCTGACCGACATCCACACCAACATCAAAGACCGCAATCAGGCGTATGCAATCGAGGCCGACTACATCAAGAACTGGAATAACAGCCGTTTCACCGCCGGAGCGTCGTACACCGCCAACCGCAACCGCTCGCAGTACGAAAGTCTTGGCGGCGACATATTCCATCAGCGTCAGGACAAAGTGTATTTCTTCGCCGAATATTTCCGGCGTTTCGGCCAATGGTCGGCCACAGCCGGCATGGGCGTCCAATACACAGACTTTCTGTTCAAGGAGACAAATCAAGGCAACCACACGTGGAGTCCGCGACCGCAGGCCACTATCACATATTCGTTGAATCAGAACCACAATTTCCGGCTCAACTTCACATCCTGGCAATCAACCCCGTCGCTGGCCGAAACAAACATAGTGCCTCAGCAACTCGACGGATTCCAGTGGCGCGTGGGCAATCAGAATCTCAAGACCGCCAACTCATACATGCTGACTTTCCGTTACGGTTTCAATGTGCCGCGCGTCAGCGGTTCGTTCGGTGTCCGTGCTTTCACATCTCCCAATGCCATTACACCGCTCTTGCAATGGGAGGGCGACAAACTAATCACCACTTATGAAAACAGCCGCGGTCTGAAAAACCTATCGTTTTTCCTTGCGCCGCAGATTGAAATCATCCCGGATTGGCTTATATTAAGCGGCTACATTCAATACCGCATGGAACGTATGCGCGGCAACGGCTACACTCATCACAGCAACGCATGGAGCGGCAACGCTCAGATTCAACTCATGCACCGGGGATTCGTACTCAGCGGCCAGTATGTCAGAGCACAACGCGACCTCTGGGGCGAGAAAATCAGCTGGGGCGAGGACATGAACATCATCGACCTGAGTTATAACTGGAAATCATGGCAGTTCTCGGCCGGCGTTATCATACCGTTCGGCAAATACGACCAGGGCAGCAAGTCGTTGAATAAGTGGAATAGCAACGAGCAGCACATGCGCCTTGATTTGCGTATGCCCTACATCAGCGTATCATACAACCTGCAATGGGGCCGTCAGAAACGCGGTGTTCAAAAGCTCGTTAACGCTGATGCAAAAACAGATACATCCACCGCCGGCGGCCGATGAGCATCAAACCAACGCCGGCGGGGACGATCGTCTCCGCCGGCGTTGGTTTGATGTTTGCGGGTCAGCGCAGGAAGCCGCGCAGGAAGGTGAATTCGGCGGCGCTGTCGGCCAGGAGGTCGACCAGGCGGCGCAGGGCCTGCTCGGTGGTGCCGGTCATTGTCTGCCGGTTGTTGACAAACAGGCGGAACTGCAACTCGGCGTCCAGGGGAGTCTCGTCCGCACGGGGCGTGGCGGCGTCGACCAGCTCGTGCAGGTCGATGCGCAGCGGCGCTAACTCGCCGTCCTCGATGGATGTGTCGGTGGCGAAGCGGTAGTAGGTGCGGTCGGCCGTGAAAGCCATGTCGGCGCGGGCGGTGTCATCGACCCGCATCATGACAGTAATACGCTGGTCTGCCATGGGTTTCAGCGCTCCAGCACGCGTACTTTCAGGCGGTCGTAGGCACGCTGTACCTTGGCCAGGGCCAGCTCTACGGTTGCATCGGTAGCTAACAGCACGCCCATGCGGCGGTGGCCCTTGATTTCGGGCTTACCGAAGATGCGCATCTGCACGCCGGGCTCTTCAAGCACGGCCTCGAGGTTCTCCATCTCAATCTTGTCGGTATCGCCTTCAACCACGATGGCCATGGATGCCGAGGGGGCGTAGAAGTTGATGCCGGGCACGGGAAGACCCAGAAGGGCGCGCGCGTGGAGGGCAAACTCGCTGAGGTCCTGTGATATCATGGTGACCATGCCGGTATCGTGCGGACGGGGCGAGACCTCGCTGAATATCACGTCGTTGCCCTTGACAAAGAGCTCTACGCCGAATATGCCGTAGCCGCCCAGCGCGTCGGTGATGCGGCGGGCTATGTACTGGGCGTTCTCCAGGGCGATGTCGGTCATGGGCTGGGGCTGCCAGGACTGGCGGTAGTCGCCGTTGACCTGTATGTGGCCGATGGGCTGGCAGAATACGGTGCCGGCCACGGAACGCACGGTCAGGAGGGTGATCTCGTAATCGAAGTCGACGAAGCCTTCCACTATGACGCGGCCGGCGCCGGCGCGTCCGCCCTCCTGGGCATTGTTCCATGCAGTTTCAATATCGGCCTCGCAACGGATTACGGACTGGCCGTGGCCGGACGAGCTCATGACGGGCTTAACCACGCAGGGGATGCCTACCTCGCGGACAGCCTCCTCAAACTCGCTGCGGGTATCGGCAAAGCGGTAGGTGGATGTGGGCAGGCCCAGCTCCTCGGCGGCCAGACGGCGGATGCCCTCGCGGTTCATGGTCAGGAATGCGGCGCGGGCCGTGGGGGTGACTTTGTAGCCTTCCTTCTCAAGCTCGACGAGCACGGGGGTGGCGATGGCCTCGACTTCGGGGATAATGTTATCGGGGTGTTCGGCCTTGATGACGCGGCGCAGTTCGTCGCCGTCAAGCATGTTGAACACATAATCGCGGTGGGCCACCTGCATGGCCGGGGCCTGGGCGTATTTGTCGCAGGCGATAACCTCGACACCGAAACGCTGCAACTCGATAGCCACTTCCTTGCCTAACTCGCCGCTGCCCAGAAGCAATGCCTTGCGGCCGACAGGCGTCATCACTGAACCAATTTTAGCCATATTCGTATATATTCGTATAGTATAAAGAATTCCTGTGCAAAGGTAATGAAAATTTCGTACATTTGCACAATGCTTTACTTTTCATAATCATGCTGCAATATATTCTAAACGAATCAGACCGCTACGGCATAGCCGAACTGGTGCAGATGGCCATCGAGGGCGGATGTGCCTGGATATCGCTCGACCTGCCCGAGCTGGACGACACTCAGCTGCGCGAGGCCGTCGCAGGCGAAGTCATGGAGATGTGCCGCCAGGCCGGCGTGTTCCTTACCGTCAACGACCGTCCCGACACGGCCACCCAACTGGGGCTTCACGGCGTCATATTCAGCCGGCAGTACATGGCCACACATGACGGCGCCACCCCGGCATCGCTGCGCGAGAGCCTCGGTCCGGAAGCCGTCATCGGCATCGAGACGGCCGACGCATCCATCGCTCCGGTGCTGCAGGCAGCCGATATAGACTTTGCAATGGTGCCGGCCTCATTCGACGCCGACGCCCGCGCACGCTTCATCCGGACGTTCCGCGCCGGCGGCATTCAGGTGCCCGTCGTGGCCCGGGGCGAATTCGATGTAGCCGATGTCCCCGCCGTCATGGCACAGGGCTTCAACGGCATAGCCATAGGCAGCGCTATCACCGACGCCGACGACCCCGTCGCCGCAGTAGGCAGCTATCTGGACATCCTGACACAAGCGCCCGGGGCATGACATCGCCGCTGCGCTCCACGCTGCTCAAAGCCGTCGTGCCGGCCCTGATAGGACTGGCCGTGGTGGTGTGGCTGTTCGTCGACGACTTCAACCCGGCGGCCTGGCGCCTGCTGCGTTTCGACACCCGCACTGTGGTCGCGCTGGCACTGGCGCTGCTGTTCGTAGCCGGGCGCGACTTCGGGCTGACGTGGCGCTTCCGCACCATTACCGAGCGCGAACTGTCCTGGCGCCGTGCGCTGCGCGTGGACATCATGTGCGCCTTCACATCGGCCATCACCCCGTCGGCCGTGGGCGGCAGCGCCCTGGCCATATTCTACCTCAACCGCGAGGGCATAAGCGTGGGCCGCGCCACAACGCTCACACTCACCACCCTGCTGCTTGACGAGCTGTTCTTCGTGGTCTTCTGCCCGTTGCTGCTGTTGGTGCTTCAAGCCGACATGCTCTTCGGCAGCGGCGCCAACGTGCTGCTGCACAGCATTGAATGGATATTCTGGCTGGTATATGCCGGTATAGTGGTGTGGACAGCCATACTGTTCACCGGCATCATCGTGCGGCCACAGTGGCTTGAGGCCGCCGTGCACCGACTCTTCGCCATACACATCCTGTCGCGCTGGCGCAAGGGCGCATATGAGATGGTGGCCAACATGAAGGCCACCTCGGCCGCCGTGCGCAGCAAGCCCCGCCGCTGGTGGCTGGAAGTGTTCGGCGCCACCACCCTGTCGTGGTTCTCGCGCTACTTTGTGGTCAACGCCCTGTTCTGGGGATTCGTGCCCGCCGCATCGGGCCTGTTGGTGTTCGGACGTCAGTTCGTTGTGTTGGTAGTGCTGATGATAAGCCCCACCCCCGGCGGCAGTGGCGTCAGCGAATGGCTGTTCACCAACTATTACGGCGATCTGATAGGCAGCCTCTCGGCCGCCCTGGTCATAGCCACCGTATGGCGCCTGCTCAGCTACTACATCTACCTTGTAGCCGGCGTGTGCCTGGCTCCCTCATATTTTCAAAAAAAGCGAGCGGCGGAGCGAACAAAACCAGCCGGTGAAGTGTTGGAATAGAAAACCGAATATTAACCGGCGCCGCTGTGCGCCTCTAACACCAACTCTCAAACGCTATGAAAGGTCTCAATCTTGTTTTGGCAGCCGCCGGCGGTGCCATCGTCGGCGCAGCCGTCGCTCTGTTGTTCGCACCTGAAAAAGGCTCGAAAACCCGTGCCGGCATCCGCGACTTTGTACGCGAGCACTGCCCCTTTGTCAAGGAATCCGAAGTAGATAAAATAGCCGACGCCATCGAGGCCAAGCTTGATGAAGTAAAAGACTAAAGGCTATGCGCGGACTATTACTGTTCCTGGGCGGCGCCATAGCAGGTGCGGCCGTCACAGCACTCTACACCCCCGAACGCGGCGAGGACCTGCGCTACCGCATCAAGGTCCTGCTGCAGAAAAAGGGCATCCTGCCGGTCGACAAAGTCGATGAATTCGTCGACATGATCGCGGCCGAAATCGAAGAAAAATAACACACAGCATCACAGGGGTCAAAGGGTAAGGGCCGCCACCGGCGCCCGCAGTCCTTGACCCCTCTTTTTTCTCTCTCACCCCATCGCATTATGGACGAAAACAACAGAGTAACACATTTCATCAGGCTCCTGCGGCGGTTCGTGACCATGAACATCGACTACGCGCGCCTGACAGCCGCCGAGAAGGTCACCATACTGTTCTCCACGGTGGCATTCTACGCCATGGCCGTCATACTGGGCACCATCTTCGTGGTATTCCTGTCCATCAGCATCGGACACATACTGTCAACCACCGATATCGGCGGCTGGGCCTATCTGATTGTGGCCGGTTTCTATCTGCTGATGTTCGTCGCATTGGTGCTGTTGCGACGCAAACTCTTCATCAACCCCATATGCAAGTTTGTGACCAGAATCCTGTGCAAGCCACCCCAAGATAACGAGCTATGAAACAGTTGAAATCATCCGAACCGGACCGTTGGGAAGGCTATAGCCTGGACCGTCTGGCCTACGAGCGCGCCGTCACCATGGCACGCATAGTCATAGAGCGACGCCGCGTCACCGAGGACTTCAGCCGCCTGCGCGAGGGCAACGTCATGCTGTCGCGCCGCACCTTCGGGCGGCTGCTGAGCCTGGTCAGCTTCACTGACATGTTTGTCATGGGCGTCAAGCTGATCCGCACCGTCTACCCCCTGTTCCGCAAACGCCGCTGACCCCTGCCCCGGCCCTCCCGTCTTGTCCACAAGACAAAAACAGCCCTCTACTGTCTTGTCCGCAAGACAAAAATAACTACGTGAGTTCGGGATAATAAAAACCCTAAAAAAGTTGAATCGGCAGCTTGAAAAAGTTGCCGATTCTTTTGGTAA
>CANQZK010000094.1 GCA_947628285.1 uncultured Muribaculaceae bacterium
TCCGCGTGGGCATCTGCCTGCCCGCCGGCCCCTGGGTGACCGACGATGACGTGCGCTACATCACCGACACCATCCGCGCAGCCATAGTATAACGGCTAACGCCACAAAACCAAACGCCCCCGCCGTGGCCAAGCCGCAGCGGGGGCGTTTGTTCTTGTATGCGTGGTTGCTTGTGTGGGGGATGTGACGTATGTTGCTTATGTGATTTATGTTTTTTATGTGGTTTATGTTGCTTATGTTGCTGAAGTTTTGTCCCAGCGGTAGAGGCGGTCGGAGGGGCGGATTTTGGCGGGGACGCGGATGGAGAAGGCGTCGCCTTTGACGGCTTTTTCGGCGGGGTGACAGTCGACTTGCAGCTCGTCGACGGTTATCATCATGGCGCCTGTGGTGGGGCCGGTGATGATGATTTCGTCGCCTACGTGTAGTTCGCCGGCTTCCATGATGAATTCGCCTACGCCCAGGCGCGAGAAGTATTTGACGCCTTTGGCCACGTAGTGTTTGACGCGGGTGGCCGATGAGCCGTATTTGCCAGACCACTCGCCCAGGCGCTGGCCCAGGTAGTAGCCGTCCCAGAATCCGCGGTTGAAGATGCGGGCCAGGCGCTCGTCCCAGTCGGCGACGCGGGCGGCGTCGTATGAACCGTTGATGATGGCGTCGATGGCTTCGGCATAGCAGCGGACGGCGGTGGCGACGTATTCGGGCCCGCGGGCGCGGCCTTCAATCTTGAATACGCGCACGCCGGCGTCGATCATGCGGTCCAGGAAGTGGATGGTCTTGAGGTCCTTGGGCGACATGATGTATTTGTTGTCGACGTTGAGCTCGTCGCCGGTCTCCAGGTCGGTCACGGAGTATCCGCGGCGGCATATCTGTGTGCAGGCGCCGCGGTTGGCGCTGGAGTTCATCTGGTGCAGGCTCAGGTAGCATTTGCCGGAGACGGCCATGCACAGGGCGCCGTGGCAGAACATTTCGATGCGCACGGGCCGGCCGTGGGGGCCGCGGATGTTGTCGGCCTCGATGGCGCGGTGGATGGCGGTCACCTGGTCCAGGTTGAGCTCGCGTGCCAGCACAACGACGTCGGCCCACTGTGCGTAGAAGCGCAGAGCCTCGATGTTGGAGACGTTGCACTGGGTGGAGATGTGCACCTCCACGCCCACGCTGCGGGCATAGAGGATGGCGGCGATGTCCGATGCGATTATGGCGGAGATGCCGCTGGCGGCCACGGCGTCGATGATGCGGCGCATCAGTGCCAGGTCATCGTCGTACATGATGGTATTGACGGTCAGATACGATTTGACGCCGGCGCGGGTGCAGATGTCGGCTATGTTGCGGAGGTCGTCCAGAGTGAAGTTAGCGCTGGAGCGCGAGCGCATGTTAAGGCCTTCGACGCCGAAGTATACGGAGTCGGTTCCGGCCTGTATGGCGGCGGCCAGGGAGTCGTATGACCCCACGGGCGCCATTATTTCAAAGTCGGTCCGTTTCATTGGATAAGGGTATAACACCAAAAACCCGGCATCCCCGCGGGGGCGTCAGGTCATGGCTATGATGTGTGTGCGACGGGCGCCCGGCGGGAGCCCGTGCAGGGCGCGTTATTGTGCGGACGAGGCGGGAGCTGCGGGCGCTTCAGCAGGAGCGGCAGGGGTAGCCGGCGCGGCGGGAGCGGCGGGGGCTGTGGTGCCGAACTGGTTGCCTGCGGGCTGGGGAGCCGGAGCGGTAGCCTGGGTGCGCACGGTGGTCTGTGTGCTGGCCTTGGGCATGGTGTATGCAGCCACGACGGAGAGCACGACAATCAGGCTGGCCAGGGTCCAGGTGGCTTTCTCCAGGAAGCTGTTGGTCTGACGGACGCCCATTACTGAGCCGGCGCCGCCGAACTGCGACGACAGGCCGCCGCCTTTTGATTTCTGGATCAGCACGATGCCGATGAGCAGCAGTGCCACGATAACGGTCAATACGATTACTACGATATACATGTTTTTGGTTTGGTTTTATTGTTCCCGGGGCGGCACGGCATCGGTCCGGGCCTGCTCGGTTTTGCGCTTGTTTATTATCAGTTTCTGCAAGAAACGCAATTGGTCTGCAAAGTAAACACTTTTTTTCGGATAATTCAAGCTTAAATTAGTTATAATTTCATAAGCGCGCTCGTAACGGCCCTGTTTTATGAAAATTTTGGCCAGACTTTCGCTCAACAGACCGTCCGGAGCGGGTGCGGGGGCTGTTTTTGGGGCCTTGGCGGGACGGACGGGCTCGGGCGCCGGTTCGGGTTGGGGCAGGGCGTGTTCGGCCACGGGATTCTTGGCCAGGAAGGCGTCTATGAGGGCGTCCTGCGAGCCCGGCTCGGCCTGCGCCGTGTCGCCGGCGGCGGCGTCAGCCTCGGCGGCCAGCGTGCCGGCGTACTCGGGCACGGGATTGAATATCATGCGTTCCAGCAGGGCTTCCTCCTCGGGCGATGTGCTGCCGTAGGTGGCCAGGAATTTGTCGATGGCCGAGTCGGTCGACGGCGTGGGCGGTGTTCCGGCCGGGCGGTAGAAGCGGTCGAATCCCAGACCTTCAGGGTCGATGGCCTTGATGACCATATCGGGACGGCCGCAGTACAGGGCCACGCGCTCACGCAGCGATTCGCGTTCGGAATCAGCCAAGTCTGAGTCGAAGTATTTGAGCATCAGCGCCGGTGCCAGCGCCGAGGCCGGCAGGGAATGCGCTATGCGGCGCAGCAGGGCCAGATCGTCGGCATCGAGCGATGCCGGGGCCGCGGCGGCCTTCTCCAGTATTTCAGTCAGTCGCTCCGTCATCTTACCAGTTGCCTAAGGTTGCGTTGAAAATCAGGTCGACAAGCTCCTTGGAAATCTCGGCGCAGAGCTGGTCCTGGACGTCGGTGAGCATCATGGAGGCGTCGAAATCGCGGTAGGCCGAGAAGGTCTGGTCGATGTCCTTGTTCTCGGCCTTGTTGTCCGTGTATTTCACGCGGACGGTGATTGTCAGGCGCGTCTTGGAAGCGTAGGCGTCCTCAGTGACGGCCTGGGGCGAGAGCGAGTATCCGGTGATTTCGCCTTCAAGCTGCAGGTCGCTGCCCGCGTCCGTTGTCTGCAGGCGCGTGTTGCGGGTGATGTAGTCCAGGAGGTCATTCTCAAACTGCTGCTGCAGCGGCGGATACACCAGTGCGGCACGGATGGGGAATTCCGACACGTGGATGGTGCGGTACACGTTGTAGTCTATGGCCGAGCCGTTGAGCGTATAGCGCGGCAGGCAGCTTTGGACCATCCATACGGACGCCAGTGCCAGCACGGCCAGCAGGGGGCGAAAGAGTTTATTCCAGGCCATAGTCCTTGATTTTGCGGTAGAGGGTGCGTTGCGAAATGTTGAGCTCGTCGGCGGCGGCTTTGCGGCGTCCGCCGTTGCGGTCCAGGGCGGCGCGGATGGCCTCGCGTTCCTGGTCCTCCAGTGTGGCGGGGCGCTGCGGGGCGGCTGAGCCTATCACGGGGCGGTCCGAGTAAGTTACCAGGGCCGTGGTATGCGGCGCCGGAGCGGCGGGTTCCTCCGGCGCGGGCGCCGGTGCGGGAGTGTCCGCGTCGCTCTCGGCAAAGTCCGTGAAATTCATCTCCGAGGGCTTGTCGTGGCGGTCGGCGGGCGTGTGGCCCGACTGCTCGAGCTGCTCCTGCAGACTGTCGATGCGCTTCTGCATGTTCAGGATGAGGTTGAACAGCATCTCCCGCTCGCGCTCATACGAGTGTTGCGGGCCGGGGCGCAGGGCCGGGGCCGATGTCAGCGTGGCGCCGGCGGGCAGATAGCGGCCCAACAGGGCGCGGTCTATGTCGTGGCCGGCCTCGAACAGGGCTATCTGCTCGATTATATTCTTGAGCTGGCGCACGTTGCCGGGCCAGGAGTATCGTGTCAGTGTGTCGCGCCCCTCGTCGGTGAACGTTATAGCCGGCAGGCGCCAGCGCTCGGCGAAGTCTGACGCGAACTTGCGGGCCAGCAGCACCACGTCGTTGCCGCGGTCGCGCAGCGGCGGGATGGCAATCTGCACCGTGGACAGGCGGTAGTACAGGTCCTCGCGAAAGCGGCCCTCGGCCACGGCGGTCTGCATATCCACATTGGTGGCGGCCACCACGCGGATGTTGGTGCGCTGCACCGTGCTTGAACCCACCTTGAGGAACTCGCCCGTCTCCAGCACGCGCAGCAGGCGTGCCTGGGTGGTCAGCGGCAGCTCGGCTACCTCGTCCAGGAAGATTGTGCCGCCGTCGGCCTCCTCGAAGTATCCCTTGCGCGAGGCCACCGCACCGGTGAACGAGCCCTTCTCGTGGCCGAACAGCTCCGAATCGATGGTGCCCTCGGGGATGGCGCCGCAGTTGACGGCTATGTATTTGGCATGCTTGCGGGCGCTGTAGGCGTGGATGATTTTCGGGAAGAACTCCTTGCCCGTGCCGCTCTCGCCGGTGATGAGCACCGACAGGTCAATCGGGGCCACACGTATGGTGCGTGCTATCGCCTCGGTCAGAGCCGGCGCGTTGCCGACAATGCCGAACCGTTGTTTGGCCTGCGTCACCTCAGGCGACTGGCGCATCAGCGGGCGGTCATTCACTTCCATGAACGCAACTTATAAGTCTCGGCCCTGAGGAACTCGCCGAACTCCTCCAGCGAGCCCTGATGGCGCTGCTGTTCCTCCACGCTGATGGGATTGCCCACGCTGACGTGCAGCGTGGAATTGGACTTGCGCCACACCTCGGAGGGCAGACGCAGCGTGCGCAACTGCCAGCACACAACACCCAGGAAATTGAACAGCCAGCTGTTCGAGCCATGGAAATATATGGGAATCACCGGCACCTTGAACTGCTCGATGAGGCGTATGATGGTGGGCTGCCACTGGCGGTCCATCAGCCGGCCGCGCCAGTTGACCTTGGACATGGCTCCGGCGGGGAAGAAGCCCAATGGCTGTCCGCGGCGGATCTGCATCATGGCCTGGCGGATGCCCTGGATGGACACGGCCTTCTTGGCCGGGTCGTCGCTGGCCGACTGGTCCACGGCTATGAAGTTGGGGCGCATGGCCGTGATGCGGTTCAGCACCATGTTGACCATCACCTTGTACTCCGGGCGGCGCGCGCCCACCATGCTGATGAGCGTGATGCCGTCAAGGGCGCCGAAGGGGTGGTTCGACACCGTCACGAAGGCCCCCTGCGGCAGATTGTCCAGCACCTGCTCGTTGTCCACGCGCACCTTTATATTGAGGTCATTGAGCAGAAACTGCGTGAAAGGCACGCCCGGACGGTCAAATCCGCGCTCGTGCACATCGTTGACCTTGTCCACGGACAGCCAGTGCAGGGCCTTCTCCACCAGCTTGCGGTGGCCGCTCAGCTTCGGGGCCATCTCCATGACATCGTCAACATCCAGCACAGTCTTCTTGACCGGTTTGATTTGTTCAGAGTTTTCTGCTTGCATAGCACATTGATTTTAGCTTGCAAAGATACAAAAAATATTCGGAATAGCGATATCAATTGTTCCGGGCCCGTCTCGGGCGCAGGATTTTTTTGCGGTTTGGATTAAATATGCTAATTTTGCGTCTACTTATGGATATCAAAGAATCAATGCGTCAGATTTTGGCGGCCGAGAGCGCCGCGGTGGCCGCCATTCCGGTCACCGACGAGTATGAACGCGCCGTCGGGCTGATCGTCGACCGTGTGCACCGCCTCGGGGGCAAACTCATCACCTCCGGCATGGGCAAGGCCGGCCAGATTGCCATGAACATAGCCACGACATTCTCGTCCACAGGCACCCCTGCCGTCAACCTGCATCCGTCCGAGGCCCAGCACGGCGACCTTGGCGTCATTCAGCCCCATGACGTGATGCTGTTAGTGTCGAATTCGGGCAAGACGCGGGAGATTATCGAGCTTGTCGAGCTCACCCGCGGCCTCTACGCCGACATCCCCCTGATAGTGATTACCGGCCAGCCGGGCTCGCCCCTGGCGGCGCTGGCTGATGTCGCCCTGTTCACCGCCCCCGCTCCGGAAGTCTGCCCCCTGGGCCTGACACCCACCACATCCACCACCATGATGACCGTCATAGGCGATGTGCTGGTGGTTAACGTCATGACCCGCATCGGCTTCACCCGCACCGACTACGCCCGCCGTCACCACGGCGGCTATCTGGGCACGGCGGCCCGCGGCGTCAACTAAATGCCCGCGCCGCATGTTAAATTTTAAGCTCCTTATTTAAACCAATATATTTTGAAAAAAATAATCTGTATCGGAGAGTGTTCGCTGGACATCGTCTTTGACGGTGACCGCCCCATGGACGCCATGCCCGGCGGCCGCATAGTCAATGCCGCAGCCATGCTGGCGCGCGATACGCTGCCCGTGGTGATGGCCTCCGAGGCCGCCACCGATCCCGTGGGCGACCGCGTGGTGCGCTTCCTGGCCGACGCCGGCGTGGACACCTCTTCGGTTGACCGTTTCACCGAGGGACATACCCCGGTCACCCTCTTCACCGGCAGCGGCGAGATGCCCCGCACAATGACTCGCTACGAGAGCTATCCCGACCGCGGCTTCGACATCATCTGGCCGCGCGTCGACGATGATTCCATCGTGGTCTTCGGCGGATACTACGCCCTGGACAGCCGCATGCGCCAGCGCATGTTGCCCTTCCTGAACCACTGCGCCGAGCGCGGCGCCATAATGGTGTACCTGCCCGGATTCATGGCCCAGCGCGAGAGCCGCATCACCCGTGTGATGCCCGCCATACTTGAGAACCTCGAGCTGGCACACATAATCATAGCCCGCAACAACGACCTCAAACTGCTGTTCGGCGTCGACTCCGACCAGAAATGCTATACCGACCGCGTCGACTTCTACTGCCGCTCGATGGTCAACGTCGACCCCGCCTGCCGCACCATCAACTACTTCAGCGGCAAAGAGGTGACACACAGTGAGATACCCGAAAAGATATGCACCTCGCTGACCTGGAACGCCGGCGTCGTGGCCGGTGTCGTCGCCTCCATCTACGAGCAGCGCCTCACCCCGGCCGACCTTGACGCCCCCGGGCCCGAACTGCGCGAGACCATCCTACGGGCCGCCGTAATGTCGGCCTCCCGCGCCGCCGACGCCATCGACGAATCATGGCACCTTTGCATTCAGAACTAACCCATACGCCTCATGAGCAACAACATACCCAACCCGTTCAACGCCCCTCTTGACGGTCAGCCCCGCCTGGCAGTCGTCACCACAGAGTGGAACGAGAAAATCACCGGCCCCCTGGCGCAGTCATGCGTCGAAACCCTGAAGGCGCGCGGCGTCGACCCCTCCGACATCGAGACATTCACCGTGCCCGGCGCCGTCGAGCTCACCTTTGCCGCCTCACAGCTGATTGAGACCGGCCAGTTCGATGCCGTAATAGTATTCGGCTGCGTAATCCGCGGCGGCACACCCCACTTTGACTACGTGTGCATGAGCGTCACCCAGGGCATCACCGCCCTCAACGCCGACTGCGACACCCCCGTCATCTTCGGCGTCCTCACCGTCGACAACGAGCAGCAGGCCCTGGACCGCCTCAACAAGGGCCCCGAATGTGCCGACACTGCCCTGAAGATGATTCAGTTCGCCCAACAAGTAAAGGACATGTGATGCGCCTGCAACTGATTGTCATACTGCTACTTGCTCTCATGGCCGCAGCCTGCGGCGGCTCGCCGTCCGCCTCGCGGACAGTCGACGACGCCGCGGCCCTCATCGAGCGCGGCGACTTCAAAGGCGCCCACCGCAAGGCCGAGGCCGTCATGGCCGATTCCGCAGCCCTCAACAGCCTTACCGTCAGCCAGCTGTGCCGTCTGGCCGTAGTATTCGTCCGCCTCAGCAACCAGGAAACACCCTCCGAGACCGACGCCAACGACGCCATGGCCGCCCGCTGCCTTTCGCGCGCCCGCGCCGTGGCGCCCGACTCCGTCGCACAATTCATCGGCTCGCTCACCGGCGAGATGGCCGGCCGCATCATCGTCCTGGACCAGGTAGGCACCTTCCTGACCACCCCGCGCGATTCACTCACCGACACTCCCGACGATTCACTCTCAATCAACTGACCCATGGACTGGCATGACGCACTGGCCGGGCTCAACCTGCCCGCCGCCGATGACGGGAACACCGCCCCCGAGCCCTCAATCCCGTCCGCCCCGCAGCCCCGCGCCCTTCCCAAACTCAAAATAGCTGTCGAGCGCAAAGGCCGCGGCGGCAAGACAGCCACCATAATATACGGATTCCCCGACGATTGGGACGACGACCGCATCGCCGCCCTGGCCTCGCGTCTCAAACAGACCCTCGGCACCGGCGGCTCAGCCCGCGGCGGCGAAATCCTCATCCAGGGCGACTGCGCCGAAAAACTCCGCCAAACCCTCCCCAAAATCAAACTCTGACCCCGCCATGGATGGACCGCTGCGGCTATAAAAACACAATCCTGGAGAATGAGACGAAATCTTAAATTATTACTGTCCGCTAAACCATAAAAGAGTGAGTCCAACTTCCTGAACGGCAGAAGTTGGGCTTACTTTTTGTATAGGATAAGCCCCCTCAGTAGTTTTCAAGGACTTCGGGGGGCGATT
>CANQZK010000095.1 GCA_947628285.1 uncultured Muribaculaceae bacterium
GCGCTGAGGTCAATGCTGGTCTTGGCTGCTCTTGGGGCAGGAGGGACCTCGACCGGTTCTACCGGCGGAGCGGGTGATACGGGCTCTACCGGCGGAGCGGGCAGCTCGGGCTCCTCGGGAATCTCGAGATTCTCGGGGGGCTCGGATTCTTCGGACTCGGTTTGGTCGAATTCCACGCCGTCGGCGAGTTCGACGGCTTCGAAGATGGCGAAGGGTTCGTTGATGGCTTGGGCGAGTTTTTCGTCGGGGCGGAAGAGGACGGGTTGTGTCTTGTCGCCTGAGGCTACGAATTGGCCTATGCCTTTGATTTCGATGGTCTCGCCTTCAAGCAGACGGGCTTCGATTTGTGCGAAGAAGTCGTGGATGAAGCGGCGTGCGGCTGCGGGGGTGGTGTCGGTGGCACGGGTCAGCAGGGCTATGAGTTGGGGCAGGTTGATGGTGTTATTCATTTTCGTTGAGCTTCTTGCGCAGCATTGCGGCCGGGGTGAATTCGATGGTGATCTGAGGGGGGAGGAGCATGCGTTTGCCGGTGGTGAGGTCGGTCGATACGCTTTCGTCGTGTTTTACGCCGGTGAATGTGCCGAATGAGGGTATGGCCACGGAGTCTGTGGCGGCGACGGTCTGTTTGATGATGTCGGCCAGGGCTTCGGCCATCACAGCTGTCTGGCGCTGGTCGGTTCCTGTGGCTGCCGAGAGCCGGTGTATGAATGTCTTATTGTCCATTGCAGTTTATTGAGATTATGTCGGACAGGCGTGTGGAGAACAGTCGGGAGCGCATGTTGGTGCGCACTATGTGTTCGACGGGCCGGTATGCGGCCAGGTGCACGGTGTCGTGGGCTATTGAGTTTGAATTGATTGAGTCAAGTACGTCCATGAGGCGCCTGTGGCGCAGGCGGACGTCGTTGTCGGTGAACAGCGAGCGGCGCACGGCGTCTTCGCTGACGGTTTCGTTGACCAGTATGCCGGCTTTCTTGTAGGAGTATCCGGTGCGGAACACTGACAGCAGGCATTGTGTGGCGGCGCGGGCTATGGCCATGGTATCTGAGGTGGCCTCGTCCAGCCGGCGGTGGGCTGAGTTGAAGTATTGTTCCATATCTGTGCGGAAGGCGTTGGTGCGGATGAACACGGATATGGATACGGCGGCGGAGTGCTGTTCGCGCAGTTTGCGGGATATGATGGTGGCGAACAGGGCTATGGCCTGGCGGAGCTCGTCGAAGGTGGTGAGCATCTGCCCGAAGGAGCGCGAGCAGCATATCTGCTTGCGGGCCGGGGGCGCCTGTTCAAGGCTTATGCAGGCCTCGCCGTTGAGTTCGCGCCATGTGCGTTCGCCGGTTACGCTCAGCAGGCGGTCTATCTGTTGGCGGGGCATGTCGGCGAATTGCAGGGCTGTGTCGACGCCTATCTGCTCAAATTTGCGGCGCAGGCGGCGGCCTATGCCCCATACGTCGCCTATAGCTGTCAGGCTGAGGGCCTTGCGGCGTTCGGTCTCGTTCTCGATGCGGCATACGCACCGGTAGCCGGGGTATTTCTTGGCGAAGCGGGCGGCTACCTTGGCCAGTGTCTTTGTGGGTGCGATGCCCAGGGAGGTGGGGATGCCTGTGCAGCGGCGCACGCGGCTGACTATGTCGCGCCCTACGTCGACGGGCCGGCCGTCTGCCCAGCCGTCGAAGTGTATGAAGGCCTCGTCGATTGAGTAGATTTCAATCTCGGGTATGATGCTTTCAATCACGGCCATGACGCGCGATGACATGTCGCCGTACAGGCGGTGGTTGCCCGAGAGGACGCGTACGTCGTTGCGGCGGCAGATGTCCTCGACTTTGAAGTAGGGGTCGCCGCGTTTGAGGCCCAGGGCTTTGGCTTCGTTGCTGAGTGCGACGATGCAGCCGTCGTTGTTGCTCAGCACGGCCACGGGACGGTTGCGCAGGCCCGGAGCGAAGACGCGCTCGCACGACACGAAGAAGTTGTTGCAGTCAATCAGTCCGATCATGGCCGTAGTCGCCGCCCCCTCTGCCCGGTCAGTGGCGCGAGGCGCGTTTGTGGTGTTTGATGGTGTGGGTCACCACGCCCCAGACCTCGAAGCGACATTCGGGCGTGACCAGAATGGGGTCAAACGACTCGTTGGACGGGATAAGCCATACGCGGTTGCCGTCCAGACGGATGCGTTTGAGCGTGAATTCATCGTCGATGCAGCATACGGCCAGGTCGCCGTCGGCGGGTTCAAGCGAGCGGTCCACCACCAGGATGTCGCCGCTGTCTATGCCGTCGCCAATCATCGATTCGCCGTCCACGCGGGCGTAGAAGGTCGAGGCCGGATGGCGGATTATCTCGTGGTTGAGGTCGATTGACTCGTTGAGGTAATCCTGGGCGGGCGAGGGGAATCCTGCCTGTATGCCCATGTCGGCGTACGGCAGATGCAGGCTGGTGCCCAGGTCGGGCCTGAATATATCGAGTTTGATTTCTCTCTGTTGCATAATGGCGGTGAAGGGTGGGGGGGGGTGGAAGTGTGGGGTCAGTCAAAGAGTTCGTCGCGGATAGCGAAACGTGGCCGGTGCTTGACCTCGATGTATATCTTGCCGATGTACTCGCCTACGATGCCCAGGGCCATCAGTATCAGGCTGCCCAGGAACCATACCGACAGGATGAGCGATGTCCAGCCCGTGACGGAGCGGTGGCTGAAGTAGGCTATCAGAGCCCAAACTGCCACGATGATGTCGATGAGCATCAGTACCAGCCCGGTGTTGAAAATCCAGCGCATGGGGCGGGCGGTGAAGGATGTGATGCCGTCCACGGACAGCGCCAGCATCTTGGACAGCGGATACTTGGTGGTGCCGGCTGTGCGCTCGGTGCGCGGGTAGGACACTGTGGCGGTGCGGAGGCCTATCTGCGGGATGATGCCGCGCAGGAACATGTTGCTCTCGCCGTATTGGCTCAGCAGTTTTATGGCTCGGTTGCTCATCAGGCGGTAGTCGGCGTGGTTGTACACGGCCTTGATGCCCATGGCATGCTGCAGTTTGTAGAATGTCTGGGCGGAGGTGCGTTTGAACCACGAGTCGGACCGGCGCGACGACCGCACGCCGTACACGATTTCTGCGCCGTCGGCGTAGTGACCGAGCATCTGCGCTATGGCCTCGGGGTCGTCCTGGAGGTCGGCATCGATGGTCACGACGGCGTCGCAGCGGTCGGTGACGGTCTCCAGGCCGGCCAGCAGGGCGTTCTGGTGGCCGCGGTTGTGGGCCAGGGCGATGCCTTTGACGCGGGCGTCGCGCATGTGGGCCTGCTCAATGAGCTGCCATGTGCGGTCCGAGCTGCCGTCGTCGACACACAGCAGGTAGGAGTCGGCAGCGACAAGGCCGGATTGCGACCATTTGTCCAGCAGACCCAACAGCCTGTCAAGTGTCGACGGCAGGACTTCCTCTTCGTTATAGCACGGCAGAACTATGGCCAGACGCATAGGCGGAAGTTTCGGTGGGTGGGCGTTAGGATATCAATATGCGCGGGCGATGATTACGCGGCGGTGCGAGGGGCGGCCGGTCACCATGCAGACGCCTTCCTCAGGCTCGCTGTCCAGGGGGATGCAGCGAATGGTGGCCTTTGTCTCGGCCTTGATGCGCTCCTCGGTCTCGGTGGTTCCGTCCCAGTGGCACAGGAAGAAGCCGCCGTCCTCGATTTTCTCCTTGAACTCGTCGTATGAGTCGCACTTGACGATGCGGGAGTCGCGCATCGTCAGTGCCTTTTGGAAGATGTTGTTCTGGATGTCTTCCAGCAGGGCGTTGACCTCGTCGGCTATGCCGGCCAGGGGCATGACTTCCTTTTCCAGGGTGTCGCGGCGCATGACCTCGACGGTGCCGTTCTCAAGGTCGCGGGCGCCGATGACCAGGCGCACGGGCACGCCCTTTAGCTCGTAGTCGGCAAACTTGAAGCCGGGACGGCGGTTGTCGGCGTCGTCATACTTGACGCTGATGCCCAGCTCGCCCAGGCGCTGTGTGATGGGCAGGACGGCCTCGGTGATCTTAGCCAACTGCTCGGCATTCTTGTAGATGGGCACGATTACCACCTGGATGGGAGCGAGATGCGGGGGCAGCACCAGGCCGTTATCGTCGGAGTGGGTCATGATCAGGGCGCCCATCAGGCGGGTTGACACGCCCCATGAGTTGGCCCATACGTATTCAGGCTGGTTGTCCTTGTTGGCGAAGGTGACATCGAAGGCCTTGGCAAAGTTCTGGCCCAGGTTGTGCGATGTACCGGCCTGCAGGGCCTTGCCGTCCTGCATCATTGTCTCGATGGTGTAGGTGTTGAGAGCGCCGGCAAAGCGTTCGTTGGCTGTCTTGACGCCCATGATTACGGGCACGCCCATGTACTTCTCGGCAAACTGTGCGTAGACGTTGATCATCTGCACGGTGCGGGCCTCGTTCTCCTCTGGGGTGGCGTAGGCGCAGTGACCTTCCTGCCACAGGAACTCGCTGGTGCGCAGGAACATGCGTGTGCGCATCTCCCAGCGCATTACGTTGCACCACTGGTTCACCACCAGGGGCAGGTCGCGGTATGAGTGTATCCAGTTCTTGAACGTGCCCCAGATGATGGTCTCGGATGTGGGGCGCACGATGAGCTCCTCCTCCAGGCGAGCTTCGGGGTCGACGATGACGCCCTTGCCGTTGGGGTCGTTCTTGAGGCGGTAGTGTGTCACCACGGCACATTCCTTGGCAAAGCCTTCAACGTGTTCGGCTTCACGGCACAGGAACGATTTGGGGATGAGCAGCGGGAAGTATGCGTTCTGCACGCCGGTCTGCTTGAACATGCGGTCAAGTGTCTGCTGCATTTTCTCCCAGATGGCATAGCCGTAGGGCTTGATTACCATACAGCCGCGCACTGCCGACTGTTCGGCCAGGTCGGCCTTTACTACCAGTTCATTATACCATTGCGAATAGTTTTCCTGACGCTTTGTCAGTCCCTTGAGTTCGATTGCCATGATCGTATAGTGATTTGTTTATTATTATTTCTTGGGTTTGACGCCGGCCATCTCCAGGAGCCCCTTGTCCGGGATGATGAAGATTTCGACACGGCGGTTGATGTTGCGGTTGGCGCGGCTGTCGTTGGGCACGCGCGGTTCGTCGCGCCCTATGCCGTAGGGCACCACGTTGGTATCTTTCTGTCCGGCCAGCTGCCAGAAGTAGTCGTCGATGGCGTTGGCGCGGGCGGCCGTGATTGAGTCGGCGTACTGTTCGTCGCCGGTATCGTCGGCATGTACGGCCACGGCCACTTTGTAGCGCTCTGAGGTCACGGCCGTCGTGCCCAGCTCCTTGAGGCGTTCGCGGCCGCCGGCTTTGAGCTCGACGGCGCCGGGCCCGAACAGGTCGGCGCAACTGATGGTCACTTCAAGCACCTCGCCGTCGCGCAGGCTCTCTACGGTGTAGCCCTTCTTGATGAGCAGTCGGCGCAGCTGGTCCATGGCGGTGCGGATGTAGGTCTTGGCGCGTTTGGGCACCTCGGGGGTGGCAATGTTGTCGTCCAGGCTCAGCTCCAGTACGTCGGCCTCGTCATCGGGCTCGGCGGCGGCCAGGGGTGCGGCCGGCAGGGTCAGTGCCAGCGCCGCGGCGCATATGTATTTAAGGAGAGATGTCATTTTACAGGTCAAGAGAGGATTCATAATCAAGGTACGCGCGCATCATGGGCTCGGCGTCGGCCGGGGTGAGTTTGGCGGCCTTGTCCTTGCGCAGCATGCGGGCGGCGTAGTCGGTGAGGTCGGCTATGTCCACGTCGTCATCATCGTCGGCGTCGATTTCAAGCAGGCCGTTGGCCTCGTAATAGTCAAATACGATGTCGATGAGGTTCAGGATCTCGTCGTCGTCATACTTGGCGGCGATGTCGGCGTCAATGTTGGCGCGTATGTATTTGATTGCTTCTGATTCGTCGAATTCCATGTGGTTCAGTCGTTTAAGTCTATGATTCCGTCGGGGACCGACATATGCAGCGTGCGGGAGTCCGGGTCGAGTTCCGTTATCCAGTCCTCCACGTAGGGCACAAGTACGCGACGGCCGTCGGCGGTGTCGACAACTATCAGGATGTTGTCAGTCGAGTCGTCTATGTCGGCAATGACGGCGCCGGGCATGTCGGAGCCGTCGGCAATGAAGTTCCAGCCCGTGAGGTCCGAGAGGTACATGCCGTCGGGCTCGTCGTCGTCGCCCACTTCGTCGGTCAGGCCGAAGATTTCGTGGTTGGCCAGCTCGGCGGCGGCGTTTTCATCGTCTATCCCGTCGAGTTTGAGCAGCAGTCCGCTGCCTTTGGCGCGCCATGAGCCGATGAAGAAGGGGACGTAGATGCCGTCGATGTCCAGCACTATGCAGCGCAGGGCGTCGGGGTCGATGCCGTCGTCCAGTGTGGCGGCTATCTCGCCTTTGATGCCGTGCGGTTTGTGCAGTTGGCCTATGGATGTCAGTTGCGAGGAGGTAATCAACGTTTACGTTTCTTTTTGCTTTTCGGTGGAACGATAATCTGGTATTGCTGCAGCCGCAGGTCCTGCGGGTCGATGTAAATGGCGCCGTCGGTCATCTCGTAGAGGTCCTTGAACACGCGCACGTCCTCCACGCCGTCGGGGCTGACGGCCATCAGGCACTTCTTCATCTGGTTGGCCAAAAGTTCGATGAGGCGGTCGCGCTCCTCGCCGGCGGGCATAGCGGTTGCCTTGTCCACCATGGCTTCGATGATGTGGCCGTACTGGCGGCGTTTAATCTGCTTGGCCGGCAGGGTGACAGCCTCGGGCGATTTGTCGAATTCCTCGGGGCGGGTCAGCTCAAAGGGCAGGTCAACGTCCAGTCTGAAACCGCTCAGCACATAGAGGTGGTCCCACAGCTTGCGGCGGTGGGCATATTTGTCTTCGCCTTTGGGCGGGAAGAGTATTGACATCGCATCGACAATCGAGCGTGCGCAACGTGTGCGTTCGGCTCTGTCCTCGATTGTCAGACAGTGCGCCGTCATGTTCTGTATGTTGCGGCCGTATTCGGACAACACCAGGTCGTCGAGTGAATTTTTGTATATCAGCATAGTCGGATATTGAACCACAAAGTTAGCAATTTTTGCTGACAGTGCAAAAGAAAAAATTCAGCCCGGGCGGCGTGGCGCCGGTGGCGGTCAGATGCGTTCCACGTCGGTCGAGCGTACCCAGGCGCGGGTCGAATTGTTGATGTTGACCTCGTACCACTGCGGGGCAACGGGGTCGTCGGGCGTGGGCACGGAGTCAACTATCTGCACTTTGGTGCCCTCGGTGAGCGATACGGACTTCTCGTTCTGGCGCGGCATGCGGGGCACGGAGTTCAGGGTGGTTGAGGGCGCGGTGACTACGGCATATGAGCGGTCGTGCAGGCGGTCGGATGCGTGTGCGGCCACAAGGATGAAATAGCCTGTGACGAATATCATCACGATGCCGCCGAAGAATCCCGTCTTGCGCATCCGTACGCCCGGGGCGAAGATATACAGGGCCGCGGCGGCGCACAGCAGCGCGAAACATATTAACGCGGTCCAGGCCCATGCGTTGGCGCTCTGGGCGGTCACTATGTTGCGGTGCAGGGTGGTGAGGAACGAGGTATCGTCCTCAGGCATGTCGCCAAGCTGGTTGATGACAAAATTAAGGTTATCGCGGGCATCCTTGTCGGACGGGTCCAGGCGCAGGGCACGTTCGTAGGCTATGACGGCCTGACCCAGGCGTCCCTGGCGGTAGTAGGCGTTGCCCAGGTTGTAGTACATCTCGGGCGACACCATGCCCTGCCCCAAAGCCTTGGTGTAGAGCGCCACGGCCTCGGTGTAGTTCTCGCGGTTGTAGGCCGAGTCGGCCAGCTGGGCGTCGGTAGGGGCGCCCCATGCGATGGCGGGCAGCAGCGCCGCCAGTATGATTATGGCTAAGAGCTTGTTTAATAATAAATGTTGACGGCAGGGTCGCATATCTTGAGCCGATTTTTGTTTTGTGAGGAAGGAGTGTACTTGATGTACACGACTGAGGAACAAGGCAAAAAGCGGCCAAGATATGCGAGACCAAAGTAACTTTTGGCGGAAAAACGGGCTCATAAACTTTAACATTGTTTGCATTATATATGGACAATACGTTATCAATTTTAAGGAATAATACTGCAAAGCTGCCAGTCGTCGGCATCTTTGTGTCTGTTCTTCGGTCGTTATGGAGCCCCATAACTCCCTCATCACAGACACAAATCTGCTCAACGACTGACAGCCCTGCCGTTAACATTTATTTTTAAACAAGCTCTATGATTTTACGCCCTCCGAGGGCAGATAATGCAGCACAACCCGCGGGCCGGAGCTTAGTTTCCCGGCTACGCGGGTTATGTAGTTTCCTGACTTTGACACTTTTTGGGGTGCCGTTAATAATTCTGCCTGATTATCAGCGGTTAAGTAGGGTTTACTGAATAATCAACAGACCAGTGTTCCACGGAAGTTTGATAAGTGTTCCACACAATACGGCACA
>CANQZK010000096.1 GCA_947628285.1 uncultured Muribaculaceae bacterium
CATGCTAAACGTCAGATTTTTAATGAATTAAACACTTGGCTCCCAGGAGCCGTTAAAAAATAACCGAAGTATTGTAATCATAAGCATTAGAGTAGAAGTGTGGAAATGAGCAGTGATGTTGTATAACACAATTTCACAACACAAAGGTAAGAATATTTTGAATAAATCACACAATTTTTTTATTTTTTGTAATATTTTTCTTTTCAGCCGGGTTTTGTCCTATGATTTTAGTACTTTTGCAGGATATGAAAATCTTAATCAGTCTGTTCTTGGCCGTGGCGGCGTGTGCGATGCATGCCGATGCCTGTACATCGGTCATTGTGTCGGCCCGTGCTTCGGCCACGGGGCGACCTCTGTTATGGAAACATCGCGATACGGGTGCGCCCGGCAACTTTGTGGCGCGGGTCCCCGCCACGGACACCACGACGGGATACACGGTGCTGTTCAACGACGGCGACTCGCTGATGACCGAAGCCTGGATGGGCATGAACGACACCGGCTTTGCAATCATGAACACGGCATCATACAACCTCGCCCCGGACACGGCCCGGCTCAAGGACCGCGAGGGCGCCGTCATGACGCTGGCACTGGGCCGATGCGCCACGGTGGACGATTTCGGCCGCATGTTGGACAGCCTGCCCCGGCCCATGGGCGTGCAGGCCAATTTCGGCGTGATTGACGCCTGCGGAGGTGCCGCGTACTTCGAGACGGACGATGGCGGTTTCCGCCGCTTCGACGTGGCCGATGATCCCCGGGGCTACATGATACGCACCAACTACTCCGTGAGCGGCGTGCCGGGCGAGGGCATGGGCTACATCCGTCACGTGGCGGCCGAGCATCTGACTGACAGCATCATGCGCAGCCGCGGAGGGCTGGCTCCGGAATCGTTCACCGAAGGGCTGTCGCGCTCGTTCTTCCACGGACTTACGTTGTGCGACCACATGGCCGCCGGATGCCGCTATGTGACGGACACCGACTTCATTCCGCGCGATATCTCCACGTCTTCCATAGTCATCGAGGGCGTCAACTCACCCGCCGAGGCCTCCGACATGAACATGTGGACGGCCCTGGGCTATCCACCCGTGGCCGCCGTGGGGCGCGTCACTCTTGACTCCATTCCCGAGGGTATGGGCGCGGACGCACAGTGGACATCGCCGCTATGCCGCAGCGCCAACGCCGTGCGCGACGCCGCCCGTCCCTTCAAGGGCGGCAGCGGACGCAAGTATCTGAACCTGTGGCTGCTGCACGATGCCATTGCCGACGCTCACCGTCGCTCAATGGAGGTCTACAACCGCCGCTGACGGGCTCATTTACAAGGCCGTTTGACGGGCAAAAGGCAATTTTTCGGCTCACTATGGCCCGAAATCCGATTTTTTTTGCGAAATTTGCACGCGAAAAGCAAATCTTCAATGGAATTTAAAGCATCTCAAATAGCCGCGATGGTCGGCGGTACAGTTCAGGGTAATCCGGATACGGCGGTGAGCACATTCGCCAAAATCGAGGAAGCGGGCCCCGACGCGCTGACTTTTTTGGCTAATCCCAAATACACTCATTATATATACGAGACACACGCCGGCATTGTGCTGGTGAGTAACGACTTTGCCCCCGAGCATCCCGTCAGCGCCACCCTTATCCGCGTGGCCGACCCCTATGAGACACTCTCGCGCCTGATGGAGCTTGTCGCACAAGCCCTTACGCCGGTACCTACAGGCATCGAGCAGCCCTCGTTCATAGCCGAGGGCGTCGAGGTGCCCGAGGATGCCTACATCGGCGCCTTTGCCTACATCGGTCAGGGAGCACGGCTGGGTCGTGGCGTCAAGATACATCCGCAGGCCTACGTAGGCCCCGGCGTCACCATAGGCGAGGGCACAATAATTTATCCAGGCGCCAAGATTTACCACGGCTGCCGCATAGGCCGCAACTGCATCATCCACGCCGGAGCCGTAATCGGCGCCGACGGATTCGGCTTCGCGCCCACGGCCGACGGCTCATACCACAAGATTCCCCAGATAGGCATCGTGGAGATAGCCGACGATGTGGAGATAGGCGCCAACACCACCGTGGACCGCGCCACCATGGGCGCCACCCGTATTGCCCGCGGCGTCAAGCTGGACAACCTCATCCAGGCAGCACACAACACCGAAATCGGCGCCGATACCGTAATCGCCGCCCAGACGGGCATAGCCGGCTCAACCAAGGTTGGCGCCAACTGCATGATAGGCGGCCAGGTGGGCTTTGCCGGACACATCCGTGTGGGCGACCGCGTGATGATCGGAGCCCAGTCAGGCATCCCCGGCAACCTGCCCGACGGCAGCCGCGTGATGGGCTACCCCGCCGTGCCTGAGCGCGACTTCAAACGCCAGTCGGTATACATCAAACATCTGGCCGAACTGTTCGACCGCGTATCCAAACTCGAAAAGAAATAATAACTCAGCATATGAACCAACTCACCCTGAAACAACCCTTCACCCTCACGGGCAAGGGCCTGCACACCGGCGGCCACCTGACGGCACGTTTCTGCCCGGCTCCGGTCAATCACGGATACAAAATACAGCGCGTCGACCTTGAAGACCGCCCCGTAATAGACTGCCTGGCCGAGAATGTCGTGGCCACCAACCGCGGCACCGTCCTGGGCAAGGGCGACGTCACCGTAAGCACCATCGAGCACGCCATGGCAGCCCTCTACGCCGCCGGCATCGACAACTGCCTCATCGAGGTGGACGGCCCCGAGCTCCCCATCCTTGACGGCAGCGCCCGCACATACACCGACGCCATAGCTCAGACCGGGCTGGAGGAACAGGATGCCGAGAAGGACTTCTATGTGATCAAACACAAAATCGAGGTGGCCGACCCCGCCACAGGCTCCAAGATAATGATTCTGCCCGACGACGAATTCAGCGTCGAGGTCAAGGTCAACTTTGATTCGCCCGTGCTGGCCAACCAATACGCCTCGATGGAGCATGTCGAGGAATTCGCCGAGCAGATTGCCCCGGCCCGCACCTTCGTCTTTGTGCGCGAGGTCGAGCCCCTGGTACGCGCCGGCCTCATCAAGGGCGGCGACCTGGACAACGCCATCGTCATCTACGACTCGCCCATGAGCGCCGAGGACCTTGACTCCGTGGCCGACCTCATGGGTGTGGAGCACCGCCACGTCGACGCCTTCGGCTACATCAACCCCCGCCCCCTGCAGTTCGACAACGAGCCCGCCCGTCACAAGCTGCTCGACGTCATCGGCGACATCGCCCTCATCGGCTGCCCCCTCAAGGGCAAGGTCATCGCCACTCGCCCCGGCCACACCATCAACACCCGTCTGGCCAAGGACATCCGCCGCGACATCAAGCGCCAGGAAATCCAGGCACCCGTCTATGACCCCAACAAGGCCCCGCTGATGGACAACAACCGCATCCGCGAGCTGCTCCCGCACCGTTACCCCCTCCTGTTGGTCGACAAGGTGATAGAGAAAGGCACCCGCTACATTGTGGGCGTCAAGAACGTGACCACCAACGAGCCCTTCTTCACCGGCCACTTCCCCCAGGAACCCGTCATGCCCGGCGTGCTCATGGTCGAGGCCATGGCCCAGACCGGCGGCCTGCTGGTGCTCAGCACCGTCGAGGACCCCGAACGCTACTCCACCTACTTCATGAAGATTGACAACGTCAAATTCCGTCAGAAAGTAGTGCCCGGCGATACCCTGCTGTTCCACGTATCCTTCATGACCGACATGCGTCGCGGCATGGCCGTGATGAAAGGCCGCGCCTTTGTGGGCGAGAAAATTGTCTGCGAGTGTGAGTTCATGGCGCAGATCATCAAAAATAAATAAGAATGAAACAACCTTTAGCATACATCCATCCCGCCGCCAAGATAGCCTCAAGCGTGGTCATCGACCCCTTTGTGACCATCGACCAGAACGTGGAGATTGGCGAGGGCACGCGCATCCTGTCAGGCGCCACCATCCTTGAGGGCGCCCGCATAGGCCGCAACTGCACCATCTTCCCCGGTGCCGTTGTCGGTGCCATCCCCCAGGATCTCAAGTTCCGCGGCGAGGACACAGTGGCCATCATAGGCGACAACACCACCCTGCGCGAGTGCGTCACCGTCAACCGCGGCACCGCAGCCAAGGGCAAGACCGTGGTGGGCAGCAACTGCCTCATCATGGCCTACAGCCATGTGGCGCATGACTGCGTGGTGGGCGACAACGTCATCATCAGCAACGCCACGCAGCTGGCCGGCGAGGTGGTGGTCGACAACTTCGCCGTCATAGGCGGCGGCACGCTGGTGCACCAGTTCTGCCACATCGGCGCACACGTAATGGTGCAGGGCGGTGCCCTCATCAACAAGGACCTGCCCCCCTACATCAAGGCCGCGCGCGATCCAATCGCCTACACGGGCATCAACTCCGTAGGCCTGCGTCGCCGCGGATTCTCCAGCGAGACCATCCGCGATATCCAGGAGATTTACCGCTACATCTACATGTCGTCGCTCAACGTCAGCGACGCCGTGGAGCGTATCGAAGCCGAGCTGCCCGCCACTGACGAGCGCGACGAAGTGCTGCAGTTCATCCGCAACTCCAAGCGCGGCATCCTGCGCGGATATTTCAACTGATACACGGCCGTCGCGGAATCGGGCCGGGGGTTCGCCGCTCACACTGCCTGTAGAGTGTGAGAGGAAAGTCCGGGCAACACAGAGCACCAAGCTCCCCCGGGGGAGCCGGCGGAAACGTCGGAGCAAGAGTGACAGAAAACAACCGCCGCGGCCCCTCGCGGGCCGCGGTAAGGGTGAAAAGGCGGGGTAAGAGCCCACCGGGCGCGATGGCGACATTGCGTGCCGCACTTCTCTTGGGTTGCAAGGTCAAGTATACCGGCATTTAAGGGCTGCTCGTCCATTGCCGGGGGGTAGACTGCTCAGATAAATGGCGAACGGTAAGGCGCCCGTTGCCCCTCCGCGGGCAATACAGCGTCCCCACATAACCCGGCTTATACCCGGCCCCGAGATTCCGCGACGGCTATTTTATTTCTTATCAAGACCATGGAAGAAGACTGGTGTACAGCGCCGGCCGAAAGCGCCGACGGACAACTGATTATGGTGACGGGACGGCGCGACACGGCCTCGTTCCGCAACAACCCCAAATTCAAAATACGCATCAACGTGTCCTGGCAGTACGCCCCGGCCGGTATGCCGGACGATGCCGACGCCGAGACCATGGGCGCTGCCACAGATAACCTGCAGCAGGTGCTCAGCCGCGACCCCGTGGCCGTCCTCACCGGCATTTATACCGGTGCCGGATGCCGCGAATGGGTATTCTATACCCTCAGCACCAACATATTCCAGAAAAAGCTCAACGAAGCCTTGGCCGACCTGCCCCTGCTGCCCCTGCAGATAACCGCCGAGAACGACCCCGACTGGCTGGAATACACCGAAATGCTCGACACACTCGGGGACATCTGAGCATAACAACCCGCAGTAGATATTCTACGTTTTTTTGGATAAAAAATACGCCGGGCAACATCCGAATGATGTTGCTCGGCGATGTTTCATTGGTTCTCGTTGTTTCAGTGGCCTTCGGGGAGGGTCAGGGCGGTGACGGACGAGACTATCTGTTTTGTCTCGTTGTCGTAGTCGATGGTCACCTGGTTGCCGTCGGTGAGCTTGGACGACAGGATGAGGTCGGCCAACTCGTCCTCGAGGTATTTCTGGATGGCTCGCTTCAGCGGGCGTGCGCCGTACTGAGGGTCGTATCCGCTCTCGGCGATGAAATTCTTGGCCTTGTCGGACAGCACCAGCGAGTAGCCCAGTTCGGACAGGCGGCGGTAGAATCCGGCCAGCTCGATGTCGATGATGCGGAAGATGTCCTCGCGGCTGAGTTCGGAGAACATGATGATGTCGTCCACACGGTTGAGGAATTCGGGCGAGAAGGCCTTGTTGAGGGCCTTGCGGATGACTGCCTGGCGGGCGTCGGCCTCGGGTACGCCGGTTGAGAAGCCCACACCGGTGCCGAAGTCCTTGAGCTGACGTGTGCCGATGTTCGAGGTCATGATTATGATGGTATTCTTGAAGTCGATGCGACGGCCCAGGCTGTCGGTCAGGCGTCCCTCGTCGAGTACCTGCAGCAGCAGGTTGAACACATCGGGGTGGGCCTTCTCAATCTCGTCCAGAAGCACCACGGAGTAGGGGTGGCGGCGCACCTGTTCGGTGAGCTGGCCGCCCTCGTCGTAGCCTACGTAGCCCGGAGGCGCACCGATGAGGCGCGACACGGTGAATTTCTCCATGTACTCGCTCATGTCTATGCGGATGAGGCTGTCGGCGGAGTCGAAGAGGAATTCGGCCAGTTTCTTGGCCAAATGTGTCTTGCCCACGCCGGTCGGGCCCAGGAACATGAATGAGCCGATGGGCTTGTTGGGGTCCTTCAGGCCGATGCGGTTGCGGCGGATGGCCTTGGCTATCTTGTCGATGGCCTCGTCCTGACCGATGATGGCGCGCTGCAGGGTGGGAGCCATCTCCATAAGGCGCAGACCTTCGGCCTGGGCCACACGCTGCACGGGTACGCCGGTCATCATGGCCACGACCTCGGCCACCTTGTCCTGGTCGACAATCACGCGGTTGGACTCAAGAGACTCTTCCCAGCGGCGCTTGGCGTCGTCGAGCTGCTCGTTCAGTTTCTGGGCCTTGTCGCGCCACATGGCGGCCAATTCGAAGTTCTGCGACTGTGCGGCCTCAAGCTTGCGCGCGGTGGCTTCCTCAATCTGTGCCTCGAGCTGCTCAATCTCGGCGGGGACGGTCACGTTGGTGATGTGGGCGCGTGAGCCGGCCTCGTCCAGGGCGTCGATGGCCTTGTCCGGGAAGTTGCGGTCGCTCACGTAGCGGTCGGTGAGCTTGACGCATGCCACCAGGGCGTCGTCGGTGTAGGTGACGTTGTGGTGTTCCTCGTATTTCGACTTGATGTTGTGCAGTATGGTGAGGGTCTCGGCGTCGGTGGTGGGCTCGACCATCACCTTTTGGAAGCGGCGTTCCAGAGCGCCGTCCTTCTCGATGTTGACGCGGTATTCGTCCAGGGTGGTGGCGCCGATGCACTGCAGCTCGCCGCGTGCCAGTGAGGGTTTGAGCATGTTGGCGGCGTCCATTGAGCCCTGGGCGTTGCCGGCGCCCACGATGGTGTGTATCTCGTCGATGAACAGTATTATGTCCTTGTTCTTGGAGAGCTCGTTGAGGATGGCCTTGATGCGTTCCTCAAACTCGCCGCGGTACTTGGTGCCGGCCACTATCGAGGCCATGTCCAGGGCCACGACGCGCTTGTTGAACAGCACGCGGGGCACCTGACGGCGGGTGATGCGCAGGGCCAGGCCTTCGACGATGGCCGATTTGCCCACGCCGGGCTCGCCGATGAGCACGGGGTTGTTCTTCTTGCGGCGGCTGAGGATCTGCGCCAGGCGCTCAATCTCGGTTTCGCGGCCCACCACGGGGTCAAGGGTGCCGTCGGCGGCAGCGCGGGTCATGTCGTGGCCGAACTTGTCGAGCATGGGCGTGTCGGCGCCGGCCGAGCGGGCCGACTTGCGGCCGCGCGATGATGCCGCGGAAGTGTCGCTGCGGCGTTCGTCGCCATGACGGCCGGGGGCGGTGCCGCCGGAGTCATCGTCGCCTGCGGGGCGGCGGTCATCGTCCTCGTCGCCCTCGGCAAAGCTTGCCTCGGCCTTGGGCTCGATGCCGCGGGCCACCTGGGCCGAGCGGAACAGGGCCTCGTAGGTGAGTCCGGCGTTGAAGAAGGGCCGAAAGAGCTCAAGCGAGCGCACCTCGAAGTTGTGAATCAGGGCCAGCACTATGTGTATGGGTTCAATGTCGGCGTCCTTAAGCATTCGGGCTTCCAGGACGGACAGTTTGGTGATGCGTGTGGCCAGGTCGCTGACGGTGAGGTCGGCGACGCGGGGCGATGTCAGGTCATAAATGGCATTGTCCATGTCGGCGCAGAGGTCGTCCACGCTGCGTCCCTGCACGATTGAGGAGGCGTGGCGGTAAGCCTCGCCCGACGTATCGGCAAGAGCGGCCAGCAGCAGATGCTCCGGACCGATGACCCGGTTGTTGTGGCGGAGAGCCAGACGGCGTGCCTCGGCCATCATTGTTTTGAAATTTTCTGAGAATCTATTTTCCATGTCAATCTTGTCTAATACTATGTAAAGCAAAAACCATGCCAAAAGGAGAGGGATGCCTTGCCTTGTGTTATTCAAAATTACAAAATAATAGCGATAACACAAAATCTTTTACAAAAGATTAACAAACTATAGGGCCTATAGGGCCACTGGGAGATAGGGCTTATAGGGCCAATGGGGGGCGGTGAGCAGGCCTATTGGCCTTATTGGCCCTATCACTAAAGGCTTAGAGCTTGTTTAAAAATAAATGTTAACGGTAGGGCTGTCAGTCGTCGAGCAGATTTGTGTCTGTGATGAGGGAG
>CANQZK010000097.1 GCA_947628285.1 uncultured Muribaculaceae bacterium
ACAACAACGTCATCATAGCCACCGATGCCGATGTCGACGGCATGCACATACGTCTGCTGCTGATCACCTTCTTCCTGCAGTTCTTCCCTGACCTCATCAAGAAGGGGCACGTGTACGTGCTGCAGACACCGCTGTTCCGCGTCCGCAACAAAAAGACGTCCAAGCGCTCAAGCAAGGCCAAGGGCGGCGGCGAGGACGACACCACATATTGCTATACCGACGAGGAGCGCATAGCCGCCATAGAGCGCCTGGGCGACAACGCCGAGATAACACGATTCAAGGGCCTGGGCGAGATATCGCCCGACGAATTCCGCACCTTCATCGGGCCGGACATGCGCCTGGACCGCGTCACCCTGCGCAAGGAGGACGGCGTGGACGCCCTGCTGGAGTTCTACATGGGCAAGAACACCATGGAGCGCCAGAACTTCATCATAGACAATCTGGTGATTGAAGATGACACAGACATATCATAACACGGCCGGCTGCGCGGCAGCCGCGCCGGCACGGACGGCGTTCTTCGCCGGCTCGTTCAACCCCTTCACCGTGGGCCACGCATCCGTCGTGGAGCGGGCCCTGCCGCTGTTTGACCGCATAATCATAGGTGTGGGAGTCAACGCCCTGAAGGCCGACGCCGACGCCGACGCCCGCGTCGAGGCCATCCGCCGGCTGTACCGCGACTGCGGCGGCCGCGTGGAAGTATGCGCCTATCAGGGGCTTACCGTGGATGCCGCCCGCAACTGCGGCGCCGGATTCCTGCTGCGCGGCGTCCGTTCGGTGCGCGATTTCGAGTACGAGCGCGACCTTGCCGACATCAACCGCAAACTTTCAGGCCTTGAAACCATTATAATATATACGTTGCCTGAGCACGCCGCCATATCATCGAGCGTGGTGCGCGAGCTGCAGGCATACGGACATGACGTTTCATCATTCTTACCCCAAGCACCCCAATGAAGAAGAACCTGTTGCTCGCACTCATTGCAGCAATCACATTATGCGCCACAGTGGCGGCCCAGCGCATGGAGTCATTCACGCCCCAGCAGAAGCTGCGCCTGGCCGAGGCCCTCATAGAGACATACTACGTCGAGCCCGTCGACGCCGACACCATCGTGGACGAGGCCATCATAGCCATGCTCAAGACCCTCGACCCCCACTCGGCCTACTCCACCCCGGACGAGACCAAGGAGCTCAACCAGCCCCTGGAGGGCAAATTCAGCGGCATCGGCATCCAGTTCAATATGGTCGAGGACACCGTATACGTAATCCAGCCCACCGCCGGCGGCCCCAGCGAGAAAGTCGGCATCCGTCCCGGCGACCGCATCATCAGCGCCAACGATACCGTCATAGCCGGCCGCAAGCTCAACAACTCCGCCATCATCAAGGTGCTTCGCGGCCCCAAAGGCTCGCGTGTGGACCTCAAGGTGAAGCGCGCCGGCGAGCCCGAGCTGCTTGACTTCGTGCTGGAGCGCGCCGACATACCCATCTACAGCGTCGACGCCAAATACATGGTCAACGACTCCACCGGCTTCATCTCCGTGACCCGATTCGCCGAATCCACCGCCCAGGAAGTGCGCCAGGCCGCCGACTCGCTGGCCCGTCACGGCATGCGCAACCTCATTTTGGACCTCAGCTCAAACGGCGGCGGCTATCTGGGCTCGGCTGTCGAACTGGCCGAACAGTTCCTGCGCAAGGGCGACCCCATAGTCTTCACCCGCGGGCTCAACTCCCCCGAGAACCACTTCAACGCCCAACGCAACGGCGATATGCCCGTGGACCGTCTGGTCATCATCGTCAACCAGTACTCCGCCTCGGCAGCCGAAATCCTTTCCGGCGCCATCCAAGAGAACGATCGCGGCCTCATCGTGGGCCGGCGCACCTTCGGCAAGGGCCTGGTGCAGCGTCCCTTCCCCTTCCCTGACGGCTCCATGATACGCCTGACCACCTCGCGCTACTACACCCCCTCGGGCCGCTGCATCCAGAAGCCCTATGAGAAAGGTAAGGGCGAGGAATACCAGCTGGACATGCTCAACCGCTACAACAGCGGCGAACTGTGGCACCCCGACAGCATCCACCTGGACAAATCCACCGAATACCGCACCCTGCGCAACGGCCGCGTGGTGTATGGCGGCGGCGGCATCATGCCCGACGTCTTCGTACCCGCCGACACATCATACTACTCGCCCTACTACCGCGACCTCGTGGCCAAAGGCGTCATAGTCAAATACACCCTGGGCCTGATTGACTCGCACCGTGCCGAATTGCTCAAATCCTACCCCACCGAGACCGCCTTCGACGCCGGCTATGAGCCCGACCAGGCCATTCTGGGCGGTCTCATCGAGGCAGCCACCGCCGCCGGCATAGAGTTCAATCAGCAGCAGTGGGACACCTCGCGCCCCATCATCGCCGCCATGCTCAAAGGCCTGATGCTGCGCGACCTCTACGACAACGGCACCTACGTGCGCGCCACCAACCCGCTGAGCAAGGACTTCATCGAAGCCGTCGGCCTCATCAACGACCCCGAACGCTACCACCGCCTGCTCCGCGGCCGCTGACATCATGACATTAGCTCTGCAGCTCATACTGACCATCGCTCTGACAGTCGTGCTGGCAGACGCTACACTGATGTGCGGCGGCACTTTGAACCGCATCATCTTCCCGGCCGCATGGTTTATTGCCGTGGCCGGGACATTCTTTCTCAGCACGTCGCCCCGAGCCTGGCTGCGCCACAGCCTGGGAGCCACAGCGGTAATCATCGCCGCATGCGCGGTTGCAACGCTCGTATCTGACCCCTCATGGGACGGCAACTACTACCATCAGGAAATTGCCGCCCGCCTGCAGGGAGCCTGGAACCCCTATCTGATGTCCGATGCCGAGGCTAAAGCCTTTGACCCGGACACCTCACTCTGGGCCATGCACTACGCCAAGGGCCTTGAGACAGCCGTCGCCTGCATCATAGCGCTGACAGGCAATATTGAGAGCGGCAAGGCCGTAAACTGGATGCTCGTCATTGCCTGCGTGGCGCCGGTGTGGATGTGGGTGCGCCGCTGTTTAGGCAACGTATCGCCGCGGGTACGCGCCGCCGTGACAGTTGCCACGGTGCTGTGCCCCGTGTCCATCCTTCAGATTTTCACCTACTATGTGGACTACGCGCAGTACTGTTACATCTTGTTGGCCATAGCCGGCGGGGCCATGTTCACCGACGGAATTGACCGCAGTACGCGCCTGCAGGGAACCATACTTGTAGCCGCGGCCATAATCCTTGCCGTCGCCACAAAATTCACCGCTTTCTTCTTCACGGGCCTGTGCTGTGCGCTGATCATCATCCGGTTGCTGGCTTTGCGGCGCTTCCGCCCGGCATTCCGGTTGAGCGTGTTGTGCGCCGGGGCAGCCGTCGCGGGCGTACTCATATCTTATCACCCGTACATTACCAATCTGACCGACTACGGCAATCCCTTCTATCCTCTGCTGGGTCAAGGCAGCGCCGATATCATGACCGGCAACACTCCGGCGGAATACAGCGGCCACAACCGCGTAACAAATTTTATCATCTCCAACTTTTCATTCAACCTCAAGACACTGTATGACAGCCGTATGGGCGGTTTTGGCGCCCTGTTCGGGCTTATACTGGCGGCTTCGCTCGCAGCGGTGTTCGCGCTGCGTTACCCCCATAAACGGACGGCCGTGTACGTGACCCTGTGCGCCCTGCTGTCATGCTTCATATTCAGCCAGGCGTGGTGGGCGCGTTACGTCAGCCAGGCGTGGCTGACAGTCCCGGCGGCATGCTACGCCATAGCAGCCTGTCGGTCGCGGCGCCGCACAGTTTTCGGCTCCGTATTCGGAATCCTTGTCGCCCTCAACTTGCTGCAATGCATCACCACTTCTGTGGCCTTTGCCGGCCATCAGGCCCTGCAGCGGCACACCATCCTCAACGCCCTGCGCGGCAACAGTCTGCCTGCCGCCAACATAAAGCCGCAGGACGTCATGCGCCTTCAAGGCTATGGAATAACCGTTGTGCCGGTACCGGCCGACACCACCTACACACGCCCGGGCGTGCTGCTGTACGGCCGCACCGACTACGTCCATGACGTCGGGCCGTACAGCATGCCGGTGATATACGCCGATACGTCCGGCCTGCGCCGCATAAGCACACGCCTGGACCGGCTGCACCTCAATCAAAATCTGTTCTTTCCTCTATGACTATAACTTCATCTTCATTTAACGCTATAACTTACCTAAATCACTGATATGCAAAACGGATTCATGCGCGTGGCGGCTTGCTCGCCGTCGGTTCATCTGGCCGACACCGCCGCCAATGTCACCGAGATACTTGACCTGAGCCGCCGGGCCGCCGACCAAGGCGCCGAGGTGGCCGTCTTCCCCGAGATGAGCCTTACGGGCTACACCTGCGCCGACCTGTTCCACAACCGTCGCCTGACGGACGATGCCCTGGCCGGGCTTCTGCGCCTGGCCGACGAGCTGGACCCGCGCCTGGGCGCCGCCATCGTTGGCCTGCCCCTGCGCCTGGCCGACGCGCTCTATAACTGCGCCGCCGTCGTGGCCCGCGGCCACATCTACGGCATCGTGCCCAAGACCTATCTGCCGGACTACAACGAATTCTACGAGAAGCGCTGGTTTGCCGCCGCTCCGGCCGCCGTCGACGCTGTGGAAATGACAGTGTGCGGCGCCGCCCGGACCGTTCCCGTGGGCACCGACCTGCTGTTCGACATCGACGACGTGCCCTTCGCCATCGAGCTGTGCGAGGACCTCTGGGCACCCGTGCCGCCCTCGTGCCGCCACACACTGGCCGGTGCCCGGGTGGTGTTCAACCTCTCGGCATCGGACGATGTCATCGGCAAGTACGATTACCTGCTGTCGCTCATCAGCCAGCAATCGGCCCGCTGCCTGAGCGCATACGTCTACGCATCGGCCGGATACGGCGAATCCACCACCGACCTTGTGTTCGACGGCAAGACCATCATAGCCGAAAACGGCCGCATACTGCAGCGCAACACACGCTGGAACCGAGGCAACCAGATGGCCGTGGCCGACATCGACATCGAAGCCATCGAGCGCGATCGCATGCACCTGCGCACCTTTGACGACTGCCGCCGCAACAACCCCGCCGCGGCCGGCTATCGCACCGTTAAGGTTAATCTGACGCGCACGCCGGAGCCCGACTTCGCCGCCGAGCCCGGGGCACTGCTGCGCCACGTGGACCCCATGCCCTTCGTGCCCGGCGACACCGACCGCCTGACCGAGCGCTGCGAGGAGATAGTGCACATCCAGACCACGGGCCTGTCGCGCCGCCTGCAGGCCGCCCGCTGCCGCTCGCTGGTCATAGGCATTTCCGGCGGCCTTGACTCCACGCTGGCCCTGCTGGTGGCCGCCCGCGCCTTTGACGAGTCCGGCATGGACCGCCGGGACATCATCGGCGTGACAATGCCCGGATTCGGCACCACCGGCCGCACCCACACCAACTCGCTGCGCCTTATGCAGGCCCTGGGCGTGACCATGCGCGAGATTTCAATAGTCCCCGCCGTGCAGCAGCACTTCGCCGACATAGGCCACGACCCCGCCGTGCACGATGTCACCTACGAGAACTCGCAGGCCCGCCAGCGCACACTGCTGCTGATGGACATTGCCAACCAGACCGGCGGCATGGTGCTGGGCACCGGCGACCTCTCGGAGCTGGCCCTGGGCTGGGCCACCTACAACGGCGACCACATGTCCATGTACGGCGTCAACGCCGGCGTGCCCAAGACACTGGTGCGCCACCTGGTGCGCTACTTCGCCCTGAGCATGGCCGACCGCCCCGAGGTGGCCGAAGTGCTCCTCGACATTGTGGACACACCCATATCGCCCGAGCTCATCCCCGCCGACAAGGACGACAACATCACCCAGAAAACCGAGGACATCGTGGGCCCCTATGAGCTGCACGACTTTTTCCTCTATTACACCCTGCGCTACGGATACGGCCCCGACCGCATCCTGCTGCGGGCCCGCAAGGCCTTTGCCGGCCGCTATGACGATGCCACCATCACCCGCTGGCTGGACACCTTCATGCGCCGCTTCTTTGCCCAGCAGTTCAAGCGCTCATGCCTGCCCGACGGGCCCAAGGTGGGCAGCGTCACCCTCTCGCCCCGCGGCGACTGGCGCATGCCCTCCGATGCCGCATCGACAGCCTGGCTGCGCCGCTGACGTCCCATAGTACCCCGAATACACCACATAAGCCGCCGGACCCCGCGTCCCGGCGGCTTTTTACTGAACCTTTTGCCCGTTGCGGCGTTTATTGTATAGATATTCAAAAAACACCGCAATTATGACATACGAACAGCCCAATCTCCCCTATGATGTCGATGCTCTTGCACCGGTCATCAGCGCCGAAACCGTAACATTCCATTACGGCAAGCACGAGAAAGCATACATCGACAACCTCAACCGTCTCATCAAGGACACCGAATTTGAAGACCTGCCCCTGGAGGAAGTTATCCGTCAGGCCAAGGGCGCGCTCTATAACAACGCCTCACAGGCCTGGAACCACATCTTCTACTTCTTCAGCTTCTCGCCCCAGGGCAGCCGTGAACCATCCGGCGAGCTCCGCAAGGCCATCGACCGCGACTTCGGCTCGCTCGACAAATTCAAGGAAGCCTTTGTCGATGCCGGCGTTGGCCTGTTCGGCTCAGGCTGGGTATGGCTCTCGCGCGACGACGAGGGCAAACTCCTCATCACCCAGGGCAGCAACGCCCAAAATCCCCTCACCGAAGGCCTCACCCCGCTGCTGACCTTCGACGTTTGGGAACACGCCTACTACCTTGACTATCAGAACCGCCGTGCCGACGCCCTGCGCGCCCTGTGGGACATCGTGGACTGGGACGTAGTCGAGGCCCGATACTAAAACCCCAAATAGCTTCAAAACAACATACAGCAGATTGAACATCCCGCAATCGATAGCACTTTAACTTAAGCATAATGTGATGAATGGAAAGGGAGGTACCTGTGAAGGCGCCTCTTTTTCTTGTTTTACCCGTTCATACAGAAAGTTTTTTGACATAAAGACATATTTTAGACATAAGGACATAAGAACATAGAGAATATTTTTGACATAAAGACAAAGTTTTTTGACATAAAGACATAAAAACATAAAGACAAATTCAAATTTCTGACAGAGAAACAGGACAAAAAAATTTATGTTCTTACGTCCTTATGTCTAAAATAATCTTTCTGTTTTTTATGTCTTTTTGTCTAAAAAAAATAATCTTTCTGTTTTTTATGTCTTTCTGTCTTTCTGTCTAAATACGCTTTATGTCTTTTTGTCTAAAAATCTCCGGGTTTTATGTCTTTCTGTCCCAAATTTGTCTTTATGTCTAAAAAACAAAACCGCGCCCGGCGGTGTTATAAAACCGTAACTAAAGCAAAATAACCCAAAACACCCTATTATGAAAAAACTGCTCATCACACTCGTTGCCGTATTGGCATTGGTATTAGCTCCCGGCGCATCCGCACAACGCGCCCAGTTACAGATTGGTTATGGCGGCTACACCCAGATGGACGCCACAGACATGCACCCCTGGGGACCCGTCAACACCGCATGGGGCGCCCTCACCGCCGGCATCAACTTCAAGGTGATGCGCAATTTCTCACTCGGTGCAAGCTACACCTTCTCATCAGCCTCCTACAAACACTCTGACGACGGCAACGCCTACTACCACGTAATCATGCTCAACGGCCGTTACGACTACTACCGCAACAGCGTCGTAACCCTCTACGGCAAACTCGGTGTCGGTGTCGACATCACCCATTCAGCCTACCATGACGACCGCCGCAACGATGCCTACTTCGCATTCCAGGTAGTGCCCGTCGGAGCCGAAGTAGGACTGACGCGCGTGACAAGCATCTTCGGCGAGTTAGGTTTCGGCGCCCAGGGCCTTGTTCAGGTCGGCTTCCGCTTCAACATCTAAGCCCGCCAGCATCATCCCACAGACAAACACAAAACACCCCACACGCAAAGGCGAAGCCCCACGGGTTTCGCCTTTGCTATTTCATAATTCCGGAATCTCTATTTAGTTCTATTACTGTCCGCTAAACCATAAAAGAGTGAGTCCAACATCCTGAACGGCAGATGTTGGGCTTACTTTTTGTATAGGACAAGCCCCCTCAGTAGTTTTCAAGGACTTCGGGGGGCGATTCCGAAGCTTCGGCGAGCATGATTTTCAGGTCTGCATCGGGCTGATTGAGGAACTTTTCGAGATTAAGGTAATACATCAGAACGATTCTCACGATTGTAGCCAGTCCCGAGAAGCTCCAATGCCTGTTCAAGGTGCTTTGCAAGACCGAGAGTAACAGATTGGCTATGAGTGTGACCCATATCTGAATTTTGATGGCGTTGGCGCTTTCGCCGTAGAAGTATCTCAGAGGGAAGTTCTGCTTGATCTG
>CANQZK010000098.1 GCA_947628285.1 uncultured Muribaculaceae bacterium
CAAGGACTGGCCGCCCGATAATTCATGCCTAAATGTAATGTCGCCGAGTTGGATATCGTTATCCCGAACTCGCGTTCCTACGTAAAAACACACTTAAAAACATACAATCATGGCACTTATCAATCACAACGAACACAAGGAACTTGAAGAACTGCAGAAAGTAGAAGCACGCATCCGCCGCGGCGAACGTCGCGAGCGCATCCACCGTCTGCTCATCGGCGGCCTGGCCCTGCTGACCGTCGCCGCCTTCTTCACCGGCCACTGCACCGCCGGCCATTGCCGCAAACACTAACCCGCCCCCCAGACACAAACCTCCGGCCCGGACACCCTTCCCCGCCGGAGGTTTGTGCTTTGATGTCCCCGCAATCGACACGGACGGGCGCTGGATGAGCGGCTTCCTGCCGCCCGCCACCCGCGACACGGCGGTCCCCCACGTTTCGCCGTGAGGGTGTGACAAAACGCCGAACAGTAGGGATGCACGGCCCGTGCGTCCCTATAATTCCACGTTTTGCTACGCCCTCCTACATTTTCCCGTGACGGCGAAACATCCTCAACGGTAATCAGGCCGGCTACCCCAAAAAAACGCAACCATCCCCGCAGCGGGGCTGCGGGGATGGTTTATGTTCAGGTCCGGGCGGTATTACCAGCCGGGATTCTGGGTGAGCTTGCTGTTGAGCTGCAGCTGGTCGGCAGGCAGGGGGAAGAGGTTGTACTTGGTGTTGTACACGCGCTCTTTGCCGCCGAACAGGAAGGCAACAGGATTGATGCAGTTGTTGACAACGGCTACCTTGTAGTCAGCGGGAACGTTGGTGATGTCAGCACCGCGGACGATGTTGGGGTGGGCCTTGGTGTCCATCAGCTCGAGCTTGTTCCAGCGGATGAGGTCCCAGTAGCGGATGTCGTTATCGAGCAGGAGCTCGCAGCGGCGGCAGCGACGTACCTCCCACAGCAGTGAGCTTACGCCCATGTTGTTGGCGGGGTCGTTCATGGCGCTCAGGCTTGCTACGGTCTGTGCGGGCAGGCCGGCACGGGCGTAGAGCTTGTTGAGGGTCTGGTTGAGGTCGCCGTCGGTGAGGGTGCCGAGTTCAGCCTTGGCCTCAGCGTATGCAAGGGCTACGTAGGCGCCCCAGTAGAGGGGAGCGTCGGTGTAGTTCTTGTTGGCGGAGGTAGCGTCGGACTGAGAGATTGAGTAGTTGTTGTACTTGCGCACGCCGTAACCGGTGGTTGAGGTCATGGGGGCGGTGTTCTCAGTCTTGAACTCGAAGCCTTCGAAGAATACGTTTGAGTAGGTGGTCAGCTCAAGGCGCTGGTCGCGGCAAGCGAGCATTGCGGTGATGTCCATCTGGCCTTTCTTGTAGTCTTCGGTGGGGTCAACGTAAACGGCGATAGCGTCTTTGTCAGCCACGGTTGTGCTGGCGTAGGGCTTGCCGTCCAGGAACAGGAACGAGTCAAATGCGTCCTTGGTGATACCGGCGATGGGAGTAGAACCGCTGGTGTAGTCCACTGTGGAGTGCATGAACACACCTTGCTGATAAGCCTTGCAGAAGATGATTTCGGGGTTGCTCAGCAGGGCGCCGTTGAGGCTGGTGTAGAGAGCGCGGTAGTCGTTTCCGATGGGATAGGCGGCGAGCAGCGGGGTGGTAGCGCTGACTACTTCCTCGAAGTACTTCTTGGCGCGGGCTTCGTCTTTGGCGACGTAGCGGGCGTAGGAAGCTTCGAACAGGCAGATTTCAGCTTTGACGGCGCGGGCCATGTCGCTGCTGAAGTAGTCGGGGCTCTTCTTGGTGGAGATGTTTGTCACGGCAAAGTTGAGGTCTTCCAAAACAAAGTCCATAACCTCGTTGCGTGCGGTGCGGGGGCCGAAGAGTTCGGCGTCGTCGGTCACGTCAAGCACTTTCTTTACCAGGGGCACATCGCCGTAGCAGCGAACCAGCTTGTAGTACTGGTAAGCGCGGTTGAGGCGGGCTATGCCGAGGTAGTTGTTGCGGGCGCCGGTCTCGATAGAGTTGCCTTCCTCGCTGAGGTTCACTATCACCTGGTTGGCACGGCGGATGTATTGGTAGGGGGTGTTCCAGTCAGATGAGCTGGCGGGGACGGTCTGCACGCGCCAGTCGCGGAATTCGCCGCCTACGGTACCGGCCTGGTCGTCGGTAGCGGTGTTGAAGTAGTAGGCACCGTAACCTGTGGCGTTGCCGTAGCCCAGATAAGCCTGGTAGAAGTAGTTGAGCTGGTTCTCAACGTTCATGGTGTTGTTCCAGAACGCTGCATTAACGACCTGTTGCGAAAGGGGTTCGCGGTTATCGTTAAGGAAGTCGTTACAGCCGGTCAGCGATACGCCTACTGCTGCAAGTGCTCCGTATATAAATAGTTTTTTCATTGTTCAGGAATTGTGGTGTTAGAAAGTAACTTGGAGACCGAACGAGTAGGTGCGGGGCATGGGGGTGGTACGACCGAAGCCGCCAACACCGTCGTCGATACCCTCACCGTTGCCGTAGCCGCGTGAGATTTCGGGGTCGAGTTTGTACTTGCCGGCGCCGTTGTGCAGGAAGCAGAGGTTCTCAGCCGAGAAGTAGATGCGTGCACGCTGGATGAGGGCTTTCTTGGTGATTTCAACAGGCAGAGTGTAACCGAAGGTGATGTTCTTCAGTCGCAGGTAAGACATGTTGAGCAGGTAGCGGGTCTGGGGATAGAAGTTGTACTGACCGCGGCCGATGTTAGAGATCTTGCCTGTGCCCGATGCACCGGGGTACATGTTGGGGTACATGTTGTCCTGGTTGATTTCGTAGCCTACGAGTTCACCGGCAGCGTTGGTCACGTAGCGGTTGTACTCCAGCTGGTGCTTGAAGACGCCCAGGTTGGACTGTGACATAGGAGTAACGAGTGAACCGGTATTCCACATGTTGCGCTTGCCTACGCCCTGGAAGAAGAGGTCGAGGTCGAAGCCTTTCCATGCGCCGCCCAGACGGAACGAGTATTCGTAGCGGGGCAGTGCGTTACCGATAACCTTGAGGTCGCCGTGGTTGTGAACGGAACCTACAGCCACGCGTTCGTGGTCGGGGTTAGCCTTGGCGGCAGCGTAGCCTGCATCGCCTTCTACGTAGTAAACGCCGTTGAGTTCAATCATGGTGGGGTTACCGCCGTTGATTACGCCGTCACCGTTGAGGTCGACGAACTTAACGTCGCCGGGGCCGTAGGTGAATGAGCCGGACTGCAGGCCGCTTTGGTCGGCGATGCCTTTCTTATAAGAGCCGTCGGCGTTGAAGTCGTCTTCAGTGAAGTAGCGGTCGGTTTCGAAACCGAGGATATCGCCGTAGTAGTAACCTTCAGTGTAGTTGCTTGCGTCGGGGTTGTAGGTGTAGAGCAGCTGTGAGTCGTTTTTCCACTTGGTGATCTTGGTGCGTGCGTCGGCCAGGTTGGCGGTCACGTATACATCAGCATCGCCGAATGAGTGGTTCCAACCCAGGGAGAGTTCCCAGCCGTTGGTGCGGACAGAACCGTTGTTGCTGTAAGGAGCGCTTGTACCCAGGACGGAGGGAAGTACCTGTGAGGGAGCGAGCATGTCCTTGGTCTCGCGGCTGTACCAGTCGAAGCCCACGGTTACGGAGTTGTCCAGGAAGCCCAGGTCAAGGCCGACGTCGGTAGTTACGACGCGTTCCCATTTCAGAGAGGAGGATACCAGGGTAGGCATGTTGTACTCGGTGATCTTCTGACCGCCGTGGATCCAGTATACAGAGCCCTGGCCAATCTGAGATACGGTTGAGAGGAAGCGGTTGTCACCTACGGCTTCGTTACCGATGTGACCGTAGCTGGCACGGAGTTTACCGTTGCTCCACCATGATTTGAGGGGTGCGAAGTAGGGTTCCTCAGAGAAGCGATAACCTACAGATACAGAGGGGAAGAATGCCCACTGACCGCTGGCGGGGAAGCGGCTCGAACCGTCGTAACGGCCGTTAACTTCCAACAGGTAGATACCCTTGTAGTCGTAGTTGATACGGCCGAAGAAACCTGTGGTGGCGCGGTGGGTGTTGATACCGCTGGTGGTGTAGGTGGTACCGTTGGTGAGGTTGATGTTGGGCAGGGTGGATTCAACAAGACCGGTACGCTTTGCGTAGAAGTACTTGTATTCTTCCTGTTCGGCGGTCCAGCCGGCCATTACCTTCAGGTTGTGAGCGTCGGCGAAGGTGTTGGCGTAGGTGGCATAGACGTTGGCAGCCCACATGTTGTCGCGGTAGTTGCTCTGTGCGGCATAAGATGTAGCCTGAGTGTAGGGCGACCACAGGGCCGGCGGGTTGGTGGTCCAGGTGTCCCACATGTTGGCGGGAATACGGTAGTCGTCCGAGTTCTGGTTGCGCAGAGTGTAGGTGAAGTCGGCGTACAGGTCGAGGCCCTTGCAGAGGGTAGCCTGCATCCAGCCCTGCATACGGGTCTGGGTGGTGATGGTCTTGTTGGAACCGCCTACCAGACGATAACCCAGAGGTGAGCGGGTGGGCACGGCGTTGCCGTCTTCGTCATACATATAGCCGTAAAGTTCGAAGAAACCGGGCCAGCGCCACATGTACTGGTATGTGTTACGCAGATCGCCGGGGGTGGTTGATTCGCGGTCGCTGAAGTTGAAGCGTGCACCGGCCTTCAGGAACGAGAATACCTGAGTAGAAATCGAGGCGTTGGCCATGTAACGGTTCAGCTTGTCGGGGTTGTAGCGCATCAGACCTTCGCGGCCGTCGTAACCGAACGACAGACGGTACTGGGTCTTGCCGCTGGTGCCTTCCAGGCTGACGTTGTGCTTCTGCGAGGGAGCTGCATGGAACATGGTCTTGCCAAGATCCCAGTCAGCATAACGCAGCCAGATGCCGTCGACAACGCGGTAGTCGCCCACGTTGGCGTCGTTCTGGTAGGGGTGGAGTTCAACATAATCGGTGTAGGGACCGTCATGCTGGGCAGCCCACTTCTCCATGTAGGGGAGAACGTCAACGAAGTTCATACCGAAGATTTCCTTATCGCCTGCACCGCGGCACCAGGGCTGCATGGCAGTCTTGATCTGGTCAACGTTGTTGGCGAATTCGGGCAGCACGGTAGCTGAGCTCCAGCCGAAGTTGGCGTTGTAAGAAATTGAGCAGCGGTCCTTGACCGAAGCTTCCTTGGTGGTGATCAGAATAACACCGAAGGCAGCGCGGGTACCGTAGATGGCTGACGAGGCGGCATCCTTGAGCACGGAGATATCGGCGATGTCTTCAGGGTTTACAAACGAGAGGTCGTCCACGGGCACACCGTCGACAACAATCAGCGGGCTTGATTTCTGGCCGTTGGAGAGCGTACCGACGCCACGGATGCGGATCTGGGGAGTAGCATCGACATCACCGTTGGCCGATGTGATGGTCAGGCCGGGGACAGCACCCTGCAGAGCCTTTGTCACGTCGGTAACGGGACGGGAGTCAAGTGTACGGGCCACGTCGACGGTGGCCACGGCGCCGGTCAGGTTGGCACGCTTCTGCGAGCCGTAACCTACGGCAACCAGTTCGTTAAGCATCTCTGTTGTGGGCTGCAGGTACACTTTCATGCCCTGAGAAGCTGCCATTTCGACAGCCTTGTAGCCTACATAAGAGATTTTCAGCATAGCGCCTGCGGGCACGCGAAGTGTAAAGTTACCGTCAAAATTGGTGGCTGCGGCATTTGAAGCAGCACCTTTTTGCACTACACTTGCACCGATCACGGGCTCATTGTTCTCATCCAGGACGGTACCATTGATGGTAACGACCGATTGACTTTGCGACTGGGGTTCGGGGTTAGCGAACGCGGCAAAATTGCCGGTCAGCGGCATCCCGCAGGCCAAGAGCAGAGTCACAAATAGATGTTTTCTCATAAAAAAGTGTAAAGTTGGTTTAAAGACTTGCCTGTAACGCATAGGCTGCCGTGGGCAGCATCCGCCAGGCGCTGGGTTGATATTGATTGATGTTTTTCGTTTTGTGTTTGTAAATAGTAATATTTAAAAAGATAAGTATCGGTTTATAAAAGATTTACATTCCAATATTACCACATCTGTGGCTATAACGACCAACAAAGGATGCGCTAATTTACTTAAAGTTTTTAAACAGTAGCTAAAATTTACAACTTTTAACAGATTTAAGGGTTTAAAACTAAGGTTTTGTTAAAGGATATGAGTTTTTAGGGTTAAAGAATGAAAATTTAAGGTAACAGGCGTAAAGGTAATGCATTTTTTGTGTTAATTTCATTTTTTAAAATACTTTAACATTTCAAGCGCATTTTTCGGGTAGGTCTGGCGGGGGGCTTTAAGGTCCATAGGGTCCTTAAGGTCTTTAGGGTCTTTAAGGTCCCTAAGGTCTTTAAGGTCGATGAAATTTTTGCCGTTGTCGAAACTTTTCTTTAATTTTGCGGTCTATGGCAGTTATACTTAATATTGATACAACCACTGCGGTATGCTCGGCCGCCCTGACAGCCGAGGGACAGATTCTGGAACATGCCGAGTGTTTTGAGGGTCGCAACCATGCGGCCCTGCTGAGCGCTTTCATTAAGAAGTGCCTGGATTTCGCCGCCGACCGCGAGCTGACGCTCGACGCCGTGGCCGTCTCGATGGGCCCGGGCAGCTATACGGGCCTGCGCATCGGCCTGAGCGAGGCCAAGGGCCTGGCCTATGCGCTGAAGATTCCGCTAATCGGCGTCAACACGCTTGAGCTGATGGCCACGCGCGTTATGTTCTCAACCGACGATGTCGACCCGGACAGCATCCTGGTGCCGATGATTGACGCCCGCCGCATGGAGGTGTTCACGGCGGCCTATGACTTCGGGCTGAACGAGCTGTTGGCCCCGCAGGCGCTGATACTTGGACCGGACTCTTACGCCGACCTGCTGGCGACGGGCCGCCCGGTGTTGCTGTTCGGCGACGGCAGCGCCAAGGCCGCCGAGGTCATTCAGGCGCCCAATGCGGTGTTCGTGCCTGACGTGACGCCCTTAGCTGTGGATATGGTGGCCCTGGCCGAGCGAGATTTCAGCCGCCGCAAGTTCATTGACGTGGCTTACTCCACTCCGCTGTATCTCAAGGAGTTCCAGGCCACAAAACCCAGATGCAAGATATGAACCCGCTGCCCGACGCGTATCGCGACGACATAGCACGCGCGGTCGAGACCGTGCGCCGCGGCGGTGTGATAATCTACCCCACCGATACCATCTGGGGCATAGGTTGTGACGCCCGCAACAGCGAGGCCGTGCGCCGCGTGTTCGAGATCAAGCACCGCGCCGACTCCAAGGCGCTCATCACGTTGGTTGACTCGCTGGCGGCGCTTGAGCGCACAGTCGAGGAGGTTCCCGAGGTGGCCTATCAGCTCATCGAGGCAGCGGTCAACCCCATCACTATTATATATGATTGCGCGCGCGATGTAGCGCCGGAGCTGCGCGCCGCCGACGGCAGCCTGGCCGTGCGCCTGACCCGCGAGCCCTTCAGCGCCGCCCTGTGCCGCGCCTGCCGCTGCCCGTTAGTGTCGACATCGGCCAACATCAGCGGGCGCCCCGCGCCGCTTGACTTCGGCGGAATCGACCCGGACCTGCTCGGGGCCGTCGACTATGTGTGTACCTCGCGCCGCGACGAGCCGCCGGCCGCCGGGGCATCGTCCATCATCAAGATTTCGGCCGGAGGCCTGTTCAAAATCATCCGCTGAACCGCCCATGAAAATGAAGCATGTCACCGCGATGCGCCTGCGCTACCTGCTGTCGGATTGGCTCACTGTCAACCTGGCCTGGCTGGTGTGTTCGGTGATACGCTATCTGTCGCTGCCGGAGCCTCTGCATCAGGCGCCGGTGGGCGAATTCCTGCTGCACGGCTACAACGTCATGCTGGGCCAGGCGCTCATCCCGCTGATGATGGTGGGACTGTATGCCCTGTCGGGCTTCTACAACGAGCCGGTGCTGAAATCGCGCCTGGACGACCTGCGCAACACGGCCGTGGTGAGCTTCATAGGCACGCTGATCATATTCTTTGTGGTACTTATCAACGACCGCGTGCCCGAGCGACTGGCCAACTATGAGCTGATGGCCCTGCTCATGGGGCTGCTGTTCCTGCCCACCTACCTTTGCCGCGCCATTATAACGCACTTTGAGCGTCAGCGGGGGCGCCGCGCCGGCCTGGCCAAGGCCCTGGTGATAGGCTGCGACTCCGAGGCCCGTGCCCTGGCCCGCCGCCTGGGTCGCCCGGGGCTGCTCAACTCATTTGAGGTGGCCGGCTTTGTGAATCCCGACGGCGCCGACGGCGCCGACTGTTCCGAATGCCCCGCGCCTGTCTTCATCCCCGCCGAGCTTGACAACGCCATAGCC
>CANQZK010000099.1 GCA_947628285.1 uncultured Muribaculaceae bacterium
GGGGTTCTTTGTAAAGTTACAAATCATCTATGAAATTGCCAAACAATTAGTTGGCTATTTTCCGAGTATCCCTAATTTAAGGTCGTGGGGTGATTACATCGGCGGCGGACCCATGGGGCGGCCTCCGTGCGGGACGCCGGGAGGCGGACCGTGGCGGTCTTTGTTGCGGCGGTCGGCGGGTTGCTCGCCGGCCTTGAAGGTGGTGAAGCGGTAGGCCACGGTGAACATGAAGTAGCGGCCCATGGAGTTGGTGCTGATGTCGTCGATGTAGTTGGCCGTGATGGAACGGCTGATGTTTGAGTTCTGGCGCATAAGGTCATAGGCCTTGAGCGATAGGGTGAGGTTGCGGCCGCGCAGCAGCTGGTAGGACAGCGAGGCGTTCCACATCCATTTCTTCTCGTCGAAGCCCTGCGAGTAACCGCTTGTGGCCGTGTAGTTGAGGTCGGTACCCAACACGAAGCCTATGGGCGTGTAGTAGGTGGCGTTGAACATGCCGCCGTAGCGGTGCACGGTGCGGTCGGCCGTGGACTGTACGGAGTTGTGGACCGTCTGCAGCGAGTAGTTGGGGCGGAGTTCCAGCTCGAGGTTTTCGGGGCGGAAGGCTATGCCGAACGATTCGTTGACGGAGAAGGAGCCTGAGCGGTTGCGGCGGTCGTTGTTGAAGCCGATGGTGTTTGAGTAGTACAGCATCAGGTGGTTGTTGAAGGTCCAGGCCTTGTTGCGGAAGGGGAATGACACCATGTTCATGGCGCGGACGTTCCAGGTGCCGTTGACGTTCTCATAGGATGTGGTGCGTCCGCCGGTGACGGGGTCGAACGATGTCCGGGACACGATGTTGTTCTGCACCAGGCGGGCGTCCACCATGGCCATGATGGAGCGCTGGGCGCGGGCATCGAAGTTGTGGAAGCGCAGGCGCAGGTTGTGCGTGAACGAGGGGTCCAGCTCGGGGTTACCGATGACGATGTGCAGAGGGTCGGACATATCGGCCACGGGCTGCAGTTGCGACATGGAGGGTTGCGACGAGCGTCCCATGTAGTCAACCATCAGCGACTGCTGCTTGCTCTGACGCCAGCGGTAGCGCAGGTAGGGGGCGAAGTTCCACACCCAGCGCTCGGGGATGTTGCGGGCGTCGTTGATGAGGTCGATTGACTTGGAGCGCGAGGGCACCAGCGACAGGCCCACGTCCAGGTTGTGCTTGCGGGTCACGTGTTTGAAGCCGGCGCGGATGTCCTGGTTGAAGAAGTCGTTGCGGAAGCGGTTGGAGAGCTGGTCGGAGAAGACGGCCTCGGTGCCGATGACGGGGTCGGCATCCCAGCCGCCGGGGAAGTCCACGGGATAGTCGTACACCAACTTGTCGGCGTCGTTCCAGCGGTACTGCATGCGGTAGGCGAAGGTCAGGAAGTTGCCCTTGGCGGGGTTGCCTAACGGTTCGGTCCAGCTCACGCGGGCCGAGACGTTGTTTGACCATGTGTGGTTGTCGGCAAACTGGTCGTAGAGGTCCACGGAGTCGTTGACCATGAAGAATTTGTTCCACGAGTATGTTTCGGTGCGCTCGCGCACATCGCTGAAGCTGTAGTTGACAAAAGCGGATATGGCGCGGCCGGGGTGCGAGCGGAACTTGTGGTTGTAGATCAGGCGGCCGCCGAATTGCCACGAGTCGCCGCGCGACGAGCTGTTGTTGCGGCTGCGGGTGACGAGCGAGCGCTGCGGGTCGCCGGCCATGGTCACGGCCGAGTCGACTGACCACGAGTTGTTGTGGTTGTAGCTGAAGTTTGGCCGGAAGTCGAGAGTGTTGAGCGAGTCGGGTTTCCACTGCAGACGGAAGTCGGCGCGCAGGTTGTTGCCGATGTCGCGCGAGAGCTTGCCGGAGTTATAGTAGGAAGTGGAGTCGGCAAAGAGATACTGGCGGTCGGAGCGCTGGCGTGTGTCGCGGTCGGAGCGCGAGTACATCACATCGCCGCCGAAGCGCAGAATCTCGCCGTTGCCAACGTTGAAGTTGACACCGAAAGCCTGGCTCTTGGTGATGCCCGTCGAGCCGCCGAAGCGGCGGAAGCGGCCGGCGGTGCCGTCGGTAAAGCCGAGGTCGTTGACATTGTTGGCGCCGCCTATGAAGGTGATCTGGTTGCCGTTCCAGAAGCGGTTGACGTTGAACGAGCCCTTGTATCGGTCGTCGGTGCCGTAGCCGGCCTCGACGTTGCCGAACCAGCCGTTGTTCATGTCCTTCTTGACGGTGAGGTTGATGACGGTTTCCTCCTCGCCGTCGTCCACGCCGGTGATGCGGGCCAGGTCGCTCTTGCGCTGCACCACCTGCAGCTTGTCAACCATCTTGACAGGCAGGTTGCGCGACGCCACCGTGGGGTCATCGCTGAAGAATTCCTTGCCGTCCACTAGAATCTTGCTGACAGTCTGGCCGTAGGCGGTGATTTTGCCGTCGGAACCCACCTCGACGCCGGGCAGACGCTTCAGCAGGTCCTCCACCACGGCGTTGGGCACGGTCTTGTATGAGTCGGCGTTGAATTCCACGGTGTCCTCCTTGACCGTGACGGGCGTCTTGATGCCTGTGACGACTGTCTCGCGCAGCATGATGGCGTCCTCGGTCAGTTGCAGCTGCCCCAGGGCCACGTTGGCGCCCTTAACATTTATATTCTTATATAATGTGTTGAAACCTACGTATGAGGCCTCCACTATGTAGCGGCCGTTGCGGATGCCGGTGAAGCGGAAGCTGCCGTCGGCGCCTGACACCATGCCCTTGACGGCGGTACTGTCCTTGGCGGCCAGCAGGCGCACCGAGGCGCTGAGCAGCGGCTCGCCGGCGGCGTCGGCCACGATGCCCGTGACGTTGTAGGCGGATACGTCAAAGGCCATGGCCACGCAGGCCACAGCCGTAAGCATAATATGTGTTACCCTTGGAAAACTCATGCCGCAAAGTTAGCATTTAAGGCCGTTCCGCCCAAAAAATATAGACGAGCGGGCCTAAAACACCGACCAACGGCATTCCGGGACCTCAGAAATCGATGGCCAGACGTCGCCACAGGCATGCGGGAATCATGCGCCACAGGCCGGTCACGACGGCCCAGCGCGAGTCAATTGTGGCCACGCGGTAGCCGCGCAGGATGGCGCGCTCCACGCGGGGCGCCACGTAGTCAAGGCTCATCACCATGGGCAGGTCAGTCGGGCCGTTCTTGAGCAGGTCGGTGCGGACAAATCCGGGGCGGATGTCGGTGATGCCAACGTTGACGTGCTGCTGGTGGGCAAGCTGGTCAAGCGCCTGCAGGTAGGTCCACTGGTAGCGTTTCGAGGCCGAATAGGCCGCCGAAATGCCCAGGCCCTTGACGCCGGCCACGCTGGTCAGCACGGCTATGCGGCCGCGGCTCACGTTGGCTGTCTGTTTGTAGTAGCGGTATGCGGCGTTGACTATCTTGGTGAAGCCCAATACGTTGACCTGTACAGTGCGCTCGTCGTCGGCGGGGTCCAGGGCGGGGTTGTACCAGCCGCATCCGGCGGCATATAGCAGCACATCCATGCCGTCAAGGGTCTCGATGAGGTCGTTGAAGCGCTCAACGGCGTCCGGGGCCGTGACGTCGATTTCAGAATACTCCACGCGGTCCGGGAATTGGTCCTTGAGCGTCTTGAGCAGTTCGCCGCGGCGTGCGGCCACGCCCACGCGCCAGCCCATACGGGCAAAGTCGGCCGCCACCCGCATTCCTATGCCGGATGAGGCTCCGATGATTATGATTTTTCTCATTTTTCTATCCGTTTTATTCGGCCGGGACGGCGGGGACGGCGGCGGCCGCGACTGTGTCGGCCGGCACCGGTTCGTCGCCGGTTATGGTTTCATTGTCTAAATCTAAAACGGACGGGGCCTGCCGTTTGTTTATGGGCAGGGTGTAAGAAATTGTGAATGAGCCGCTGATGACGCCGCCGCGGCTGCCGAATCCGGGGATGTACCAGGGCTTGCCGTGGATGCTCTTGGTCTCGTGCAGCAGGCCGTGGAAGCGCACTGCCCAGCCGGCATGGATGTTGCCCGCCAACTTGACGCGCAGGCCCAGCGAGAACTCGAACCACCCCACGGTGGCGTTCTGCGAGGGCATGCTGAAGCTCACCGGGTCGTCCCAGTAGCCGGGGGCCATGGTCACGTCGGTGACCTGCCAGCTGAAGGGCGCCAGGCCGTAGCGCACGCCCGCCAGGAATTTATAGTCGGGATTGCTGTTGTACAGGAAGTTATAGTCGGCCCCGAGCTTGAAGTATACGCTCATGGGCGAGCGGTAGGTGTAGTTGTAGCCCGAGGGTGTGTCATGCGCCGCGCCCAGGCCCACCTCCACGGAGGGGAAGTAGCGGTTGTGCATGTTGACATCGGCGGTGAAGCCCACCAGACCGTGTTTCTGGCCGAAAAGGCGCATCACGGGGTCCCAGATGTTGACGCCTACGGATGCGTCCATCAGCAGGGGGTACTTCATCTTGGGCAGCGATGTGCGCTGTGTCGAGTCCACCCATTCTTGGCCGGTCACGGTGTCGATGTATACGGTGAATCCGTCGTCGCGGTGGTAGTGTGTGGAGCGGGCGCGGATGGCGGCGTTGATGCGCGATGTGTCGTTGCGCGTCTCGTTGACGGCCTGCGTCATGGTGGTCTGGTTCTCCACCGGCGACGAGTGGCGCCGCTGCCGGCGCTCCTGTGCGCGGACGGCGGTCAGGGCCGAGAGGGCTATGAGCACCAGTAGTGCACCGAGGAGCCGTCTCATTGGCCGTCGCCCTCCCCGGCGGCGGTGCGGAAGTAGATCTGCAGGTTCTCGATGTCGATGTTGGTGATGAGCGAATCGGTCAGGGTGACGCTGTCAATGAGGTTGTCGGTGCACGTCAGCGAGCGCACACGGTAGATGTACATGGCGCCGCACTCGCGCGATGCGAAGTACGGAATCGGCTCATAGTCAATGGTCAGCACATCGTACAGGTCGTACTCGGCCAGCGCCTTTTGGCGGTAGACTATGCGCCAGGCCGTCTGCGTGGCCGATGCGTGCATGGGCAGGTACACCTTGCCCACGCCGGCGTTTGAGCGCAGCAGGGCCGAATCGGCCGGCGCACCCACGCCGAAGATGTCGATAGAGTCGATGCTGATGGCCTCGCCGGTGGCGCTGGAGTAGAACCCGGCCAGGGGGATGGCGCTGCCGTTGTCAGTGCATCCGGCCGAGTTGCATGACGCCGCCGCCAGCACAAGCGCGGCCACGCACAGGGCTGTCAGTGTGTGAAGCCTCCCCATTGGATAATCTGTTCGGGGCTTTTGCGGTGTTTCTCGGTGGCGGGGCTGTCGGGCGCAGGCCAGCCTATGGGGATGATGGCCACGGGCTCGTAGCGCTCCGGGATGCTGAAGGCCTCGCGCAGCACGGCGGGGTCAAAGTTGCACACCCAGCAGGTGCCCAGGCCCAGCGACGCCGCGGCCAGGCACAGGTGCTCCACGGCTATGCCCAGGTCGACGCCTATGTGGCTCAGCTTGTCAAAGGGGCGCACCCAGCCTTCGGTCTTGTCGCCCAGGGCTATGATGTAGGCCGGCGCCGAGAGAATCCAGTCGCGCTGATAGGCGCTGAAAATCTTGCGGCGGTCCTCCTCGCCCTCGACAACGACAAAGAGCCAGGGCTGGCGGTTGCAGGCCGACGGGGCCAGGCGGGCGGCGTCGATTACGGCCGTGATGAGGTCGTGGTCCAAAGAGGTGCGTCCCAGGTCATAGGCGCGGCATGAATAGCGCTCCTTCACCAGATTGATGAACGCGGGATATGATTCGAGTGTCGACATTTTTCGTATTGTTTAAGATTGGGTTATGCCAATTTCTTCGTCAATTTCGTAATCGTTGCGGCGGGGCGAGTTGCGGGCTATCAGCTCGCCGATGAATCCGGCCAGGAAGAACTGCGAGCCCAGCAGCATCAACGTCAGCGACAGATAGAAGTAGGGCGAGTCCGTCACCAGGATGTAATGGTTGCCGTGGTGCATGTTGTAGAGCTTGACGCAGCCCACCACCACAACGGCGATGAAGCCCAGGATGAACATCAGCGAGCCGAACAGCCCGAAGAAGTGCATCGGCTTGCCTCCGAACTTGCCCGTGAACCACAGCGTGGCCAGGTCCAGATAACCGTTGACAAAACGGTCAAGCCCGAACTTGCTGGTGCCGTACTTGCGGGCCTGATGGTGCACCACCTTCTCGCCGATGCGGCTGAAACCGGCCAGCTTGGCCAGGTAGGGGATGTAGCGGTGCATGTCGCCGTACACCTCAATGTGCTTGACCACCTTGTTGCGGTAGGCCTTCAGGCCGCAGTTGAAGTCGTGCAGATTCTTGATGCCGGTGACGCGGCGCGCCGTGGCGTTGAACAGCTTGGTGGGGATGGTCTTGGACAGCGGGTCGTAACGCTTCTGCTTGTAGCCGCTCACCAGGTCGTAGCCCTCCTCGGTTATCATCCGGTACAGCTCCGGAATCTCGTCCGGGCTGTCCTGCAGGTCGGCATCCATGGTAATGACCACATCGCCCTGCGCACGGGCGAAACCCGTGTTCAGCGCCGGACTCTTGCCGTAGTTGCGGCGGAAGCATACGCCCTTCAGCGCCGGATTGCGCCGGCTCAGCTCCGTGATGACCCGCCACGAATCGTCGGTCGAGCCGTCATTGACAAAAATCACCTCATAGCTGAACTTATTGGCCAGCATGACGCGCTCAATCCACTGCGCCAGCTCGGGCAGCGACTCGGCCTCATTATATAAAGGTACTACAACAGATATATCCATTTTTCGATATTATTTACTGAAACGGGGGTGGGGTAGGCGGCGACTTGCGGCGTCCGCGTTTGATAATCAGCGCCATAAGGCCCGACAGCAACGAGCCCGACAGCACAGCCAGGTAGAGCAGCTCCAGAGCCATCTCGATGGGCGTGGGCAGGGCGCGCGCCTCGACGGCCTTCTGCAGCGTAGCCGCCACATCGCGCGCGTCCGGACTGTCCAGGCGGCTGTACACATCAATCACCGTCAGGAACTGGTCGGCGATGAACGTCGGGAAAAACCAGCGCATGCACAGATAAGCCGCCAGCGACATAATCAGTCCTCCGAAGAAGAAAGCGCAAATGCCCTCAAGCCACAACGCCGACACCCCCGCCAGGGGCTGCTCGGCGTGCGAGCGACGCAGGAACCGGTAGACAAACACCGGCACGGCGGCCATCAGCAGCAAGGTAGGCAGAAACAGCCACGACCGATAAGTAGTGGCGCCCGTCAGCACCACCACGGCCACAAGCAGCGGCCCGAGGACCAGTCCGTCCTCAGCGCCGCGTTTATAAACTGAACGCTGCAGCGATTCCATACCGCAAAATTAGCAAAATTTCGCAACACGGCAAAATTTTGCAGAAATCAGGAAGAATCAGGAAGAATCAGGATTTAACATGATTTTTCCTTGATTTAACTTGATTTAGTCTGATTTAGTCTGATTTAACCTGCCGTGGCTTGACTTTCGTCGCGGCGGGGGCTACCTTTGCTCTTTTAACTCATGCTGTTATGGGAGTGAACATTCAGTTTTTCGCAGTCGTACTTCTGGCTTAATTCATGGATTTTGGCTAACGTAATTCAATTATCGACGCAGAGTTTCTGCGATCGCTTTGTCGATTTCCGCATGGACCCGGGGCGGCGTCTTTATGACCAGATGGTGATGGCGGCCAGATGCGGTGTGGCTAACATAGCTGAAGGCTCGGCAAGACATTCGACATCTGTGGAAACGGAAATGCGACTGCTCTCACTGCAACGGCATATTGCCAATCAGGCCACTCCAGGCTAAATCAAGCTAAATCATGATTAATCATGTTAAATCCTGATTAATCCTGATTCATCCCGGTTGGGGGGGGGCTTGCCCCGTTACAGCAGGGGCAGGCAGGCGGCTACGTCGGTGTCGCCGGCCAGGTTGGCGTAGGTCAGCCACACTATCAACAGGATTATCAGGATGATTGCGCCGATGGCGATAATCGTATTCTTGCGGTTTTTCTTCTTGTCTGACATGATGCGATGATTTTAGTTTCCTTTATAACGCCCAACCGGCTTTGATAGTTTATTTTTTTGTATCTTTGCCGGAGTTAATCTTTTATTATGAACGCGAGTTCGGGATAACGATATCCAACTCGGCGACATTACATTTAGGCATGAATTATCGGGCGGCCAGTCCTT
>CANQZK010000100.1 GCA_947628285.1 uncultured Muribaculaceae bacterium
AGCGCGGCAACGGCAGCTACAACGGCGTCAACTTCGATGTGGAATATGACTGGGACAACATGCTCACGTCAAACTATCGTTATGTCAACGCCACTCCGGAGCAGACCAATGCCGTGGCACAGCTGTTCTACCACGCAGCCGTAAGTATCGGCACCCAGTTCGGTTATTCCGGCTCAAGCGCCTATGAGGTGAAGGTGCCCGCCGCGCTGGTCAACTACTTCAACTATGATCCGGGCATCTCGTTCAAGAAACGTGCCGAGACACGCACCCAGGCCGAGTTTGACCGCATCGTCGAGAACGAAATCCGCGCCAATCGCCCCGTGCTGTACTGCGGTCAGGACATGACCATGGGCCACGCCTTTGTAGTGGACGGTTACGACCCCCTCAGCGGTATGATCCACGTCAACTGGGGCTGGGCCGGCGCTCCCGGCAACAGCAACGGCGGCTGGTACACCACCACCATGCTGAACCCTACCGTCAGCCAGAGCCACAACTTCAGCTATCTCACCACCGTAATATATAACATCAAGCCCGGCAAGGGCAACAACGCAGCGTGGTCGCCCCTGCACATCACCGCTGACGGCGGCCAGGCAGGTATGGGTTCCGACCTGAGCGGCGACCTCACCCCGGGACGCGAATTCACCGTCCGCGCCGGCAACATCAAGAACCTGAGCTACGAGCGCTTCAGCGGCAAAATCACCGTGGCCCTGTTCAGCGCCGACGGCACCTTCAAGTCGGCCCTGAGCAAGATTGACGGCTTCAGCCTGGACGGCATGGCCATCTTCAGCCGCGCCTACGCCGACTTCCGCTGCTCGCTGCCCGCCGAGGTTACTGTGGCCGACGGCGACATGATCCGCCTGGCCACCAGCGACGACAACGGCCAGACCTGGAAGCCCGTGGCCGGCGAACTGCTCACCGTCAACGAGATTCCCGCCAAGGGTGCCGTGCCCGGCTACTTCGCCGTGAGCCACAACGACGTGGCCGGCGCGACATTCACCGGCGCCGACAAGGTGATCCGCGGCTGGAACTACACATTCAATGTCACGCCCGCCAACCCCGCCAACGACGTTGTCACCGTCAAGGCCAACGGCTACGTGCTGACCCCCGACGCCAACTACAACTACACCGTGGCCAACGTCCTGGCCGACCAGGAGATAGCCATCTACGTCCAGAACGCCGCCGACGTCAAGGAGAAGCGCAGCATCTGGGTGGGCGAGCCCGGCACTCTTGAGACAATCCTCTCCGGCCCCGATGCCGCCACCATCAAGGACCTGACCCTGTTCGGCACCATCGACGCCCGCGACTTCACATACATCCGCAGCGCCATGAAGCTGACCCGCCTGGACATGTCGGCCGCCCGCGTCGTAGCTTACCAGGCCAACCCCGCCAACGCCATTCCCCGCGAGGCATTCAAAGGCCTGGGACAGCTCCGCGAGGTCGTCCTGCCCAACTCCGTGAACCGCTTCAACAACGGCGCCTTCCGCTATGCCGGCATTGAGCGCATAGTCATCCCCGCCGCCGTTTCCACCTATGAATACAACGTGTTCAACGGCTGCAGCCGCCTGCGCGACGTATGGGTGAACAATCCCAACCCCGCCTTCGTCAACTGGTGCGTATTCATCGGCAGCCCCAAGGACCGCACCGTACACTGCCCCGACGATGCCGCCACCGCCCGCTACAGCAGCAACAAGAACTGGCACCAGTCGCCTGACGACGACAACGTCAAATTCGTCACCGGCCGCTATCCCGTGGCCACCGACCTGGCCTTTGCCGTGATGGAGGACAAGGCCGTCAAGTTCACCTGCGATACCGAACCCGGCCGCTGCGCCGCCGGCACCAAAGTCAACTTCAAGGCCGAGTACGCCCTGCAGGACGACAAGCGCATGGCCGTTTACGCCAACAGCACACTGCTCACCCCCGACGCCGAGGGCAACTACTCCGTGGACATCAACTCCAACACCATCGTACACTTCGACATCATCGAACCCACCGCCGCGCGCATGGGCTCGTCGGCCTGGACCATCACCGACACCGACGGCACTGTAGGTATGCTCACCGACGCTGTCAACGTGTTCCGCGGCGTTCCCTTCGCCATCCGCATCAACTCCTTCCGCGTGGTCGAGAGCGCCTTCTGGGCCGCAGTGCTCACCACCGCCGACGGCCGCATCAAGGAATTCATCTCGCCCGTCAGCGCATGGTCAGGCAACCTCGGCGCCGGCCTGAAGATGACCGTCAACTGCTGCGTCAAGGAATCCGACGTGCGTGAGGGCAACCTCATCCGCATGGCCACATCCTACAACAAGCGCGACTGGAGCATTGTCGAAGGCAGCAGTGCCGACGTAGTGGCCGCCCTGCCCGCCATCAACAATCAGACACCCGTCTACAACTTCACCTTCACCGAAGGCCTTGAACAGAAAGCCGTTACATCCGGCCTGGTAGCCAGCGCCGTCCGCGGCCGCGACCTCACCTTCCGCATCACTCCCCGTTCGGCCCGCGACCGTATCAACGTATCGCTCAACGGCGAGGAACTCTACAAGGGCGTTGCCAGCTTCAACTACAGCTTCATAGCCAAGCAGGACATGAACTTCGACATTGAAGTCTACACCCCCGAGGCCGCCACGAACGTCACCTACGAGGTTACCCCCGGCACCCTCAAGAGCAAAGTCAACCGCAACAACCTTGCCCCCTCCGTCACTATCATCGGCGATGTCTACGCAACCGACCTCATCAGCACCTTCCAGCAGGACTTCTTCTAGAAAACAGTCAAATACCTTGACCTCCAGCAGGTGAACATCCTTGAGACGCCTGACCTGAAGGCTGCCGACGGCAAATCGCCCCTCTACCCGGCCAATACGCTTCCGAAACACACGTTCTACGAAAGCAGTACTGCTCAGTCTGTCCCCGAACTGCTTGAAGTCAAGCTGCCCAAGACCATCGTTCAATTCCAGGCTGAGTCTTTCAATGGCTGTGAAAAAATCAAGGAACTTGAATTGCCTGAGAATCTGTATAATGGCGTAGGCCTTGAAAAGAAATCGTCCTTAAGTGCCACATATGGTATTGAAAAGTGGACCTTCTTAGGTTGCACCTCGCTGACCACCCTTTATGTGCCTTGCAGCCCGCGATATCTGGCTTCATGTGACTATGACCCGGATTGCAATGGAACTTATATAGTTTCTCATATCAAGCAGAATTTACAACCTTCATCGCAGGATATCGGCTTCGGAAAGAATTCGGAAGGTGGCCGCAACAGCAAAATCACTGTAGTTGTAAAGCCTGAATACCTGCAGAATTATTTGGCTAAAACGCCTGCCCAGGCCCAAGGAAGCGCTTATTACTATTCTCCCTACAACTATTGGCTTGCCATGGGCTTCAACATCGTGGGCGAATACCCCGTGTACGGTGTCAACTTCGACAACTCGCGCTGCTTCGTTGCTGACGAGAATATCAATGTAACCAAGGCAGCTTCCTTCCTGAGCGACAATATACCCCTGGAGAGCATGGACTTTTCCGGTAAGGTGTTTGTCGGTGCGCTGACCGAGGGCAACCGTCCCGAAGGTGTCGACGCCTACAATCCCGCCGCAAAGGTGAAAATCTATGACAACGGCAAGCTCATGGCTGCCGACGCCATCGCTGCCGACGGCTCGCTCAACCTCACCTTCTGGAACCCCAACAAGCACGCCGACCTCAGCGGCAACCACAACATCGAGGTCGCCTACCTCTACGACGTACGCTTCAACCTGGCCTCGGCCAACCTGAAGATTGTCCCCGAAATCCGCAACAACCAGGCCGAGCAGGGCGATATGGCCACCGAATTTGAGGTGTTCAACACCGCCGATGCAGCCGCTCCCGTTGTGGAGAACGTCCGCGAGGGCTCGACCCTCCGCTTCAAGGTCGAACTGGCCGACGTGGACCTCAGCCAGATCACCGGCATCGTAAAACAGGGCGAAACCACCCTCACCGCCGATGAACAGGGTTACTACAACATCGACGTCGCCGACGGCAATGTGGACGTAGCCATCTACGCTGTGCCCCGCAACGGCGCTACCCTGACCGCCGAACACCTCGACGTAATCGACGCCGGAGAAGCCAAGGACGTGACCTCAATCTCATTGGCCGGCGACATCGACTCGCAGAAAGTCAAGGAGGTTATCGACCAACTGCCCGCCATCGAACAGCTTGACCTCAGCGCCCTCACCACCGCCCTGCCCGCTCAGGCAATGGCCGGCAACGAGACCCTGACCACCGTAATCCTGCCCGCCGCAGAGTACATTGAGGCCGGCACCTTCAAGGGCTGTACCAACCTCTCGGCCGTGTCCGTACCCGAGTGCGTCAACGTCATCGCCGAGGACGCCTTCGCCGACTGCCCCTCGCTCCAGACCATCAGCTTCACCGGCATTCAGAGCATCGGCGCCAACGCCTTTGCCGGTTGCTCCAACCTGACCACCATCATGTTCAACGACCAGCGCGACGCCGCTCCCAAGAAAGTGCGCCGCAGAGTGGAGACCGCTCAGACCACAGGCTTCTCGGCCAACGCATTCGACGGCCTGAACCCCAACTGTCTGGTTTACCTTGACGAGAGCCAGCAGGCACCCGCCGATGTACAGGCCAACTACATCAAGGTGGAGACCGTGGACAACGCCGGCGAGAAGACCCGCGTCTACAAGGCCCTGGGCAACATCACCCTTGACCCCGCCTATCCCTTCAGCGCCGTTAACGCCTTCACCGTCCCCGAGGGTCAGAACATCAGCATGGACCTGGAACTGACCACCTCCGAGGGTAGCGCCAACTGGCGTCCGCTGCTGCTCCCCTTCGCCCCCGCCACAGTCGAGACCGCCGAGGGCGACGCTTTGGCCCAGTTCACTGACGGCAAAGCCGCCCTTGACCCCGACAAGCAGTACTTCATGGCCGGCACCCTGGCCCCCGACGCCGAAGGCTTCAGCCTGAGCGCAGAGCCCGTCAAGGCCAACACCCCCTACCTGGCAGCCATGCACAAGGACAGCCGCGCCGCCACAGTACGCTTCTCCGCTCAGAACACCACAGTGGACCAGACCCCCGAGGACATCCGCATCAACGGCAAGGACTTCGCCCTGGTAGCATCCTACGGCGTCCGTGAGGTTCCCGCCGCCACCACCTTCAAGCTCAGCGACAGCGGCTCGGCCTTCATCTCCGAGGCTGACGTACAGCCCGAGGCCTACGCCGCAGCAGCCGACGGCGAGGAAGCCGCCACCACCACCGTGGCTCCCTTCTCGGTTTACCTCGAAGCTCCCGCCGATGCCGCAAGTGTATATGACGTGAACATCGATCTCAGCGGCGACGACATGACCGGTATCGAAGGCATCGCAGCCGATGGCGACGGCGCTGACCTCCGCATCACTCGCGACGGCAACTGCCTGACAATTTTCTCCGCAACGGAGCGCGACCTCAATGTCTACGGCGTGGACGGCCGCCTGGTACTGAGCCTGCACCTCAACGCCGGCGCCAACACCGTCGAGAACCTTGACCGCGGCTTATACGTGGTCGACGACCGCAAGATATCCCTTTAAGCTTCTTCATAATTATAATCCGCCCGCCGGGTCCCTGAACAGGGCTCCGGCGGGCACTTTTTTGAACTATGCCGGGCCGCGGGGCGTTTTATTTTATGAAACTGATCCGCTCCCGTATGGCTTCTTTTCTGAAATATGGCGCCACGGTACTGCTGTCTGCGGCTTTGATGTCCGGCATGAGCTCCTGTATATTTGAATACGGCGACGACTGCCCGGACCGTCTAGTCGTGACCGTCCTCAACGACTGGACAGCCGCACCGACGGCCGCGCCCGGCGGCATGGCCTATATCTTCATGCCGGCCGACGGCTCGGCCCCCTGGCGGTACGATTTCCCGGGGCGCGACGCCGGTGCCGTCCTGTTGCCGCCCGGGCAATACTCCTTCCTGAGTTTCAACGACGATACCTACAACATCCGCTTCCACGACGAAGCCGGCTATGACGGCTACGAGTTCTACACCGTGTCCGGCGAACTCCCCGCCGGCGTCACCGCCACCGAACCTGTCCTGAACTGTCCCGACATGATGTGGGGCTGCGCCTACGGCTGCGTCGAGGTCGGCTACGAGGCCCTATCCTACGTGCCCGTGGCCACGCCCGAAGGCCACGAGCGGTCCGTGGTCTCGACGCGCTTCGAACTTCTGGCCCTGCAGCGGCCTCTGACCGCCCGCTACAGGTTCCGCATCACAGATATCAGCAACTTGGAGGGCGTCCGGTCCATGTCGGCGTCGCTCAGCGGCATGGCCGGCTCGCTGTATCCCGCCACGGGCCGCAAGGGCAATTATCCCTCCACGCTGGCGCTAAAGGCCGTCCGGACAGCCGATGACGCCGTGGGCGGCGACTTCTTCACCTTCGGAATCCCGGCCAACCCCTCGGCCCGCAACGTGCTAAGCCTGATGGTGGTGCTCACCGACGGCCGCGGCTACTGCTATGACTTCGACGTCACCGAGCAGGTGCGCCGCGCTCCTGACCCCATGGACGTCACCCTGCTCATCAGCGGCCTGGTCATCGAGCCCTCCGAGAGCGACGAGCCCTCGGGCTTCGATGTCAGCGTGGACGGCTGGGAAACCGTCGTGGTGAACTATACAGACTGAGCCGTCGTTTTAATTAGGAACACAAAAGTACAATCGATTATTAACTCCTAAACTCTATGAATATGAAACGGACATCATTACTTATCAGTACGGCGCTGTTGCTGAGCGTACTGAGCGGATGTTCAGACAGCGACGCACCGCAGAAGCCCGCCGATGGCGAGGCCATCAGACTGAGCGCGGTAGTCCCCAACGGCACCCGCGCCGCCGCAACCACCACCGCAACCATCAAGGAATTTACCGTATACGCCTTCACGGAAGGCTCCGTGCTCATGGACGGCGTCAAAGTGACCCGTCAGGGCGGTTCGTGGACCTACTCGCCTGAGGCCTACTGGCCCGTCAACCCCGTCAACTTCTATGCCTACAGCCCCGACATCAACGTCACGAGCGACATCACCGGCGAGGGAGGCGGCCACATCCCCGGCTACATCTGCTCCGGCGACGTCGACCTCCTCTACTCCGTGCGCAAGAACGTAGTTCAGCAGGCCGCCCCCGTGGCCCTCAACTTCCGTCACGCCTTGTCCAAGGCCAGCATCATGATGAGCTCCAAGAACCCGCGCATCAAGGTGGTAGTCAGCTACATATCGTTGCGAAACATCTACCATGTGGGCAGCTTCGCCTTCCCGCAGGAATCCACCCTGTCATCCACGCCTGACGTTGTCGGCACATGGTCGCACCTGAGCGGCATGACCGACCTCATCACCTTCACCATCATCGACCAGGCCGATAAGGTCACCCTCACCCCCACGCCCACCGACTACACCCTGCACAACCTTGACCGCAGCTACGTCATACCCCAGGACCTGGTCGATGTCAGCCTGTCCGCCGCCGGATACGCCGGCACCTACATCGAAGTCGACTGCGAGATATTCGACACCGCCACCGGCGCCAAGCTGTGGCCTAACGCCAACACCCCGTCGTACATGCTCGTGGCCCATACCGAGACCGGCCGTATAGTCTATCCCGCCACCTCCGGCACCGTCAAGCAGTACAAGCCCGGCCACGCCTACGTCTACAACATAGAAATCAACAACCCCAACGTCCTTGACAAAATCGAATTCGACGTCACCGTCGACGACTATTCCATCGACGAAATTCGCTGACGCCGGCCGCTCCCGCCCGGGGTTATAATTCATTGATAATTTGCGGATTGCATGGCGGCCCGTAGCGGCGCTATGTATAGCGCCGCTACCGTTCGCCCATACCTAACCACCCCGCCGCGGCGGGGTGCGCTCATTTACCGGGCTTGCGGATGTGTGTAAATGAGAAATATTTGCTAACTTTGCACATTAAGAGCTTGTTTAATAATAAATGTTGACGGCAGGGTCGCATATCTTGAGTCGATTTTTGTCTTGTGAGGAAGGAGTGTACTTGATGTACACGACTGACGAACAAGGCAAAAAGCGGCCAAGATATGCGAGACCAAAGTAGGGTTTACTGAATAATCAACAGACCAGTGTTCCACGGAAGTTTGATAAGTGTTCCACACAATACGGCACACT
>CANQZK010000101.1 GCA_947628285.1 uncultured Muribaculaceae bacterium
GACTGGCCGCCCGATAATTCATGCCTAAATGTAATGTCGCCGAGTTGGATATCGTTATCCCGAACTCGCGTTATTAACAAATCAGCCGAGTGGCTCAACTCTGATGGCGGTAAGGCTCTTACGCAGTCGATGTCTACTCTTGCTAACGGCATGTCGCAGATTTTCTCGCAGGTGACTGCTATGATGCAAGCCGACCTCGAAATACAGACCAACGAGATTAACAAGCGCTATGACGCTGAAATATCCCGTGCCGAGGGCAATTCATATCAAGTCAAGAAGTTGGAGGAGCAGAAGCAAAAGGAGATTGCCAAGGCCAAGAACGAGGCCAACCGCAAGATGTTTGCCATGCAGGTCATTCAGGCTGTGGCTCAGACTGCTACCAATGCCATCAATGCTTACGGTTCTGCAGCTGCTATCCCGGTTGTTGGTTTCGTTATGGCTCCCATCGCAGCAGCTATGGCTATTGCAGCCGGTATGCTACAGATTGCGGCTATCAAAAAACAGCAACAGGCATCCGAGTCGCAAGGCTACGCGGAGGGTGGTTTTACCCCTGACGGCGGCAAGTATGAGCCGGTCGGCATCGTTCACGGTGGGGAGTGGGTAGCATCACAGAAGCTGACCAAGAACCCGCAGGTACGACCGTTGCTTGAAATGCTTGACTATGCCCAGCGTACAAACACTGTCGGCTCGCTCACTTCCGATGCGGTTTCTGCCATGATGCCGTCGACAGCCGGAACGACTCAATCCGCGATCCGTCAGACTCAGGCACCTGTAATCAACATCAAGACTCCCGATGGCTCGGCGCAACAGCCGATTGATCCGGCTCTGGCTTCTGCCATAACTCGCTTGACTGACCGACTTGATGAGCCGTTTGTGACCGTGAACACCGTTTCCGGCGATCACGGCATACAAAAAGCCCAGTCCGACTATGACCGTCTAATGCGCAACAAAACCCCAAAATCGAAGAAATAAAGGTATTGAACCAAATAAATCTATACTTGTTGAGTAAATATAGCGTGGCAAATATTTGTAATCTGCAAAATAATTGCTAACTTTGCCACGCAAAACCGCATCATAATAGAAATCATGAACATCAATCAAATAGTAGGAAACAACCTTAAGAAGATGCGTGAGCTTAATGGTTTCACCCAAGACGACATGGCTAAAGCCCTTGGGATAAACCGTTCTGCATACAGCAATTACGAAAGCGGCCTCCGCGAAATGCCTTATGACATCCTTGATAGAGTTGGCAATTTCCTGGGCTGCGAGACGTATCTTTTATTTGAAGAATCAGAAGAAGCACAAAACGAGCTTCTTGCCACGGCATTCCGTCTGACAGGACTCTCAGAGGCTGACTATGCCGAAATCATCAGCTTCAAGGACCTTGTAAAAACCTCGCTCAAATTAGACCGTATCGCAAATGAACAATAAAGCGCGTAGTGTAATAGTTGAGAAGCAAGTGACCGAGTTCCGCAATTTCTGTGGACTCGGCGCTACCGAGGCTATACAGTTGAAATCCTTGCTGCTGAAACTGAATGTAATGACCCTATACAGGCCATTGTCGGAAAACTTTTCCGGCATGAGCATCAAGGACGGCAAAGGAAACCGTTTTATGCTGATCAATTCCAACGACCCTATCGGTCGGCAGCATTTCACGATTGCCCATGAGCTGTATCATCTTTTCATCGAAGAAAGCCCGAAACCCCATATTTGCACAAAGGATGGTGTAAAGAGCGATGTCGAGAAGCACGCCGATATGTTTGCCTCCGCGCTTCTTATACCGGCGGCGGGCATTTCGCAGTTAATCCCCGACGACGAATTGTTCGGTGAAATCACTATTGGCACTGTTGTCCGTGCCGAGCACTACTTCTCCGTTTCTCGCATTGCGCTGCTCAACCGTCTTCGCGATTTGGGCTTTATCAACAATCAGCAGAAAGAGGCGCTAAAATCAATTCCTGTTATCCAGTCGGCAAGGGACTGCGGTTACGACACAGCCCTATACAAGAGCGGAAATGCCAATCTCTTCATCGGCAATCTCGGCGAAAAAGCACGTAAGCTGTTCGATGCCGGCAAAATATCTGAAGGGCACTATATCGAAATCCTGAACAAGCTAAACTATGCCGACGAAGACTAAGATAGTGCTTGACTCCGATGTGCTTATCCACTTCATCAAAGCGGATAGTGTGACATTGCTCCTGAATATTTTTCCGGAGTATAGTTACATAATCCTCGATGTGGTCTACGATGAGTTGAAGAAGCATAATGAAACTCGCACTGTCATTGACAATATTTGCAGATTCTTTGCTGAACGCATAGCGTCAGAGAAGTTCGCCCCCAAGGGATTGATGCTCCGTGAGTATGCAAGACTGCAAAGCAAGCTGGGTAAAGGCGAGAGCGCATGTATGGTGTATTGCCTTGAGCATCAAGACGTACTTGGAAGTAGTAACTTGCGCGACATCAAAGATTATTGCGCAGCCAACAACATCACCTATCTTACCACGCTTGACTTCTTATATTACGCATTCATCCGAGGCAAGATGTCGGCCGACGAATGCAATGCGTTTATCGCCACAGTCAATGCCAAAGGCAGCAAGTTGCCGCAGATTGATATACAGACCTACGTCTGCACCACTCAGATATAGACCGTCTTTCGGCATATCAAACCATTTAGGCACCTTTGTAGCATACAACTACTTAGGTGCTTTTTATGGAAATATACATCAACAACCAACAGGCTGCTCTAAAGCAGGGCACATCGTTTGAATATATTTCGGAGAATCGCTTGTTTACCGGCTCCGACAGTTATACCCTTACAATCACTTTCCCATTGCGCGGTTGCCCTCAAAACCAAGCTATCTTCGGTAACATCAATCGTGCCGACGTGGCAGCACAAAAGCTGATATTCGATTGTGAGATACGAGATAAGGGCTTCTATAAGTTTGGCTGCATCACTATCACGGAGATTAACCAGAGTGAAGTCAAGGTCCAGTTTCTTGAAGGTCGTTCGGAGCTGAACTTCGACAAGACCTTCGACAAAGTATATATCAACGAGCTTGACCTCGGTCAGCCTACGACAACAGCGCCATCGGCAGTAACGCCATCCGATGCATGGAAAGGCATACAATTCGGAATTAACTTTGTTGCGCTGCCGTGGGTAAACGACGGCTCCGGCAATATACAGAACTGCGCCACCTTTGTACCTGAGGTGCGCGATGGCCAAGGACACCTCGTTTCAAATTCCCGCTACGACTGGCATACTGATACTCGTGGCTTATCGTGGCAGCCTTATCTCATCTATATCACCAAAAAGATTTGCGAGGCTGTAGGCTATTCCTATGACTTCTCGGCATGGGAAGCCAAGGAGGAATACAAATTCTTGCTAATATGCAACACACTCCCTTATGCCTGGTACACGCCTCAGTTCGCCCGTGCATTGCCACACTGGACTGTCGAGGAATATTTTGAGAAGTTGGAGCTGTTTATGGCTGGAGAGTTCGACATCAACCATCGAACGAAGCATATCAGTTTCGGCTTCTCCGAGGATATTTTGGCTGCAAAACCACCGGTGGAGATAGTAGATGTCATAGAAGAACATTCTACAGAAGTCAAGGTAGAAGAAGACCGTTGTGACTACATCGAAGCCAAGAATCTTGCCTATAAGGATTGTGATCACGAAATGTGGAAGTTCTACTCCTGCGAGTGGTTCATCAAGTCCTGGTCCAACTATGAGGCATCGGTAGTCCGTTATAATAGCCTGAGGGAACTGCTTACGGCAAACCAATGGCTCGCCACATGGAACGGCTCTAATATGCGCGGCTCCAATATGAACAAACTACTCTATGCCGCCGACCTTGACGCTTACTTCATTATCCGCACCGTCAGCCGTGTGCAGAACGGCTATCAGCTCGATGGAAGGACAAAGAAGTGGATATATAAATGTGTGCTGCAGCCCGTCAACCTCCTCGGCCCTCGCATTGTTGACGACAGCGAAGATGCCGACGCAACTGAGATAGAGTTTGTACCGGCGTGGATTGACTATACAGACGATACCTATGGCTGGATGCTGTTCTTGAAATTCTCCGGCTACGATGAGGAGACATCGACATACTCCGGTCGCTCTAAATATGAGCCATTCTCTAACGAGTGGTACAACGAGCGCAACAACTACTTCGCACAAACCCAGCCCGCCCAATCCCTTGCCGCAGGTGAAGCGGATAAGAAAGCCGAGTATTACGACAGAATCTATATCGGCTGGTGGGACGGAGCAGGTGACGGCTCCGGCAAGATGCCATACCCCAAAGTGGTCGATGTGGTAATCAATGACGATTGGAGCAACTTCTATCTCCCGCACTTCTCGTTACGCATCAACAACCGGCTCATCAATGGAAGACGCATTGTCTATCCGATAGAGCCGACCCAAAAGACCACCTTCAAGTTCCTCTCATCGACCATTCCCGATGTGCGCTCGCTATTCTATATCCGGGGCAAGAAATATATATGTGAGAAGCTTACAAGTACCTTTACAGAGCATGGCATGTCCCGCTTGATCAAGGGGATTTTCTACCCTGTTAAAGTTTAACAAATGTGAAATTCATGGAAGATTATTTTGCCTAATGTCACCACAAACAGCCGTCAGAATTTTGTCATGTCAGAAAAAAGTCGTAAATTTGAACTGAGGTTTTAGGAGATTACCTCACGGTTTATAACCGTCTGATTGACATCTGATTTACGTCCCAGTTTGGTGACACTACTGGTGACAGTGCAAAAATGCAATTTTTAACTAATTGGAAATCAAGATATTAAAGGCGAGGTTCATAATTCGTCCTCTCCGCAATAAAGCCTGCCCCGCAGGCTTTTGTTGTATCCGGAGGGGCCGTCGAAAAAACGTAGAACAGTAGGGATGCACGCCCCGTGCATCCGCGTTCCGGATACTCCTTCTTTGGGAGGCAAGGATGTGCGGATGAAGAAATCAACCTTGTCGGTCAGATCATCGAGCCTTTTATCATGTTCCAGCAAGCGGCGGTCTATGCGGCTTTCCATATATAACAGTCGTTGATTGATGCTGTAACCTCGCAAAAGATAATCTTTCAGAACCTTGTTGGCCCATTGGCGGAACTGAACGCCACGTTTTGATTTTACACGATATCCGACTGATATTATGACATCAAGCGAATAGAATTTGGTCTTATATCGTTTGCCGTCGGCGGCAGTTAGTAAGGATTCCTTACAAACTGAAGATTCCTCTAATTCTCCTTCCTTGAAAATATTGCGGATATGTAGAGTGATATTGTTTCTTGTGGTTTGGAACAACTCTGTCATCTGTGCTTGTGTCGGCCAGACAGTTTCATTCTCCACTCTGACATCCAATGACAGGGTAACAACAAAAGCCGGCCCTGCTGTGCGGGGCCGGCTTTTTGTGGGATGGGGGCGGGTTATTTCCAGTTGCGGAAGCCCAGGTAGTTGAGGTTGTCGGCCTGGACGTGGTACATGCGGGCTTTGCGCACGTTGCAGTCAAATTCTACGTCCATGCCGTCTATGCCGTCGTATTCAATCTTGAGGTTGCTGATGGGGAATTCAGGCTGGGGAACATCGTTGATGGTGGGGATGAGCGATGCGGCCTGGATGGTGATGTGGGCGTCCTCGTCGATGGTGATGGGCAGGTCGGGGAAGGTCATGTCCATGGCGGGCATGCCGTTGGCAAACTGAGCCTTGCCCAGCGACAGAGATGCCTTGCGGGTGTCGAAGTTGATGTCCAGCCAGTAATATGTGCGGTTGCTGCTGAAGGGTTCTACGCCGGGAGCGGAGGATACGGTTGTGCCCATGGCGATGACGGGCAGACGCGAGCCGCTGATTTCGTAGCCGTTGCAGTCCATTGAGAATTCCATGACGGGGCAGTAGAGTTCGGGGCTCTCCAGGGCGTTGCCCAGGTCGAGGCGGTCCTGCCAGCGGAATTCAAAGTCGTTGAGGGTGTAGAGGCTGCCGTTGGCGCCCTTGGCCTGTACTACGGGAACTTTGATTGTACCCCAGCCGTCCTTGTCCTGAGTCCATTTGAGGTTTTCGATGCTCAGGTTGGGCAGGGCGTTTGAGCCGATGGTGATGCTTGAGAACTGCATGCTGGCAGTCTGCTGTGTCCAGTTCAGGCGCAGGTACACTACTACGCGGGCCGTGATGTTGGTGGCGCCGCTGGTGGCCGATGTGGCGGCGGTATAGCAGTTGCGGAAGTACTGTTCGGTTTCGGTGTCTCCGTTTGATTTGTTGTCGTCGCAGGAGGTCAGACCGGCCAGGATGACAGCGAACATGGTCAGCAGGCCGAGTTTGGTGAATAATTTCATGTGTTGTGTTAAGTTAATTAGTCGATTTCGGGCTCAAAGATAGGAATTTAATTCCGATTTTCGGGGACGTTTGAACGCGGTTTAATTATTATTAATGTTTATTTGCAGTGTGGCGCCGATGCACCAGGGGTTGCCGCGCTGGATGAAGGAATTGCCCACGGATGTGAAGTAGAATGCGTTGTAGCGCGTGTTGGTGATGTTGGTGCCCCACAGGCGCACGGTCCAGTCGGGTGCCTCAAGGGCGGCCGAGGCGCCGGCGGTGGCGTAGAAGGGCTGGCGGGCGCTGTTGGCCTCGTTCCAGTAGATATCGCCCACGCCGCGCACGTTGACGTTGAGCACGGGCCGCACGCCGCGGCCGGGCGACCACGGCATGCGCCATGTGGCCGAGGCGAACAGGGTGTGTGCCGGCGCGAAGGGCACGCGGTTGCCGCGATAGTCCTGACGGCCGTCGTTGTAGCTGCGGAAGGTGGCGTCGGTGTAGCCGTAGGATGCCTGCAGCGTGAACTGCTCCACGGGCTCCCATGTGGCCGATGCCTCGGCGCCCATGCTGCGGGTGCGGCCGGCGTTGGCCATCACGCGGCCGGTGACGGTGCCGGGCGGGAAGATGGTCAGCTGCTGGTCGCGGCAGCTGATGAAGAAGATGTCGGCGCCGGCGCTCAGGCGGCCGTTGAGCCACTGGCCTTTGACGCCCAACTCGTAGTTGAAGCTGGTCTCGGGGCGGTAGGCCACGATGTCGGCGGCGTTGTATTGCGCCGACAGGCCCATGGAGGACATGACTTTCTGCTGCAGCACGTCGCTGAACATCTGGGTGTTGTAGCCGCCTGACTTATAGCCCTTTGAGAATGAGGCGTAGACGCGGCCCCAGGGGAACATGCGCGCCACGCCGGCCTTGGGCAGCAGCTGGTTGAAGGTCTGCTTCATGCGGCCCTGTTCGTCGATGTCCACGGGCGTGTTCTTGAAGAATTCGCGGTCGCCGCCGTCGGTGACGTGCCAGGTGGTGTAGGATGCGTCGGCGCGCGAGCGGTAATCGCACGTAACGCGTTCAAAGTCCCAGCGCAGGCCGGCCTCGAAGCTCCAGTCGTCCAGGTCGTAGCGGCTCTGGTGGTACAGCGCGAAGCCCCCCGACGGGGTGGTGAAGTTGCTGCCTAACAGGAAGGTGCGTTCGTCCCAACTGATGGGGTAGGTGGGGTTCATCTCGTTGCGGCGTTTCTCGATGAGTTCACGCAGACCATCGTCAAAGAAGGTGACGGGCGCGCTCATCGAGCCGTGGCGGTAGAACCCGAACACACCGCCCAGCCACGAGTAGTCGCCGCGCGTGCCCTTGGTGAAGAGGTCCTCCGTGAAGGTCCATTCGCGCCGGGCCTGGGTCAGGGTGAAGTAATCGTTGGTGGTGAAGTCCTGGTCCAACTGCAGACGGTCGTCCAGATATTGTACGGAGGTCAGCGATGTGACCACGACGCGCTCGCCGGCCCAGGCTATGGTCAGGCCGTCGGCGAATTTCTGCCGGCGATAGAAGCAGGTATCGTTGTAGGCAATGATGCCGGTGCGGGCGTCGGGGTAGGGGTAGCCCTCCTGGCGGTCGGTCGAGTAGGTCATGGTGTTGGTGGCCGACAGGGCCGACGAGGGTGCCCATACCGTCTTCCAGCGCGCGTTGAACGAGTTCTGAGCCTGGGCGTTGTCGCCCTCTTCGTTCCAGTGGCTGAAGGTGTTCTTCCAGTAGCCGTCGGTGTGGTGGATCTGTGCCGTCAGCGACGTGTACAGTCCCGGGCGGAGC
>CANQZK010000102.1 GCA_947628285.1 uncultured Muribaculaceae bacterium
TGTGCCGTATTGTGTGGAACACTTATCAAACTTCCGTGGAACACTGGTCTGTTGATTATTCAGTAAACCCTAATTACGAGGTGGTCATCGGCCTCTACGTCAACACTGACCGCTATGTGAACGCCGTGTACCGCCTGGTATACTCGCTCAACGGCGAGAAGAAGGACGGCTGCGACGTGCCCTTGCTGCGCGACACCGAGCAGGTGGCCGACGTGCTCGACGCATCGGCCGGCGGCAAAGAGCGCTTCTACATGACCTACAGCCAGGACGGCTCAACCTACGAGCCCGCCGAGGGCGAGGACCCCGACGATATGTTCACCAACTACTGGCAGAAGTATTGCGCCAACTACACTGATATTGTGGTGGTTGGCCCGGCCGACGCCGAGGGCAAGCAGCCCGAGTTGCTGCGCCGCCGCGTGCAGTTGGTATGCCATCCCGGCGACCAGGAGTCCACGCCACTGATGATGTCCTACGTCCACAACGGCAAGGCCACAATTGCCCTGCAGTACTATGAGCAGCCCTTCTACAACGAGATGAACAATCCCTTTGAGGACGACATGAGCCAGCGCACCGGCAACAACCTCATCATCGAGCTGTGGCAGGTGAACGATGCCGGCGACAAGTTCGAGCTGCAGCAGACCACCAAGATTCCGTGCGTGCTCGACCCCGCCGACGGCGTCCTGGCCTCCTACTACTCCATCGGCATGCTCCGCTACCGCAACGACGTCATGTACGAAGCCGACGGCAAGGCCGCCTTCTACATCACCAAGCAGAACTATCTGCCCTCATCCGACAGCTTCGAGCAGTCATACTACATCTACAACGCCGACGGCACCATGCGCACGCCCCTCTTTGAGAAGGCCGACCGCCACATGGCCATGTCCGATATCGAGGGCCACGCTCCCCAGGAGATGTTCACCAGCATCAACAACCTGGGCGAGTACGTGTTCAACTTCGTGGACCTCAGCACCGGCCGTCTGGAGACATCATTCAACTACCACCTGGTGACCGACCCGGACAGCGACCCCGAGGTGCTGACCGCCAACATTGACCGCGTAAAGGCCGGCGACTCATACAATTACGTTGTGGAGATGCGCCTGCCCGTGAGCGATGACGACGAGAACGACATCCTGCGCGTGGCCCGCCTGGCCAAGGACGGCAAGCTGCTGGGCATCGACTACGTGAACATGGGCACCGACGTGCAGTATGCCACCGTCAACCTGGACGGCCCCACCCTCGACCCCACATTCTACCACAGCGACGCCAACCCTGAATACATGATTCTGGTGAAGCGCTCGCAGCCCGATGGCAGCAGCATCGAGGAGCTGCTCATCGGCCAGGCCCGCAGCGAGGAATATCCGCAGGGCCGCCAACTGCTGTTGCTGTCGGCCGACGACGAGATGGGCACCCTCTCGGGGATGTATCCCGTCACCGACCCCGCCAATCCCATGCTGGTCGTCACCTACACCACACTGGACGAGAACTCCGTGGACGCCTACAGCCAGCTTTACTACCAACTGCCGCTGGACCGCCCCGCCGGCATTGACGACGCCGTGACCGACACCCCCGGCGCCGCAGGCACGCTGACCGTCAGCGGCACCACCGTCCTGGCTCCCGGCCAGGCCATCGAGGCCTATGACATGGCCGGCCTGAAGGTGGCCCAGGGCCGCGACGCGCTGTCGCTGCAGGACCTCACACCCGGCATCTACCTGGCCCGCACCGCCACCGGCGCCGCCAAGGTTTCCGTACGCTGAACCTCTATAAAACCTATATTATAAACCCGGAGCGACGGGCCAACCTTCCCGCCGCTCCACATCAGCACTATTTCTTCTATGAAAAAACTTTTCTTTTCATTCCTGCCGGTATTGTTCCTGCTGTTGGGCATACCGCAGGCAGGTGCTTATGAGGCTGTGATCAAGTGGGAAACCCCGGGGTCAGTCAATCTGATCTTAGGTTCCATCAACGGTCAGAAAGCCGAACTGGCACCCGACCAGACCTCGTACACAGTAAGTTACGAGAGCTACACGTCAGTTTACATAGTCCCCACAGCGGACTATACCCTTGTATCCGCCACCGAAAAGGCCGGCGCAAGCAAGAAACCCTCGTTCAACGCCACGCTGGGCGGACAGTTTGTAAGCATCAGCCTGGGCAGCGCCGCCAACGGCCAGGAATGGACCGTCAACACCAAGGCCAAGGAATACACCGGCTCATTCAGCCTCACCGTGTCCGGCGCTCAGAACATCGGCTCGCTCCAGCTCAAGGACGCCGCCGGCAATGTGACATCGCAGCTCGAAGTGGCCGACGGCACCAAGACCGTGCGCCTGACCTCCGACGACAAGACTCTGGAATGTCAGGGCTCATCGTTCGGCAAGGACTTCATCCCCTTCAAGTCCGTGACCGTCAACGGCACGACCATTGAGCAGGACCCCGCGCAGAAGTTCCGTCCCTGCTACAAGACCGACATCGCCCCCAATGACAATGTGGTCATCGACGCCAACTCCGACAACGACGTTCAGGTCAAGATAGAGTTCGCCGACAACACTCCCGCCGCCTGTCTGTCAAGCGTTTACTACAACAATCTGATTGACGCCGCCGCACTTCAGGCCGCCAACTACACCCTGACCGTGGCCGCCGGCGCTTCGATGCGTCTGACATTCAACACCGAGGATTATGACATCAAATCGGTGAAGCTCAACAACGCCGACGCCGACTACACCAAGGCCATCACCATCGCCGAGGCATCGACCATCACCATCAGCGCCGCCGCCAAGACCTTCGACCCCGTGCCCGTGGTGCTCTACACCACCAACATCAACGCCCTGCACCTGACCGAAACCGCCGTGCTTGAAGGCGACGAGAAGGAGTGCGCCTACACCGAGGACGGCGACGGCGCAGGCGTGACCGTAGGCGACGTAACCACCCCCGCCGGCACCAAGAAATACATCGTGCAGGCCAACCCCAAGACCGGCCGTCTGTTCTGGGAAATCAAGCCCGGCTACTTCGCCGGCAAGCGCGTCTACAGCGTGGCTGAGGGCGTCGGTTCCGAGACCGATTACAGCATCACCGGCAGCATGATCGACTCCAAGCGCGCTCCCGCCTACATTGAAGTCAACAAGATTTCCGACACCGCCCGCGGCGTCATCTTCTACCAGGGCCAGGGCGTGACATCGGTTCTGCGCTCGTCCAACTCGCAGGAGCCCGGCTTCATCACCTACGGCAACTCCGAACAGCTCAGCACATCCCTGCCCCAGGGCCTGAGCTCATTCACCTTTGACCCCGCATACAACGAATTCTTCATCGCCCGCGACATGGGCCTGGCCGACGGTCAGCAGCTCTTCGTATACGTCAACGGCACCGCCGTTGAGCAGGCCGACATGGGCTACCAGTTCGCATCGTCGGACAACATGATTGTCAAGGTATTCGCCGCTGCGTCCGCTCCGCGCAAGAACACCATCACCTTCACCGCCACCGCAGGCGCCACCGCCACAGTGACCTACGACAAACTGGGCCAGTACACCGACTTCTCCGCACCGCTGCAGAGCTACGGCCCCACCGTAATCACCATCACCCCCGCGGCCGGCGTCAGCCTGACCGTGGATGACCAACCCGTCACCCTGACGGGCGAGTCCTACACCTTCACCGCCACCGCCGATACCAAGGTGGGACTGAGCAAAATCAGCGAGCTGCAGCTCAACGCCGTCAAGCCCGCCGACGGCGCCACCGTCAAGACCCTGGCCGACGTGACACTGACCTTCGACATGATGTCGCTGGGCGAGCACAGCATAGGCTATGCCGCCGACAAGGTTAGCGAAATCACCCTGACCAAGGGCGAGACCGTATACCGCGCACAGGGCATCGAGGGCGGCGAGCCCAACCAGGACGGCTATCCCCTGACCGTCACCTTCGCAGCCATCACCGAGGCGGGCGATTACACCCTCAACGTTCCCGCCGGCATCTTCTACGAGACCGTATATGACGAGACCGTAGGCCAGTGGGGCGACTTTGTCAAAGTTGAAGGCGGCCTGGCCAACAAGGCCCTGACCTACACCTACACCGTTGACCCCGCCTTCGTTCCCGCCAACGAGAAGGCCGTTCTCACCCCCGCCGACGGCACCACCGTGCGTCAGCTCAAGAGCATCCGCATAGTCTATCCCGCCGCCACCCAGGTAATGCCCGGCTGGGGCTCAATCTACCTGACCAAGGGCAGCGAGGAATACTACGGCTACGCTACGCCCAACTATGAGCAGGGCACCATGAACGTCTATGACATCACCTTCACCGACGAGAACGACGAGGGCGTAGTCCTGACCGCCGCCGGCGATTATGAACTGGAAATCTCCGAGAACGTCTTCGTAGTGGATGGCGAGCCCAACGGCTACCTGACCGCCGGCTACACCGTCGACCCCACCGCCAGCGTGCTGGCATGGAGCGCCACCCCGGCCAACGGCAGCACCGGCAACGAAGCCGGCCAGGGCTACGTGAACGTCACATTCGACTTCTTCAACGCCACCGAGGTGACCAACGTCCAGGCCGGTGAATACTCGGCCATCCGCGTGATGTACAACGGCGAGAGCGTGCGCCGCATCACCGACGATTCCGACGCCGAGGCCATCGGCTATCAGATTGCCGGTGCCAACGGCACAAGCTACAGCCTGGACATCAGCCCCGAAGTGTTCAGCAACCCCGGCAAGCTCGAAATCGAGATTGAGCAGGGCTTCTTCACCGTGGACGACCAGGCATCGCCCGCTATCGTCTACTCGGCCCTGTTCGGCGACGTCAAGACCTACACCTGCGTCTTCACTCCCGCGCCTGAAACCGAGCAGACCGACCTGCACACCATCAGCTTCACCTTCCCCGAGGCCGAGACCGTGGCTGTCAACGAGGACAACCTGTGGTTCAACCTCAAGGGCGGCTCCAGCGTGATGTGCCCCGAACAGTACATCAGCTTCAGCTGTGAAGGCAATACCGTAACCATGACCGTCGACGCCGAATTCAAGATGCGCCCGGACACATGGTCGCTCAGCCTGGGCGAAGGCTCATTCACCCTGGACGGCAACCAGCGCTCGCCCGAGGCCCGCGCCATGTGGACTCTGATTCACGCAGGCGAGGTGAACTTCGCGTACACCCAGTCGCCCGACGGCACATGCATCAACGACGGCTACGGCATGATGGTGGCCATTGTCTATGACGAGATGGAGACCGTAACCATCCTGGACCGCACCAAGATTGTAGTCAAATTCGACGGCACCGTGCTGGCTCAGGGCGATCCCTACAGCGCCGGAGCTACCGACCCCATTGTCTACACCTTGGCCCAGGACGGCATGATGCCCAACGGCTTCATGATCAACGTGGGCGGCGGCGCACTCTGTGACGCCAAGACAACCGGCGAACTCACCGTAAGCGTCACCGAAGGCGCCCTGGAACTCTCCGGCAAGCCCGTGCCCGCCTACGAGTGCAAGTGGCAGCTTGTCCAGCCCCGCGAGTACAACATCACCGTGGAGAACGTTTCGGCCGAGCCCAAGAAATCGCTTGACTCGTTCGTAATCACCTTCGGCGGCGCCGACAAGGTGGCCCTGTTCAACCAGTACGGCGTGCGTCTGCGCAGCAAGGACTTCTCCTACATCCAGACCGCATCGGCCATCACTCCCGTCGAGGGTGCCGCCGTTCCCGCCATGCAGGTGAAATTCGATACCCCCGCCACCACGCTTGGCGAGTACATCCTTTCGATTGACTACGACACCTTCATCCTGGACGGCGCCGACTCCAACAAGGGCCTGGACTTCACCTTCGTTGTCGACGGCACCAGCGGCATCGCATCCATCATCGCATCGGAGAACGGCCTCTACACCGTGGTCAACCTCTCCGGCGTGGTTCTGCTCAAGAATGTCGAGGCTGACACCCTCAACTCGCTGCGTCCCGGCTTCTACATCATCAACGGCGTGAAAATCGCTGTAAAGTAATGAAGTAATCTGACAAAAGAGGGCTTCGGTACCATAGCCGGAGCTCTCTTTTTCAAGTTTTACATATTGGAATAATGAAAAAACTGCTTTTACTTACATTAGCGGCCATCGCGCTGCCCGTGGCGGCCGCCACACTGACTCCCGGCCAGGCGCTGGCACGCCTGCAGGGCGCCGGACAGGCTGCCCCGGCCCTGCGTGTCGCCGCCGACGCCGCTCCGGTGCACACCGCGCTGACCTCCGCGGGCGCTCCGGCCGTTTATGTCTTTGACCGTCCCGGGGGCGGATACATGCTCCTGGCCGCCGACGATGCCGCCTATCCCCTGCTGGGCTACACCGACAGCGGCACCTTCGACCCCTCACATATGCCCCCCGCCATGCAGTGGTGGCTGGGACAGTACGCCGGACAGATAGCAGCCGCATCGGCCCGCGGCGTGGCTCCCGCCGAGACACGCCCCGCCGCCGACCGCGCCGCCATCCAGCCCATGATCAAGACCGGCTGGGACCAGGACACGCCCTACAACGACATGTGCCCCAAGTCGGGCGGCCGACGCACATACACCGGCTGCGTGGCCACCGCCATGGCTCAGGTGATGAACTACTGGCAGTATCCCGCCAAGGGTCAGGGCAAGATCAGCTACACCTCGTCCACCCTGCAGAAACGCCTTGAGCTGGACTTCTCGCAGCTGACCTTCGGCTGGACCGACATGCTGCCCACCTACACCGCCGGCAGCTACACGCAGCAACAGGCCGACGCCGTGGCCACGCTGATGAAGGCCGCCGGTTATGCCGTGAAGATGAACTACGGCACCGACTCGTCAGGCGCCCTGGCCATGAACATAGCCAACGGCCTGATCAAGTACTTCAACTACGACCCCAACACTCACTACACCATGCGCGCCCTCTACTCGGCCTCGCAGTGGGAGCAGATGATATACGACAACCTGCGCGATGTCGGCCCGGTGATCTACGGCGGCTCGTCGATGATCGGCGGCGGCCACTCGTTCATCGTCGACGGCTATGACGGCAACGGCTTCTTCCACTTCAACTGGGGCTGGAGCTACATGTCCGACGGCTACTTTGTCCTTGACGCCCTCAACCCCGAGCAACTCGGCTCCGGCGGCGGCACGGGCGGCGGCTACAACTTCACGCAGGACGCCGTGCTGGGCATCCGTCCGCCCACGGGCCAGCCCGCCGAGGACCGCCCCCTGCAAATCACCCAGATGGGCGCCCTGGCCGGTCAGGTCAACGGCTCCATGCTGACATTCGACCTCGTAGGTCAGGAATCGGCCATGTGGGTCAACTATAACCCGCAGACGCTCGTGCCGGAATTCGGCGTGTTCGTCGCCCCGGCCGACAAGCCCGACAGCCCCGCGGCCGTGGCCAACGTCAGCAACCGCCTCCTCACCCTCCAGCCCGGCTACGGCGCTCCCGTATCGGGTCTGCGTCCCGCCCTGGACCTTGCCACACTCAACCTGGCCGACGGCAAATACCGCCTGACCATGGCCACACGCATCACCGAGGTTGAAGGCGCCGAGTGGCAGCCCGTCCTGGCACCCTACGGCTACTCCAACTACGTCATCGTCACCAAGGACGGCGACTACTATGAAGTCTCCTCCGTCCCCGTGGCCACCATGACCATCAAGGACGCCGGCTTCGACACCGACCTCTACTACGGCGCCATGACCACCGTCACACTCGACGTGGCCAACGAGAGCGACATCGAACTCTCGCGCGGCTTCGCGCCCGTGCTGATGATTGACGGCGTGCAGTACTTCCTGGGCGAGAGCTTCATGGTGACACTCGCCCCCGGCGAGCAGAAGAGCTTCTCGTGGACAACCTCGCTGTTCCTGCTCCAGCAGTACTATGAGGTGACCGAGGACACCGAATTCACCCTTACCTTCTTCGACGAGTCCACCTACAACTACGACACCGAGAACTTCCGCACCGTCGTCACCATGCACCCCAACCCCGGCGCGCCCCGCCTCAACTGCACCACGCCCACCGTGACCAACGCCCGCATCGAGGCCGGCGTACTTGACGGCAAGAACACCATGTACTACTTCACCTCCACCCCGGAGGACATTCAGGTG
>CANQZK010000103.1 GCA_947628285.1 uncultured Muribaculaceae bacterium
GTCAATGGCCAGGGTGACCTGTGAGTTGAGCTGGCGCACCAGGTTCTGACGGGTGTACTCAATCTGCTCCAGGCCTATGCGGGCCTGCTTGATGCGGGCCATGCGCTGTCCGCCCTGGAACAGCGGGATGGACACGGACAGACCCACCATGGAGTAGGACGTCCAGCGGAAGTTGCGGAAGGGCGAGCCGTTGGACGACGAGTTCCAGCTGTAGTTGGCCGTGGCGGCCAGGGTGGGGTAGAGTGATGCGCGCTGCATACTCAGGGTCTTCTCCAGGGTGCGGCGCTCTATATCGTTCATGGCCAGGCTGGTATTGTTCATCAGGTCGGTGCTGAGCACGGCGGCGGCGCTGATGGCCTCGGGGTCGTAGCTGTCCAGCGTGCCCTCTATTTCATACGGCGTGTCGGCGTCTATGCCCATCAGGATGGCCAATTGCATCCGGGCACGGCTCACGGCGATGTCGCCCTGAATCATTTCCGGCTCGATGTTCTTCATGGCCACGGATGTGCGCAGTACCTCGTATTCCGAGGCGTCGCCGGCGCTGTGGCGCTTGACGTATGTATCGTGGGTCAGGCAGGCCATGTCATAGCTTTCCTGTACAACGCGGCGCGAGTCAATGGCAAGCTGCAGAGCGTAGTAGGCGTTCTTTACCTGGTTGACAAGGTCAAGACGCGAGGCGCGGGCCTGCTCCACGCTGCGGGCTATCTGAATATCGCTGAGCTTGAGCGATGCCCACAGCTGCGGGGCAATCAGCGGCACGGCGGCCGAGAAGCCCAGCGAGTAGGTGTTGTCCAGACCCATCTTGAAGCCCGTGTCCTTCTTGCCGCCCTTGTCGCCGGCACGGGATTGCGGAGTGGCTTCTTCGTCGGTTCCGGTTCCGGTTCCGGGCTTGCTCATGTCGCCGAATGCGTCCATGTCCATGTAGGCCACCTGTTTCTGCAGGGTGCGGCCGTAGCTGCCGCTGAAGTCTATTGAGGGCAGCAGGGCGCCTAAAGTCTCCTTACGGGAGTAGTCGGCCTTGGTGATTTCCATATCGGCCACCCGCACTACGGGGCTCTCGGTCAGCGCAATTTCAATGCAGCGGTCCAGCGACAGGGTGGGGGTGCCGTCCTGGGCCCGGACGGCTATGCAAGCCGCAGCAGCCAGCACCAGCGCGGCCGTGCGTCTGAGAATGATTGACATATTGTAGAAGTGCATATTAATTTTCAGCAAAGATATAACTTTAGCTTGAATTCCGGTATAAAAATAAACCTTTTGGGATAAATTTGTATCCGAAAAGGCGAAAGTTTCAGTGCCGGGACAGGCGGTCAAAGGTCTTGCGGCCCCGCAGATAGTAGTTTACCAGGATGTTGGGGCAGCCGGTCAGGGCGTCGGCGGGGGTGTCGGGCAGGTCGGTGTAGTCGGCCTTCATGCGCCCGAAATCGCGGTGGGCTCGCCATACGGCGGCGACGTTGCCGAAACTGAACGTCAGGGCGAATTTCAGGGCCGCCACGCCATCCAACAGCTTGCGGCGCAGCAATCTGCGGCCGCGCACGGCCTGCGGCAGGTTCTTGTACAGCATCAGCAGGTTGTTGCGGAAGTTGAGGTAGGTCTTGCGCGGGTTGGAGGCGGGCAGCGAGCCGCCGCCCAGGTGGCGTATGGCCGCCGCGGGCTGCACCATGACGCGGTAGCCGGCCGTGCGCATGCGCCAGCACAGGTCAATCTCCTCCATGTGGGCAAAGAAGCGCGTGTCCAGGCCGCCGGTGCTCAGATACACGTCCGAGCGGACCATCAGCGCGGCGCCGGATGCCCAAAACACCTCGGCGGGCGTGTCGTACTGGCCGCGGTCGGCCTCGCAGGTGCCGAATATGCGCCCGCGGCAGTAGGGGAAGCCGTTGCGGTCCAGATAGCCGCCGCAGGCCCCGGCGTACTCGAATTTCTCAGGCTCGTCGCAGCTCAGCACCTTGGGCTGGACGGCGCCGATTGTCGGGTCGGCCTGCATCATGTCGTAGAGCGGGCCCAGCCAGCCGGGCTCGGGGGCCACGTCGGAGTTGAGCAGCACGGTGTAAGGGTAGCGTGTGGCGGCGATGGCACGGTTGTAGCCCTCGGCGAATCCGTAGTTTGTGTCGAAAGCCATCACCTCGATGCCGGGGAATTCGTCGGCCAGCACGCGCAGCGAATCGTCGGTCGAGCCGTTGTCGGCCACGATTACGCGCCCCAGGGCGGGATCGGTGTTGGCGGTGACGGCAGGCAGAAAGCGGCGCAGCAGCGCGGCGCCGTTCCAGTTCAGTATGATGACGGACACCGGGGGCAGACCGCTGTCGGCCCGGTACATGTGGCTGTCAGGTTGGGTTTCAGGGGTGTTCATATATGGTTTTTCCAGCGTTTGTGAGTCCACAGCCACAGAGCCGGGTCGCGCAGGATGGTGTGTTCCAGACGGCGGGTGTAAGCCTCGGTGAGCTCGCCGGGACGGGTGTCGGCGGCATTCTCGGCCAGCAGGCGGGTTATTATCTTGTAGCGTCCGCGGCCCATGCGCACCACATCCCAGTACACCACGCCCGTGCCCAACTTGCGTGCCAGGGTCTCGGTGCCTGAAATCATGCGGGTGGGGATGCCCAACAGGTTGGTGATGTGGCCGGGGTCGCCGTGGCCGGGATGCTGGTCGCTCATGAAGCCGGTGACGGTGAGCTGACCGCGGTCGCGTGCCTCGATGAGGCGGCGCAGCACCTGCTCCTTAGGGTAGGACACGGAGCCGAAGCGGCTGCGCAGCTCCAGCATCAGGGCGTCGAACCCGGCCGAGCGCAGCGGACGGTATACCTGGCCGTACTCCACCTTGTCGTCCGGACGATGGCGGGCAAACAGGGTCACGGACGGTGCCCATTCCCAGTTGAACGTGTGGGCAAAGTAGACGATGACGCTGCGGCCGCTGTCCAGCATGCGGTCAATTATGTCCAGCCCTTCGAAGCTGACGCGGCTGCGCATCTCGTCGTCGGAGATGTTGAGCAGCTTGGCCGTCTCGAAGAAGCTGTCGGTGAAGTTGCGGTAGAATTTCTTCTCTATTCGGTGCAGGTCGCGCTTGTGCATTCCCTTGAAGGCAGCGCCGAGGTTGGTTTTCACCACCTTGCGCCGGTAACGGATTATATGCCGCAGAGTGAAAGCGGTGACGTCAGACATCATGTACAGTGCCCGGAAGGGCAGCCATGACAGGGGGCGGAGCAGGGTTTTGTATATTGCGGAGTTCATATGATGGTACCGTTAAGCGTTTCGGGTTCGGCGGCGGGGCCGTCGATGCGTACGTTTACTATGGTGTTGTCGGCCTGCTGCGCCGCGTCGGGCAGCAGAACGCGCAGATAATTGTCGGTGTGTCCGGTCATGATGCCGCCGGCGCCCTGGGGGCGTTCCAGCAGCACGGGGCGCACGGTGCCCGTGAAGCGGCCGGCAAAGGTCTCCCACTTGGCGTCGCTGATGCGGCCCATCACGGCGGCGCGCTGATGCTTGTCGGCCTGGCTGACGGGGGTGTCCAGCTCCAGGGCCTTGGTGCCGGGACGCTCGGAGTAGGGGAAGACGTGCAGACGCGAGATGTCAAGTGACTCCACGAACCGTCGCGAGCTCTCGAACCGCTCCGGGGTCTCGCCGCGCGCGCCCACAATGAGGTCGACGCCTATGAAGGCGTGCGGAATCACGCTGCGTATGCGCTCTATCTTGGAGGCGAACAGGGCCGTGTCGTAGTGGCGGCGCATCAGCTCCAGCACACGGTCGTCGCCGCTCTGCAGCGGGATGTGGAAGTGCGGCATGAAGGCGCGCGAGCCGGCCACGAAGTCAATGATTTCGTCGGTGAGCAGATTGGGCTCTATGGACGATATGCGGTAGCGGGCTATGCCCTCGACTGTATCGAGGGCGCGGATGAGGTCGATGAAGCTGTCGTCGCGGCCCTTGCCGAAGTCGCCTATGTTCACGCCGGTGATGACAATCTCGCGGCCGCCCTCGTCGGCGGCGCGGCGGGCCATGTCGACAAGCTGCGGGATGGTGCCGGAGCGCGAGCGCCCGCGTGCCTGCGGGATGGTGCAGTAGGTGCACCAGTAGTCGCAGCCGTCCTGCACTTTCAGAAAGTAGCGGGTGCGGTCGCCGCGCGAGCAGGAGGGGCGGAATTCGGTGATGTCGCGCCGCTCGCCCACGTTGCACAGTGGGGCGTGCAGGGCCATGTAGCTGTCAATCATGTCCGGGAGGTCCATCTTGCGGTCGGCGCCGGCCACAACGGCCACGCCGGGCAGGGCGGCCACCTCGGCGGGCTTGAGCTGGGCATAGCAGCCCGTCACAGCTATGGCGGCCTGCGGGTAGCGCTTGTTCAGCGAGCGGATGAAGCTGCGGCACTTGCGGTCGGCCTCGGCGGTGACGCTGCAACTGTTTATGACTATGACGTCGGGCTCCGTGCCGGCGGAGGCACGATCGTAGCCACGGCGTTCCAACTCGGCCGCTATGGTCGATGTTTCGGCGAAGTTGAGCTTGCAGCCGAATGTGTGGTAGAGTGCAGTGCGGGCCATCATCCGGGGAATGAGTTTATAATTTCGGCAATCGCGCGGGCGTCGGAGACGGAGGTGGCCGATGATATGGGAATGCTGAGCACCTCGGCGGCCACGCGCTCGGCCAGCGGCAGGGGACCGTGGGCCCAGTCGGCCATGCAGGGCTGGCGGTGGGGCGCCACGGGGTAGTGGATGTCCGTGCCCACGCCGTGCTCGGTCAGGAAAGAGCGCAGACGGTCGCGGCGGTCGGTCAGCAGCACGTACTGGTGCCAAACCATGTCGCCGGAGTCGGAGTAGAGCGGCTTGACAATGTAGGGCGAGCTGATATGGCGCTCATAGACGGCGGCCAGGGCCGCGCGGTGGGCGTTCTCGGCCTCCAGCCCGGGCAGCTTGGCGCTCAGAATGGCCGCCTGCAGCGGGTCAAGGCGGCTGTTCAGCCCCTTATAAATATTATGATATTTGCGCAGGCTTCCGTAGTTGCCCAGGGCGCGCACGGCTTGGGCCAGGTCGGCATCGTCGGTGGTGACGGCGCCGGCGTCGCCCATGGCGCCGAGGTTCTTGGTGGGGTAGAAGCTGAAAGCGGCGGCACGGCCCAGCGCGCCGGTGCGGCGACCGTCGGCATAGCGGGCGCCGATGGCCTGGGCGTTGTCCTCCACAATCATCAGCCGGTGACGGTCGGCCAGAGCCTGCATCTCGGCATCGTAGCATACGCGGCCGTAGAGGTGCACCGTCAGGATGGCGCGGGTGCGCGGCGTCAGGGCCTGCTCTATCAGCGAGGTGTCCATGTTCAGGGTGTCAAGGCGGGGCTCCACGGGCACGGGCACCAGGCCGCAGTCAGTCACGGCCAGTATGGTGGCGATGTAGGTGTTTGAGGGTACGATGACCTCGTCGCCGGGGCACATGAGTCCTAACTCGATGCAGGCGCGGAAAATGAGGCGCAGGGCGTCCAGGCCGTTGCCCGTGCCCACGGCGTGCTCCGTGCCGGCATAGGCCGCCAGCTCGCGCTCGAAATGAGCCGTCTCCGGGCCGCCTATGTAGTAGCCGCTGCGCAGCACGCGCAGGGCCGCCTGCTCAATCTGCGGCAACTGCGGGGCGTTAGCGGCCCCGAGGTCAAGGAAGGGGTATTGCAGTGTGTCGCTCATTTGCGTTTGGGTGAGGTCAGTTCCATGAATTGGTCATATTGGCGCACATAGTCGTCGGGGTCGTAGCGCTCCGATGTGAGCACCAGGCATACGGCGCCGCCTGAAAAATTGTCGATGGTTCGCCACAGCCCCGCCGGCACATACAGGGCGCGGTAGGGGCGGTTGAGCGAGAAGGTGCGCCGGCGGCAGCCGTCATCCAGCGTGACGTCGAAACTGCCCGATAGGGCCACCATCAGCTCGCGGGCGCAGTGGTGCGAGTGGCCGCCGCGCTCGGCGTCGGCCGGAACATCGTAGAGATAGAACACCCGGCGCACCGCGAAGGGCATACGCGCGTCGCCGTTCTCGGCCACGGTCAGCGAGCCGTTGGCGTGGCGCTCGCGCGGCAGCTCTATCAGGCGGCACTCATCCACGCTTGATGTGGCGTGCGAGTCAGTCGCGGTATGTTTCTGTGAAGGTGTCATAGTCATAGATGTATTCATTCTCATCCCACGGGCCGGAAGCCAGGACCATTGCCACGGCGTTGGTGGAGAACTCTGTCAGCCGGCGCCACGTGCCGTGCGGCACAAGCAGAGCCACATCGCCGCGGTTGAGCAGCGTGGTGCTGCGGCGGCCGTCGGCGCCCGTAAGCTCCACGGCGAAACTGCCGCTCATGGCCACAATCAGTTCGTCGGTGCGACGCAGCGCCCGGCCATGACGCTCGCGTCCGGCCGGCACGTCGTAAATCCAGTACACGCGCTCAATCTCAAAGGGGCACTGCCCCCGCTCGCCGTGCTCGATGAACGACAGATTGCCCCGCGCGTCCTCAATTTTGGGCAGCCGCAGGGCGCCGTCGGCACCGTAATTGACATGGTCCTGTTTCATACACGTTAATTTTTCGGCCACAAAGATACAAATTTTTCAGAAAGTAAGACGTAAAACATCCGCCCGCAGGGGTAAATGATGGAAACCGGGGGATTTTTTATTGAAAAATTGTGAGGTTTTCAAAAAAATGTAATTTTGCGGTGCTGACCGAAGCGTCCCGGCCGTAGCGACGGACCGAGGCGCCGAGTGAAGCGCGGCAAGCCCCGGCATTTACATCGTCGACGGCCACAAGGTGCGCCTGTGACGCCTCTAACCTTCACCATACTCAGCCCCGGCGCCCCGCGTCGGGGCTGACAATTATTACCGCATGCTGACAGAAAATTTGTCTGAAATTTGCGAAATCGTAAAAAACTCCGTACCTTTGCGCCGTCTTTACAGGACATAGTCTTATGGTGTAATGGTAGCACTACAGGTTTTGGTTCTGTCTGTCCAGGTTCGAATCCTGGTAAGACTACACAAGCAGGTTCCTCATCGGGCCTGCTTTTTTTATTGAAGGGATGCGCGGCCCGTGCATCCGTCTGCAAGGTATTGTGTGCTGCATTGATAATCAGTGTCTTACATCTAATGTAAATAAATGTTAACAAGACTCTAATATCCGATATATAGTCGGTAGGGCAGGTTATGGCAAATTGTTAGCAAAGTGTAGTGTCTGAAAAGAGTTTGCAAGAGTATGCGGTTTATTCTTGACGCAAAGAATAAAAATATGTTAAATCAAAGCAATTTTGTGGCCGAAAAGCTTGCAGGATATCCCGATGCGCCTTACCTTTGCAACGTGTTTTTCATGGTATAGATTTAAGGTTAAAGGATTGGTTGTCGCGACGACAATCAATTTTTTTATGCCCATAGCGCAAAAAATCCCGTTAAAAAACAGCCAAACGCGCCGGTTAATCGAATTTAATTCGTACCTTTGCAGCCGGATTATCAGAAACGGTAATCAAAAAGGTTCCGTAGCTCAGCTGGATAGAGCAACAGCCTTCTAAGCTGTGGGTCTTGGGTTCGAATCCCAACGGAATCACAGGGCGCCGACGGCGCCTTTTTTTGTTTTGGGCTGGATTTCAATTGTTTTGGAGGCAAATTGTTATGGCTCAGAATGATGCACGGAGGTACTTGTATTTATTAATTTCGTTCAGTTACGTTATATTTCGCTATTGATACACGTATTTGTGTCCCCTTTGTGTCCCCTTTGTGCGGGATGGGGACACACCAATGGTGGTCTGCCGATACGAACCTGTCGGCGTGTGTCTTTTCTATTCTATTTCAATAAATAATTTTGAATTACTACTGGTGCGATAAAATCGCGTTAGTTTAGAAATCATCAAATAAAGAGAGTTCTTTGACATTTTGATTTGA
>CANQZK010000104.1 GCA_947628285.1 uncultured Muribaculaceae bacterium
GGACTGGCCGCCCGATAATTCATGCCTAAATGTAATGTCGCCGAGTTGGATATCGTTATCCCGAACTCGCGTTAGAAATATCGGAATACATCATGCCCGATGAGCCGGTGTGACCCTTATCAACCGCTTTGGTGTCAATAATTCGTTGATTGATAGCTGGTTGTGGGTTCCGTGGATGGCCGATTGAACAATCGCCTTGGTGTCAATAAAATGCTGATTGTTCGCTGGTTGAAGACCCCTACGGGGTCTTCAACCAGATAATCGTTAATGGGTTATGTATAGTAACGGGCGTGTTGCAAGACGTTAGTCACGGGAGGGGGTTGGTGTTGGCTTGGTGGAGGATGGAGGCGACGGCGGCGGTGTCGAGGCGGACCAGGCGGCCGACGGGGCCGCCGGCGGTGCATTTGCGGGCCATCAGGTCGATGTCCTCGTCGGAGGCGGGCCGGCCCCCGAGAAGTTCGGTGATGTTGACGGGCATGTCCATGCGGCGGAAGAAGTCCATGGCGGCACGTATGCCGGCCAGTGCGGTGTTGCGCGTGGAGGTGAAGTCGTAGGGAACGCCGAATACGTTGACGGCCAGGCGGGTGAAGCGCTCAGGGGCGTGGTCCATCACGGCCAGGGCCCATGCGGGCCATACTGCGGCCAGGCCGGCGCCGTGGGCCACGTCGTAGAGGCCGCTGAGTTCGTGCTCGATGCCGTGGGTGGCCCAGTCGCCAAGGTCGCGGTTGGCGGTGAGGTCGTTGTGCGACAGGCTTGAGGCCCACATTATGGATGCGCGGGCGGCGTAGTCGTGCGGGTCGGCCAACACTTTGGGGCCACATTCTATGACGGTGCGCATCAGGCTCTCAGCCAGGGCGTCGGTCAGGGCCATGTCGTTGCCGCGGGTGAAGTAGCGTTCAAGGGTGTGCATCAGGATGTCCACTACGCCGCAGGCGGTCTGATAGGGGGGCAGGGTGAATGTGAGGCGCGGGTTCATGATGGCGAAGCGGGGGCGGCACAGGTTGTTGGTGTAGCCGCGTTTGAGGTCTTCGCCTTGGGCGCCCTCGGCGGTGATGACGCTGGAGTTGCTCATCTCGCTGCCGGCGGCGGGGATGGTGAGGACTACGCCGACGGGCACGACTGTCTGCGGCACGGCGCGGCGGGCGTAGATGTCCCAGACGTCGCCCTGATAGGGTATGCCGTAACCGATGGCCTTGGCGGAGTCGATGACGCTGCCGCCGCCCACGGCCAGGATGAAGTCGACGCCGTGTTCGCGGCACAGGGCGATGCCCTCGCGGACTTTGGACAGGCGGGGGTTGGGTACCACGCCGCCCAGTTCGATGAATTCAAGGCCGGCGTCGGTGAGCTGTCGGCGCAGTGTGTCGAGCAAGCCGGAACGTTGGGCGCTGTGGCCGCCGTAGTGGAGCAGAATCTTTGTGGCGCCGTATTTCCGGAGCATTTCGGCCGTATGGCGTTCGGCGTCGTCGCCGAAAACCACCTCGGTGGGGGCATAGTAGGTGAAGTTCATTGTATCAGGGTTTTATGGGGTTGTTTTCAAAGATATAAGGCGCCGTGGGCGATGTCCCGGCTGCAATCTGTTCGGGTGTTCCCGTGGCCATGATTCGGCCGCCGGCGCTGCCGCCTTCGGGGCCCATGTCTATGACGTGGTCGGCCACGCGGATGACGTCGGTGTTGTGCTCGATGACCAGGACGGTGTTGCCGCGGTCAACCAGGCGGTTGAGGATGCCCAGGAGGGTCTTGATGTCGTCGAAGTGCAGGCCGGTGGTGGGCTCGTCCAGTATGAACAGGGTGCGGCCGGTGTCCTTCTTGGACAGCTCGGTGGCCAGTTTGACGCGCTGGTTCTCGCCGCCGGAAAGGGTGCTGGAGGGCTGGCCCAACTTGATGTAGCCCAGGCCAATCTCGCGGAGCACTTCCAGCTTTTTGAGGATGCGCGGTACGCCGGCAAAGAACTCGCAGGCGGCGTTTATGGTCATGTCCAGTACGTCGGCTATGGATTTGCCTTTGTAGCGGACCTCAAGGGTCTCGCGGTTGTAGCGGCGGCCGTGGCAGACCGCGCAGGGCACCAGGACGTCCGGCATGAAGTTCATCTCTATTACGTTGTAGCCGTTGCCGGAGCAGGCTTCGCAGCGGCCGCCGGCGACGTTGAACGAGAAGCGGCCCGGCTTGTAGCCGCGAATCTTGGCCTCGGGCAGACCCACGAACAGGGCGCGGATGTCGGTGAACAGGCCTGTGTATGTGGCCGGGTTGGAGCGCGGTGTGCGGCCCAGCGGCGACTGGTCGACGGTGACAACCTTGTCAATATTCTCCAGGCCCTTGATTTCGGCGTAGGGCAGGGGTTCGCGCAGCGAGCGGAAGAAGTGTCGGCTCAGGATGGGCTCAAGGGTGCCGTTGACCAGCGACGACTTGCCCGAGCCGCTCACGCCGCTTACGCAGATGAGCGTGCCCAGGGGCAGGGTCAGGTCCACGTTCTTGAGGTTGTGGCCGGTGCAGCCGATGAGTTGCAGCGTCTTGCCGTTGCCCTTGCGGCGCTGTGCGGGGGTGGGGATGCTCATGGTGCCGTTGAGGTAGCAGGCCGTGACGGTGTCGCCGGAGAGCATCTGCTGCGGTGTGCCGGCAAAGACCACGCGGCCGCCCTTGCGTCCGGCGCCGGGGCCGATGTCCACAATGTAGTCAGCCTCGAGCATGATGTCGCGGTCGTGCTCCACCACGATGACGGAGTTTGATGCGTCGCGCAGACGCTTGAGCGAGTCGATCAGGCGCCGGTTGTCGCGCTGGTGCAGGCCGATTGAGGGCTCGTCCAGGATGTAGAGGACGTTGACCAGCTCCGAGCCCAGCTGTGTGGCCAGGCGTATGCGCTGGCTCTCGCCGCCCGACAGTGTGGCCGACGCGCGCGCCAACTGCAGATAGCCCAGCCCGACGTCAACCAAGAAGTGCAGGCGGGTGCGTATTTCCTTGATGATTTCAGCGGCTATCTTGCGGTCGGTCGTGTCCAGGCGGTCCATGATGCCGCAGCTCCACTCGTACAGCGACGATATGTCCATCTGCGACAGGCGGGCAATGTTGTCGCCGTCGATGAAGTAGTGCAGGGCCTCGGTGCAGAGGCGGTCGCCGTGGCACTCGGGGCAGACGGTGGTGGTGTAGAACTGGCCGCTCCAGCGGTTTGCGGCTGAGCCGGCATCGTCGCCCTGCTGCATGTCGATGTATTTGAGCAGGCCCTCGTATGTGCCGGGGGTGATGACCGTGCCGGTGCCTTCAAGCGAAAGGCTCATGCGGCGGTCGGTGCCGTTGAGGATTTCGTCGACGGCCTCGTCGGGCAGCTTGTCGAAGGGCGTCTTCAGGTCGGCCCCGTAGGCCTGGCATATGGCGTTGATCTGCCAGAATATGGTGTTGTTCTTGAACTTGCCCAGCGGCGCAATGGCTCCGGCGTGGATTGACAGCGAGCGGTCCGGGACAATCTTGTCGATGTCAATGATGTTGACGTAACCCAGGCCCTTGCAGCGCGGGCACCAGCCCTGCAGGGAGTTGAACGAGAAGTTGTGCGGGGCGGGCTCGCGGTAGGAAATGCCGCTGACGGGGTCCATCAGGTGGCGCGAGTAGTGCGTCACCGAGTCGGCCTCGACATCGTAGATCATCACCTGGCCGTCGCCCTGACGCAGGGCCGACTCGACAGTGTCGCGCAGGCGGGCTATGTCGTTCTTGTCGGCCGGCAGACGGTCTATGACCAGCTCGACCGAGTGGTTGCGGTAGCGGTCCAGCTTCATGCCGGGTGTTATCTCCATTATCTCGCCGTCCACGCGCACGCGGATGAATCCTTTCTTGCGCAGGGTCTCGAACAGTTCCTTGTAATGGCCCTTGCGGTTGCGCACCAGCGGGGCCAGGATGTATATGCGGCGGCCGGAGAATTTGTCAAGAATCAGGCGGACTATGCCCTCGTCGGTGTATCGCACCATCTCGGCGCCCGACAGGTAGCTGCGGGCGTGGCCTATACGCGCAAAGAGCAGGCGCAGAAAGTCATATATCTCCGTGGTGGTGCCTATGGTTGAACGGGGATTGCGGTTGACGGTCTTCTGCTCGATGGCTATGACGGGGCTGAGGCCGCTGATGTGGTCCACATCGGGGCGCTCCAGATTGCCCAGCATATTGCGGGCGTAGGCTGAGAATGTCTCGATGTAGCGCCGGCGGCCTTCGGCGTAGATGGTGTCGAAGGCCAGTGACGACTTGCCCGAGCCGGACAGGCCGGTGATGACCGTCAGCGCCCGGTGGGGTATGTCCACGTCGATGTCGCGCAGGTTATTGACCCGCGCGCCGATTATGCTGAGTTTGTTTTCGGTATCTATGTTCATCTACTGCAATGGTTATTTGCCCACCCACTTGGTGTTGAACACGGACTTGGCGGCCTTGGAGCGCGAGAGGCTCTCGGGCTTGGGCACGCGCACGGTGTAGCTCTTGCCGGCTTTGTTGGTGAGCTTGCTTGAGCGAATCCAGGGGTTCTCCTCGCGCAGGGTGTAGTAGGATATGCCGTGGCTGCGCGCCCACTCGGGCCAGCTTGCCACGGGACCGTCCACGGTCACTTCGGTGACCTCACGCGGCCAGTAGAGCTGGTCGGTCGTCAGCGTGAAGCCGTAAGCGCCGGGATTCTCCATGATGGTCTTGTAGGCCATGACGCGGAAGGGGTAGCGCTGCGTCTCCTCGACGAGCCACAGATCCAGGGCGTCGGAGGCCAGCTGGTCGTTCAACGAATTGGATATGCGGGCCATGCCGGCGTTGTATGATGCCATGACCGACGTCCAGCTGCCGCCATAGCGGGCCAGGGCCTTCTTGAAGAAGCGGCAGGCCGCGGCAGTGGCCTTCTCGATGTTGTAGCGCTCGTCCACCTCGTCGCTAACCTCCAGGCCGTACTCGCGAGCCGTGGAGGGCATGAACTGCCACAGGCCGGCCGCCTTGGCGCTCGATACCGCACGCGGATTGAGCTGGCTCTCGGTCACGGCCAGGTAGAGGAGGTCGGAAGGAACGCCGTTCTGTTTCAGGATGGGCGCCAGACGCGGGAAGTAGCGGTTGGCGCGCTTGATGGCCAGCAGCGTGTTGCCGTGGGTGTATATGAGCGATGTCAGTTCGCGGTCGTAACGCTCAAACATGTCCGCGCGGTCAAGGTCAATCTTCTTGCCGCACAGGGTCAGCGACGAGGGTACTCTGGGATTGGCCACGCGCGAGAAATCGGCCGCCGGTTGTTGCGGCGGCGTGGACGATGATGCGGTGAGCGACAGGGTGAGCATGGCGGCCACGGCTGCGGCCACCGGCAGGTGGAGGATATTGTTGTGAAATTTCATTATTGCAAACAGATTATTATACAAAGTTACGAAATTTTTTTGACACACAAAAGGGTCCTTAACGTCTTTAAAGTCCATAAAGACGTTAAAGACCCCTTGCAATTATGAAAATTATTACTAACTTTGCCGCCATGATGACGCAGCTCATGCACCATATCAGTTGTGGCAGCGCCGCCCCGCCGGGTGGTGCCGCGATGAGGTGAGCGCGTTTTCCCCACCGTTTTTCAATGTTTATCTCAGCCTGACGGCCCTTGTTGCGTTCTGACGTGACGCACACACGGCCGCCGCAGCGCTGCGCGTACATTGACATTGCGGGCTTGCCCGAATCCTCTGTCAAGGAACAGGGACGGGCAAGGGGAAAAATCAATCAACCTCATCAAACCACAACATTATTATGGGACAAATCATCAGTTATGAGCTGCATGACTGCAGCCTGGTCATGTACTCGGACGTAGACCGTCCGGTGGTAATGAGCATCTGCGCCGGTTTCAACAGCCGCGACATGCTCACCGTATCAATCAACAGCATCGACACTTACGACCGCGGGCGCAACTGCTCGACCGCCGCCGTGGTCGATACCGACGATGCCCGACAGATGGCGCGCAACAACGGCGTGGCCTACCACGACCTGCCGCGCTTCATCACCGACTGTATGGCCTCATGGCACTCAGACGACGGCAAGGACAACACCCACGGCACCGTCATAGCCTGCTTCAAGCAGATAACCGAGTGCCTGCTGGACGAGGGTTGCCGTTTCAAAATCCGCCGTACCACGGGCCGCAACGGCCGCGTGTGCTGCTGAGCCGGACCGATAAATGCACAGGCCCGCCGCCGACCTAAAGGTCAGCGACGGGCCTGTCGTTGTTTCAGGACGGTCAGTCTGCCGGCACGAAGCCTATGTCCTCAATCATCTTGACGGCGGCGGCGTGGTCATGCTCGCCGGCCACGGTGGCGGTGCCTGAAGCGAGGTCAACTTCCACGCTCTCCACGCCGGGCACGCGGGCCAGATTCTTTTCTACTGAAGCCTTGCAGTGCGCGCAGCTCATTCCTTTGATGTGATATACGGTTGTCATTTTATCTGTTATTATATTTGATTTGGATTTGAACAGTCGGGGAACGAAGGCCTTGACAAGCAGACCGATAAGGAGTGCCGAGCAGGCGGTGGACAGCAAGTCGATCCCATGTCCGGAGCATGCAGCGGTGCTCTGCAGCGGAAACCACTGGCGCGGCATCAGCAGGTCAATCGCCAGCCCGACGGCAATGGCGCCGGCAACGATAGTACCCAGATAGACCGCCGCGGAGCGCCTTCCCATGGTCTTGGCTATTACTGTTATGGAGGCAAAGTTGGCCGCCGGTCCGGCCATCAGCAGCACGAAGGCCGCTCCGGGCGACAGTCCCTTGAGCATCAGCGACATGGCTATGGGTATCGAACCGGTGGCGCAGACATACATAGGCACGGCCACAGCCACGACGGCCAGCATGGCCAGCAAAGGCCGGTCGCCCAGCGCGGCAAGGAAGTTCTCAGGCACCAGGATGGTGATCAGCGCCGCTATCACCAGGCCCAGCACCAGCCACTTGCCTATGCTGCCCACCATGGTGTTGAAGCCGTAGTCCAACGCGATGGCCAGGCGTCGACGGAATCCGGGGCGCTCTTCGGTATCGGGCACGGGGCATGAGGCGGCGGCGCGGTCGTCGGCCTTTTCGGTAGCGCCCACGGCCATACCGCCCACAATCGATGTTGCCAGGGCGGCCACCGGGCGTATAACGGCCATAGCCGGTCCGAGCAGCGACCATGTGGCCGCTATGCTGTCAACACCCGTCTGCGGTGTGGCGATGAGAAACGATGTCGATGCGGCCTTGGACGCGCCGCTGCGGCGCAATGCGACGGCCGTAGGCAGTACGCCGCATGAGCACAGCGGCAGCGGCACACCTATCATGGCACCCTTGATTACCGATTTCAGCCCGCGGCCGGACAAGTGCCGGCTCATGGTCCGCTCGGGCACGAACGCGTGCAGCAACCCGGCTATGAGAAAGCCCAACAGGATGTACGGCGACATCTCGTTGAGCATATTAAGTAAGGTATATAAAAAATCCATGTGGAGCGTAATTTTGTTTTACGATGCAAAGTTACGCATAAGCCAACGCGGGCGTGTTACAGCATTCCGGATAAAAATTGCATTATTCGGGTCACACCTTGTCCAGGCCGGTGCGGGCCGTGTGGCCCGATGCGACGAATTGTGAGGCAGTCATGCCGGTGATGCTTTTGAATTGCCGTGACAGATGCGCCGCGCTTGAGAAACCCGTGCTGAACGCTATCTCGCTTAGAGTCATATCGCCATTGAGCAGCAACTCCTTAACCCTTTCAATACGCGCCAGCAGGAAATACCGCTCTATGGTACGTCCTTCCAGGGCTGAGAATGTCCGGCTGGCCAGGTCATAGCTTACATTCAGCGCCTGTGCGATGCATGCCAACAAATTGAGCGGCAGTTTTCCGAATCCCGCACATGAGC
>CANQZK010000105.1 GCA_947628285.1 uncultured Muribaculaceae bacterium
ATTCTTTCCATAGGTGGTTGTGCATTTCAAAATACCGTTGTGCAAGTATAACGTTTTTGCACAACCAAAAGTGCGTTAAATTAAATTCCTATGGATTTATTAACATTCAAAATAGTTGTAATACGCTGATTTTCATTGACAATCATATTCAAATTCGTTTATAGCCGTATATAATTCTAAATCCTTCCAAGGCAACAATCGCAACTGAAACCCAGTTGCGATTTTTTTATCCCCCCGGGGACTATGCGCCGGACTTGTCTGACTTGTCTGACTTGTCAGACCTGTCTGACTCCCGGAACACGGACGCACGAGCCGTGCAACCGCGCTTTTGGACATGTATACCATTGATATAGTAGTTTCTCGGCGGATGCACGGGCCGTGCGTCCCTACTATTCGTCGTTTTGCGGCGCTCTTTCCGGTTACAAGGAAGGCCTGTAGCGGCGGGGGCTGCTACAGGCCTGTGTGTGATTACAATTCTGTTTTAGAGGCGGTGGTAGTCGTCGATTTTGTTGTCGGTGACTTTGATTTTTGTTTTGCCGGGCCAGCCCATATCGGAATAGGTCACGATGTACCAGCCTTCGCCGTCGGGCTCAATGCTTTCGATGCGTGAGGATTCGTCGGAGTCGGGGTTGGAATCCTGCATATCGGTCCGCAGGGCATTATAGGCGTAGCAGGGGCCCTCGTCGCAATCGAATTCATAGTCGGCCTGAAGTTTTTTCAGGGCGTTGGCTGTGAAATAGGTTTCGGGGGTCACGCTCTCGTCCATGTCAATGGCGAACACGAATTTCTCGTACACCGTGTTTATCAGGGCGGAGGCGTCGTCGGTGTTCTCGACCACGGCGGCTTCAGCGGCCACGGGAACGGAATCGGGGGCTGCGGTGTCGGCTTTCTTGTCGGCCGACGCGCCGCAGGATGCCATCGCTGCAATCAGCAGCGAACAGCACATGCTTTTCAGCATTTTCATATCCTGTTGTTATTTGTTCTCGGCGGCCTTACGGAGCATGATATACTGCAAGGCATTGCCGGTGGAGAGACGTGCGGTGGAGTCGTTCTCGACGGTCATGGTCACGAGCTCGGGCAGGAGCTGACGGATGGCGTCCTCGGTCTTCATGTTCTCGCAGGCCATCTGTGTCATGGGGCCGTCGCCGAAGGTGATGGAGTCGCCTTTCAGGGTGTAGGGGCCGGCGATGGTGTTGCAGTTGGTCACGAAGGAGTATGTGCTGTCCTCGAAGACAACGTACTGGGCGGTTTCGGCGTCTTCTTCGGCGGGGCGTACGCTGACGGTATCGCTCAGCACGATGTTGTCAAGATACCATTTGCCGCAGATGCCGGCGCAGACGGTGGTCGAGTCCTGCTGAGCGGCTTCGGTGGTTTCGGCGGCTTTGTCTTTGCCGCCGCATGAGGCTGCCGCAAGTGTGAGGGCGGCGGCTATAAGGAGGTTGATTGACTTTTTCATTTTTTATATTTTAGATTTATTTAGTTTGCGATAGATTGAAGAGCGTGCGGGCCGAGCGGGTGGTGATTTCGTCGACCTTGGCCGCGTCAAGGCCCATGCTGTCGGCTATATGGGCGCAGATACATGGCAGGTAGGCGCTCTCGTTGCGCTTGCCGCGGTGCGGGACGGGGGCCAGGTAGGGCGAATCCGTCTCTAACAGCAAGCGGTCGATGCCAATGGCGGGGAGGGTCCGGCGCAGCTTGGAGTTCTTGAACGTGACTATACCGTTGATACCGAAGTACCAGTCGCCCAGACGCTTGCGGATCAGCTCGACATCATCGTCCGTGCCGCCGAAGCTGTGGAACACGCCGCGTATGCCGGGCACGCCGCTGAGCGTCTCGACACATTCGGCCAGTCCCTCGCGGCAGTGGATTATCATGGGCAGGCCCAGCCGTTTGGCCAGGCGGGCCTGCTGCTCAAGGGCCTGCATCTGCTGCTCGCGGAAGGTGGCGTCCCAGTAGAGGTCGATTCCAACCTCGCCGATGGCCACATAGCTGCCGGTCTCGGCCAGCTCCACGACGCGGTCGAGCGCCGGGCGCCAGTCGTCGTTGACCTCGGTGGGATGCAGTCCCATGGCGCATGAAATCTTGTCGGGGAAGTCAGCGGCAAGGCGGTGCATGGGCTCGACGGTGGTAAGGTCGACGTTGGGAAAAATCAGGTGCGTGACGCCGGCCGCGAGTGCGCGGCGCACTGCGGCGGAGCCTCCGCCGTCGCAGTCAGCGAACTCGGGCAGGTACAGGTGTGTATGGGTGTCTATCATTTGCTGCGGTGGCACATCTGGGAGGCGAGTGCCTCAAACCAGCGGCGCGATTCTTCCGATATATCGGTACGGTTGATGGCGTCCACGGCGCGGTTGTAGTAGTCCCAGATCAGGGTGTCGCAACGCTCGGAGAGTTTGAGCATCTTATACACCTTCTTGACGCGGGCGATGAGCGCGGCGCGCGAGCGGCCTTCGGACAGGGCTGCGGCCATGGTCTCGGGAGCTTCATGACTGGCGGTGATGAAGAGCCAGGTCTTCTTGTGGTTAACGATGTCGCCGCCGATGTTCTTGCCGAAGACGGCGGGGTCGCCGAACGAGTCCAACCAGTCGTCGCGCAACTGGAAGGCAACGCCTAAATTCTCGCCATATTGATAGAAGAGCTGCTGCTGGGCACTGTCGGCGCCGGCCATCAGGGCACCCATGCGGCAGGCACAGCCCAGCAGCACCGATGTCTTGAGGCGCACCATATCCACGTAGCGGTTGACAGACACGCGGGACAGATGCTCGAAGTCGGTGTCGAGCTGCTGGCCGCGGTATACGTCCATGGCCGTGGTGTTGAACAGTTCCAGGGCGGCGTTGAGCTTGTCGGCAGGGCAGTCGGAGATGAGCATCTGGGTGGCCATTGTCATAAGGGCGTCGCCCGAGAGGATGGCCTGGTTCTCGCCCCAGCGGCGCACGACGGTCTGGTGGCCGCGGCGACGGTCGCTGTGGTCCATGACATCGTCATGAATCAGGGTGAAGTTATGGAACATCTCTATGGCCAGAGCCTGGCGGAGCGCAACCTCGCCTTTTGAGCAGACAGCCTGCGCGGCCGCCATGGTCAGGATGGGACGGATGCGCTTGCCCCCGCTGGCGAATGTGTATTTTATAGGATTGCAGAGAGTGGCCGCGCCGTAAGGGTAGCGAAGCGATTCAAGCGCGGCTTCTATTGTATTCAGGAATTGTGTTGCTAATAGTTGGTTCATCTGTCAGGTAGTTGAATTATATTTATTCGCTTTTGCAAAGATACGGGCTTTTTTTAATAAACAATGTTAAAATTTACATTTGTACGGCTAAAATACATGTTACGCAGCATAAAGTACGGTTTTGGTACTGATTTTTCAGAAAATCGGGCTCTGAAATGCACTTTCGACGCGGCATCGGTGCTTGCCGAATTGCCAACTTTGTGTAACTTTGCGCATCATGACGCGCGTTTTGCAGTCATGATTATTATAATTTTCTAAAATCATGAACAGAATATTCGTTGCATTTTGCGGTCTTGCGCTGTCGTTTCAGGCCGCGGAGGCGCAATCGCTCGTCGGCGACTGGAGGGGCAAACTGCAGGTCACACCGGCGGCGGCGCTCAAGCTGGTGATTCACGTGGCCGAGGGCCCGGCGGTGACAATGGACTCGCCCGACCAGGGCGCCTACGGCATAAAAGGACAGGTGGTGCATCTGTCGGCCGACTCCTTAAACTTCCGGGTGCCCATGCTGGGCGCAAGCTATGCCGCGCGGCTCGAGGGCGGACGGCTTGAGGGCACCTTCGCGCAGGGCGGTCTGCGCCTGCCGCTCACGCTGGAACCCGGCGCACGGAAAGCGGTGCGCCCGCAGACACCCAGGGCGCCCTTCCCCTACCGGACCGAGGAAATTACCGTACCGGCCGGCGACGCCACCCTTGCCGGAACGCTGACCGTGCCCGCCGATGCTGCGGCGGACACGCCTTTGGTGGTCATGGTGACGGGCAGCGGCCTGCAGAACCGCGACGAGGAGGTATTTGAACACCGTCCCTTTGCCGTCATAGCCGACTATCTTGCCCGCAACGGCATAGCCTCTTTCCGCTACGACGACCGCGGCTGCGGCGCATCAACCGGCAATGCGGCGACGGCCACGACGGCCGACTTCGCCGCCGACGCCCTGGCGGTTGTCGACCGAATGCGTGCGCTCGGAAAGTTCGGGCGCGTGGGCCTGCTGGGCCACAGCGAGGGCGGCATGGTGGCCTACATGCTCGGGGCACGGCCCGCGACACTTGACTTCATCGTGTCTGTGGCCGGCCCGGCCGTGCGCGGCGACAGCATCCTTGTCCGGCAGAACCTCAACGCGCTTGCCAAGTCGGGCATCACCGGCGCGATGGCCGATAACTTCAAGGACGCCCTGCTAAAGGCGTTCCGACTCAAAATCGACGACAAAGTTGCGACCCTGGACGATGCGACCCTCTCCGAGATATACCCGACGTGGAACGAGTCGGCAATCACCCGCAAACTGGCCGACGGAATCCGCGGAATTTTCAGCGGCAACGTCAATCCCTGGATGCAGTATTTCATATCATATTCGCCCGGAGCGGACCTTGCCGCGCTGCATATTCCGGCGCTTCTGATTTACGGTGAGAAGGACGTGCAGGTACCGGCATCGCTGAACGCACCGGCAGCCCGCGCACTGGCGCCCGGCGCGGAAATCAAGGTCTATCCCGGCCTGAACCACCTGATGCAGCACGCCGCGACGGGCAATGTCGAGGAGTACGGCCAGATTGAAGAGACCATCGCGCCCGAGGTGCTGACGGACATCGTCAGCTTCATCAAGGCGACGACAAAGAACTGACCGCAGCGGAAAAACACGTAGAAAACGGGGCTGTCGAATTTACCTTCGGCAGCCCCGTTTACATTATTATCTATGCTTTATCAGCGGACAATCACCTTGGCGGTGCGCACGTCTGCGCCGTTAGCGGCACGGACAATGTACATGCCGGCGGGCAGTGCGATGCGTACGCTGTCGCCTGCGGCTGCGCCCACCTGCACGCCTGCGGCGGTGTAGACGGCCACGTGAGCGGCGCCTTCAACTGCAACAGCGCCTGCGGCGGCTGCGATGCTGATTTCAGATACGGCTACGTTGGCCACGCCGGCTTCCTCAAGGAATTCGGCGGTGAAGACATTACCGTCCTCGGTGCCGTCGTGACGGGTGCCGACATGCTGCCAGCTCCAGCCCTTCTTGCTGTCGTCCGGACCTACATATTTGCCGGTGGCAACCGAGCGGATGAGCACCTTGTCGCCTTCGGTCTCGAACACGAACAGAGCGTGCTCCGAGCGCGAGCTGTAGTTGTTCTCCTCGTTGTACAGCAGGGCGCCCCCGTCGTTGTAGAGCACGTGACCCTCGGCGTCCATGATAGTGTAGCCGGGATAGTCGGCATCGGGAGCCGAATGCAGCACGGTGAAGCGGGTGTTATACTCGCCGGCCTCGTCCTCGTTGATGATGAGGGCGGTGCTGAGCACTTTCTGCGATTCCCATGAATTGGCGTGCCAGCCGCTGCACAGAACTGCGCCGGTGGCGGTGTGATGGAACTTGTAGACACCTTCCTTGAAGAAGGGAGGATGGACGGATGCCTTGTAGATTTCAATGGCGTTGGCCAGTGCGGAGTTGGCCAGCATCACGTCCTCATCAGCGCCGCCTAAGGCTTCCTTGGCTGCGGCGATGGCCTTGGTGAGCGATGCGCGGGCCTCGGCGGAGTACTGGCCGGGTTCGTTGCCCTCGGTGGTGGAGGCAAGCAGCTGCTCGGCGTCGTCGATTGTCTTCTGAAGCATCTCACTTACAGAGCCGCCCTGGAGCAGCGGACGGTACAGGTTGCCGTTCTGTGCGCCTGAGTGCTTGGTGCCTAAGTGAATCCAGCTCCAGCCCTTGGTGTCGTCGTTGGGGCCTACGTATTTGCCGGTAGCGGCGCTCTTGATTTTATATGCGTCGCCTGATTCCTCAAAGATGAAGATGATGTCGGTGGGATCGGTTTCCTCAGTTTCGCTGTACAGAAGGGCGCCGTTGTCGTTGAACAGGTAGTAGCCGTCCTTGTCGCGGATGGTATACCCCTGAGCGGCAGCGGTTTCGCTTGTCTTGCTTACCATGAAGAGCTGGTTGTAGCCTTCCTCGCCGCGCTCCAGCAGCAGACCGCAGCTCTGTACGTTGGAGGCTTCCCATGAGTTGGCGTGCCAGCCGTTGGAGATGTATGTGCCGGGCAGGCCTACGCTCTCAAACATGTACATGCCCTCGGCGAAGATTGCGGGAATCTTGTTGTCCTTGTATGTCTGTATGGCCTTGGTCAGGTTGAGCTGGGCTGCGCGGACAGCGGCGGGGGTGCCGGTGAGCGCGGCCGTGGCGGCGGTGATGGCGTTGGTTAGGGCTGTGCGGGCAGCGGCGGGATATTGGTCGGGCTCGGTGCCTTCAGCGGTGTTGTCCAGCAGCGCCTGAGCGTCGGCGATGAGCTGCTTCAGGGCGTTGTTGTTCCATGCCTCAACCAAAGTAGCGGTGAACAGGTGTTCGTTGCGCACGCCGCTGTGGTTGGTGCCCAAGTGGATCCATATCCAGGGAGTGTTGTCGTTGTTGGGTCCGACGTATTTGTCCGTAGCAACGCTCTTGATCTTGAAGTTGTCGCCGTCCTCCTCAAAGATGAAGATGGCATCCTTTGATTTGGCGTCAACGTCGCCCCAGTACAGGTTGCCGCCCTCGTTGTAAAGCAGATAGCCCTCGGTGTCGGCAATGTTGTAGCCGGCAGCCTCGGCGCCTTCCTCGGCATGATATACTGTATATTTGTTGCGGTAGCCGTTCACGCAGTCGGTCTCGGCAAGCAGCAGAGCGCACATCTCCACCTTGGAAGCCTCCCATGAGTTAGCGTGGTAGCCGTTGGCCAGCCAGCCGCCATCGACTGCCACATAACCGAATTTATATATGCCGTCTGCAAATTCGGCGGGCACCTTGGAGTGCTTGAAACGGTCGATGGCCGAAGCCAGCGCCTTGACGGCCTCGGAAACCTCGGCGCGCGTCTGGGCCTTCAGGCCCTCGCGGGCAGTGGCGATGGCTGCGGTGAGCGCGTCGGCTGCAGCCTGCGGATATTGGCCGGGCTCGTTGCCGATGGTCACGGACTTGAGCAGCGCTTCGGCCTCGGCTATCTTGGCCTCGAGTTTGTCATACTTGACCTCGGTGCTGAGTGTCTCGAAGGTGAACCACAGCGTCAGGTTGCCGTCCTTGTCACTGTACACTTTGGCGTTGTGTTCAAACTTGTCGGCACCTATATATTTATTGGAACCGGCGTTCTTGATTCGGTACAGGCCGTCCTTCTCCTCTACCGTAAAGATGGAGTTCTTGGCCTTGAGGTCGGGCGATGCGGCATAGAATATGTTCCAGCTGTCGCGGATTACGTACTGGCCGTCGCCGGTCTTGATGTTGTAGCCCGTGACCTCGGCTCCGGCGGGAGCGTCGACAAAGATAAACACCTGGTTGCAGCCATCGGCCTCGGCCTCGGCCTGATACACCTGGTTGTTGCCGTCTATTGGAGCGGATGACAGGTACAGACCTGTACCGTCGCACACCAGGTTCAGCTCTTCGTCGGTTTCAACCTCGACGGCCTGAGCCATCGGAGCCGTTGCCACAAAGGCTGCCATTGCAAGGGATAAAAATTTCATCATCATGGTTAGATTTAGAGCTTGTTTAATAACGCGAGTTCGGGATAACGATATCCAACTCGGCGACATTACATTTAGGCATGAATTATCGGG
>CANQZK010000106.1 GCA_947628285.1 uncultured Muribaculaceae bacterium
GTTAAAAAAACAAATGCTTAAACAAATTAATTACCTGTTATACAGCATATTATGCATTATTCAGTAAACCCTATGTAGATGAACGATGAGAAATTGACTACAATTTATCCGACAAAATTTGAATTTCGTGTGCTATGGTATCGAGGGCGTTTTTAAGTTTTAAACGTTCATCTTCGGTGAATCCGGCTCTCTTCCCGTTAACCATATCGTTGTTCAGTTTATGGCATAGCCAGGAACGGGAGCGCCCGAAGAATCGCTCTGCTATGTAGGAAACTCTCAATACTTTTGCAATATCTTCACTTTTTAGGTCAATAACCAATTTATCGGGAGTAATCTCTCCGCTTTTCAAACGCGCAAGGGTCTCGTCGGCTATCTGCCGGCCCTCTTCGGATTGTGCGCGTCTCATTATTTCGTCTATTATATCTTCTGACATGGTTGTGGCTTTATGGAAGCCTCTCCCCTGTTAGGGGGAGGGCTTTTTGGTTTTCATACTAAGGTCAGTTCTTTGATGACCGCTCTGATGTAGTCTCTGAGGATTCTTTTGTCGCTCTTGTCTGTCATTTCTCTTAACTTAATCAAGAGGGCGACTGCCTCTATATCTCTCGATTTGAATTTCTCATCGTTCATTTTGGAAGTCTGTTTGGTGAAACATTTTGATTATCTCTTTGTCTTATTGACACTGTAAAGATAATCAACATTTGTTGAATATGCAAATTTTTAAAGAGTTTTTTTGAAAGAAATCATCGGTTTACTTGGGCGTCGGGGATGGCTGATTCTTTTTTCTGGCGGAGGGTTTCGAGCAGGATGTTGCGCAGGGCGTCTTTGCCGCCCAGGAATTGGGCGATGTCTTGGAGGGTGTCGGGGATTTTGGCGATGTGGTCTTTGCGCCGGCGGAGGTGTTCGCGGTAGCTGAGGATTTCGATGTATGCGACGGCGGCGGTGGCGCCGGGGCGGGTGGGTCAGGCCGGGGCGCCGGGGCGGGTGGCGTGGTATTGTTCTATGGTCAGGCCGGGGCGCGGCGGGGTGTGTGCGTTGGGCGGTTGGCGGAAGGGACAGGCGTCGTCGTCGCAGCGCCGCAGGGCCAGCTCGAGCTCGGCGAGGTGTCGGGCCTCGCGTTCTTTGAACAGGTCGTCCTGGGTGCGGCGCAGGCGGTCGGTCTGATTGGCAAAGCGTTCTTCTTTTTCCTGGAGTTGTTTTTGCAGGAATTGAATGGTCTCCTGGAGGGTGTGAAATTCGGCGCTCTCGGCGGCGGCTATGGCTATGCGTGTGTTGGTTTTGCGGTTGAACAGCCATTTGATAAATTCAAGGCCGCCGAAGCCGCCTACGATTGCTATGAGGGCTTGCCACCATGTTGCTGTTAGTTCCATTTTATTTTCTGAATTTCTTAATGAGCCATACTACGGCGGCGATGATTACGGCGGCCACGGCGCCCAGGGCGATGCCGCCCAGGTCCATCTTGGTCTGCTCCCAGCGGGTAAGGGGGCGCTCTACGGGGTAGGGCCGGCGGATGGTGCGCGTGCGCTCGATGTAGCAGGTGTCGTGCACGGCGACGCGGCGCACGTGTTCGCGGTCGCGGATGTCAATGACGGTGTCGCCGCGCACCCACACCAGGCGGGTGTCGCGCACGGTGTCGGTGATGGCGCGGTCTACCACCCGCACGGCGCTGTCGGTCCGCACCGTTTCCGCCGGGACGTAGACGGTGCGGGTGCAGCCGGTCAGCATAGCCGGTAAAATCGAAAAAATTATGAAAATTTTGTGCATTTATTTGATTTAAAATTTGCGTATTTCAAATAAATGTACTATCTTTGCAGTGTAATCAATGAGAGATTACAACGGACAAGTCCTGATGCCGAGAAAAGAGAGGAAGTAACCCGACAAATTTTTGAATTATGAGCCTCAAAATCAAATTCAAAGTTTGGAAAATACGAGTGAGCTTTGAAATAGCACTCTAAAATTCCGACAAAGGTGGCCAAGGCGGCCTTAAAGTCCCCGGGACGGGGACGCCTTTGGCGTCGGGTTACTGCTGCAAAGGTAGTGTTTTTAATTTGAAATATTATGGAAGAAGAAAAAAAATCAAACAGGGGCGGACGTCGTGCGGGTGCAGGGCGCCCGGCTACGGGCCGCAAGGCGGTCAAGACGGTGACGGTGCAGCTCATGCCTGAGGAAGCGGCCATACTTGAGCGGGTGGAGCACCGCGGGGAGTTTATCCGCGCAGCCATCCGTGCCTATGCGTTGCAGACGGGTGTCTGACCATTTTGCGCACGTCAGCAAAATGGTCAGGCGGGGCGGCGTCGGGCGCGGTCGGGTGCGTAACTTATGTGCAGCCATTTGAAGTCGTATTTTTTGCCGATTAACTCAAAGTAGGGCAGGCCCAGGTCCTGCGCCAACTGGTAGAGGCGGCGGTTGTCGGTGGGGTTGCCGGTGGTGATGTCGGCGGCGGCTCCGATGGTGTGCATCGAGGTGGCCACGCCGCCCACGCGGCGGTTGAGCTCTGCGCAGCGGTAGCCGCTGGTGACGGTGATGGGGCGGCCCCAGGCGCGGCGCAGCGGGTCAAGGATGTTGTCGGTCAGTGCGGCTACGTTGGCGCGCAGGCGCTCGGGCAGTCGGTTGTCTATGCAGTAGCGTGCGGCGGTGTCGCTCCGCTCGAACTCCTGAATGGTGAAGTATTCCATGATTGAAAACTCTTATTCCTCCTCGATCATCACGGCGGCGAATTGCTCCAGCCACACGTCGGCGGGCAGCAGGGGCGCGGGCTCGCCCTCGGCGGCGGGCGGTGCCATGAAGGATGTAATGCCACCCTCGGCGTCCATTGCGGCGGCTACGATGCTGCGGAAGGCCTCGCGGGTGAAGCGGCGGTCCGCTACGGCGGGGCAGTCCTCCTCGGCGGCGGTGCGCACGGCCTGTTCGCGGAGCTCGTCGTCGGCGGATTGGTCGGCCACGAGGTCTTGTTTCTGAGCTTCGAACTCGCGGATGCCCTTGTTGTAGTGGACGCGCAGCAGCACGGCTTCGGTCAGGGCGTCGCGGTCCAGTCGGAGTTGGCGCAGGTCGTTGAGGAAGGCCATGCGCAGGTAGATGTCGTCGTATTTCATTGTCGTTTATTGTTTATTGGTTATCGTTTATTATGAGCTGCGCTGCGGCTGCGATGAATCCCTCGACGGCGCCGAGGATGGCGATGCGCTCGGCGGTGGTGCCGGCGGTGGCGTTGAAGTTGATTGAGGTGCCGCCCCAGCGCGATGTGTTGAAGTCGGCCAGGTAGGCGCCGTCTGTGTTGTCCTCGGTGGGCAGGGCGTAGACGGTGCCGCTGCTGACCGATTGCAGGCCGTCGGTGTCCTTGCACACCTGTGCGGCGATGGCGTAGGTGCGTGCGGGGTCGGTGCTGTTGTCGGCGGTGACGGTCACGGAGTTGATTACTGAGATGTTGAGTTGGGGGTTGTTCTGTAGTGTTGACATAACGTTATGTATTAAAGGGTTAATTGAACTTGTCAGGATTGCTTACAGGTGGGGGTCACGTCCCGCTGGTGACTCGCAGCATGTTGGTGGGCAGCATGTGCACGTTGGCGGCGTCCACATCGCTCCACAGCAGCCCCAGGCGGGGCGATGCCGTCAGCCCCTTGGCCACGGTTGCGCCGCCTGTCATCAGCGAAGCGAAGTCCAGCGCCACCGTCAGCGACGATTGCGGGTTGACTTTAAGCGGATTGAGCGCCGTTATATTGAACGGTTGCCCGATGGTGACGCTCAGGCCGCTGCCGGTCACGGCGAACACGCGCGGCGTTTCCGTGGTCGAGCCGTTGAGCGTATTGGATGCGGTAAAGCGGATGTAAGTCGTCGAGCGCACTTGGCCGGTGCTCTCGTTGGTGAACTTGACCAGCAGTGCCAGCTTGCCCGTCTGTCCCACGTTGAGGAAGTTGGACGCGCCGCCCGCACTGATAAAGCCCATGTACGTCGATGCGCTCAGGAACGTCTTGGCAGTGCCCGCCGTCAGCGCCGTTGCACCCAGTACGCCCAGGATTTCAACTTTCAGCGACTTAATCATCAGCGAGTAGGACAATTTGCCCAGCATAGCATTGACGGGGTTGCACGGGATAGGCAGGAACCGCGCCCCGCCGGGGTCTGTGGTGGTCATCGTTTCCTTTTGCTTGGTGCACGCGCACAGCATATAGTCATAATCGCCGTTGGTGCCCGCCATCAGCCCCGGAACCTCCGATGCGTTCAACGTCAGCCACGGACTGGTACCGCCGAACTTCGTTGGTGCCGTTTTCCACACATAACCGCCGCCGGGCTTGAACACCACGATGCACGGATATGCGCCGTCGGGGTGGTATACGTCCCACCAGTGCAGGCCCTCGTCCTGACTGATGACTAATTGGTTTTTAAAGAAGTCGTGCGATTGCGTGTCGGGGTTGCTGTCAAACTTCACGTCAGGCGCCGCGGGCACGAACTCGGCAGCCGCCGAATCGTAGCCGCGAAAGTCGCCCAGGCGGCAGGGCTCCGTGGGATAGGTGCCGTCGGGGAACTTTGCCGAACATGCCGTGGAGTTCCGGATAGCCGTCTGCAAGCCCGTGGGCGTGAGGTAGCCCTGCGCGTTTGCGCCGCCGCCGTCGAACTCCCAGCCCAGGCGCGCGGTCTTGCGCTGCTCGTCGGTAATGTCGCCAAGCGTTGAGTGCACCACAGGCCGACGCAGCGCAAAGCGGTTAATCTTCCCCTCCGCATTTGAGCACAGCCGCACCACGCTGTTGTCGGACGTGCCCAGCACCTGTTTGACCAGCGAAACGCTTACAGGTCCGTTTTTCGGAATAATAGACATAAATTCTTAATTCTCAATTTTTAATTTTCAATTTCCTTTGAAGGCTACGATGTCGCCCGTCGAGTAAATCGTCTTATCGAAGCGCAGCGCCGTGGCGCCCTTGTCCCACGTGGCCGACATCAGGCCGATGTGCAGCGAGTTGGCCTGCAACGAGCCGTTGACCGCCAACATATAATCCTTATCCACCACGCCGTGGCCGATGGTGACGTGTCCCGCCGTACTGATACGCATGTGATAGCCGTTGTTGGCGCCGAAGGCCAGTACGCGGCCGCTGTGGGCGTACACAGCGCCCGTGAAGATGTATCGCGCCTGAGCCGTTTCGGTGCCGATGGTGCAGACATTGTCGGCGTTGAATCCGATGTTGCCCACGTTTGTCATTGCGCCGCTCACCGCCTTGGGCTTGCCGTTTTGGAAGAACGTCTGTCCCCAGGCCGCGTAAGCCGCATTATCCGACAGCTTGACGGCGGTGTCGGCGTCAAGGCCCGAACCCGCGCCGTCGACCGTCTTTAACTTGCTGAGGATGTCCGAGGCCGTGTATGAAGCCTTGGGCAAATACCGCTCGTCCAGCGTAGCCGCGTAGTTGGCCGTGTCAAGCAGCTTTATCCAGGCGCCCCATGCAGAGCCTATCGTGCCCGAACGGTGCCACAGATTGCCGTTAGCCGTAAATGCTAAATCGTAAGCAGAATTACCGCCTGAACCACGCCACGGCACGAAATGAAGCAGCCCCGTGAACGAGCCGCCGTCTGCGAGATTGATGGCTGTGTTTAGCTTGAAATGCGCACGCAGTTGCTGCGTATTGTCACTCGTGGTCGTATCAGTGCTGCGAGTGTCTAAAACGTTGATGTAATCAAGGCTTTGGTGCGCCGTCAAAAAATTGGCCTTCGTCACCGTCAGCGCCGTGCCGATCTTGGTCACACTGGCCACACCGTTGCCGCTGCCGCTGGTGGTGACGGACAGCGCAGCGCCGCCCTCGACGGCGGCAAGCCGTCCGTCAAGGTTGCTAAGGTCAGAGTGCAGCGCCCAGCCCAGGTTAGCGCCCAGGGCGTCCGTAGTGTCAGCGCTCGGCGCCGTCGCAGGCCACGAACGCATAAGCCCGTAGCCGCTTGCAGGTCCGCTTGCAGGCCCGCTTGCAGGCCCGAACGCCGAGATGTCGCCGTCAGAATAGATAGGCGCCGAGAAGCGCAGCCGCGTGCCGTCCCACGTGATTGAGCAGTCGCCAATCTTGGCGCCCGCGTTGAGCGTCAGCAGCCCCGTCATGGTGTCGCCCGCGGCGTTGACATAGCGCCCGTCAAGTATGCTCGGGTAGTTGGCCGCATGAAGCACCGAATTGCCCTTGTAGCGGAACTTGGTATTGCTCACGCAAAGATTGGAGGATTCGTCCCACGGATACTCGCCCCAGCCTATGTAGGCGTACTCTAAGTTGACGCCCTCCGTCATAAGCGTGCCAATGTTGGCCACTCTGTTATAGTCGGGGTCACGAAAATCCAAGCCCATGGCCGAGCCGCCCGTGCGTGCGGTATGTTGGATGCGTACATTGCTACCCTTAAACGTCTTGGTCTTGGTGATAGTCTGCTCGGTGTCCAGCGTCACAAACTTGCCGTCAACCTGCGCAGTGGTATACGCATCCGTAATCCCATACCCCGCAAGCGTGGTGGGCTTGCCCGTGGTTATCTTGCTCCAGTCAAGCACGGGGATATGGCTCGCGCTCAGGCTTACTGACAGCAGCCCCGCCGACGTTACCGACAATCCGCTGCCCACCATCACGCCGCCCAAAACGCTCTCAGTCGCCGCAGGAAGCACATACTTGTTAGCCCCTGCGGCAATGCCGTTGAGCTTGTTGAGCAGCGCCGTGGTGAAGTCGTTGGTCGACAGACCCTTGCCCGCCACAGCGTCCACCTTGCCCGTCACCGCGTCCCATTTGGCGCGGTCGGTGGCCGACACATGGATAGCAGCGTTGGCCGTGTGCACCGCAAGGTCAGAAGCAATCGTGGTAGCCCGCTGGTGCAAATCCCAGCCCAGGCCCGCCGACAGCGCCCAGCCCGCCCGCGCAGCCGTATACTGCGACCACTCCGTCAGCAGCTCATACCCGCCACTGCCACTCCCCGAACCGCCCGAGCCCGATGCAGCAGGCCCGAACGCCGACACATCGGCAAGGGAGAACAGGTGGTGCGCGGCGCGGATGGCACGGACTTTGGTCAGTTCGGACTCCAGGCTGAGGTCAAGGACGTTGCCGGCGGCGTCGAGCGCGGCAAATAGCTGACCCCAGGACTTGATGACGGCGCGGACCTCGGCCAGCGCCTCAGAGTCGGCCGACGTCGTGCCGGCCGTGGTGGCGGCGGTGCCCGTGGCCGGCGTCGTGCCCAGGGCGCGCAGGCGCTTGGAGCGCGGACGCGCCGGCGCGGTAGCGGTCTGAATGAGGATATTTTTCATATCTCGGTGACTGGTGTATATTTAGGGTCGGAAAGTTCAATGAAGGTGCACTCGCCCATGCCGGCGCGGGTGTCCAGGCGTGCGGCGGTGCGCAGTAGGCGCATCGTGGCGGGCTGTGCGGCGTCGGTATATGCGTGCAGGGCGGTGTCGGCCCCCTGGGCACACTCGCCTGCCAGGCGCACGCGCCGCACGTCATACTGCGATGCCAGCGTGGCCAGCAGAATGTATTCGGGGTAGTCATGCAGCGGGCCGCGCACCACTTTGCCCATGGGCTGCGTGTCCAGGAAGTACTGGCCGCGTGCCGTGGCGGGTGCGCGGTGTGCGCTGCCGCATACGGTCTCCAGGTCGAGTGGGTCGGCGGCGGCGGGATTGAGCGTGGCGCGGTAGATTATGTCGGTGCGGTCCTGTTCGTTGCCGTAGGCGTCGACCAGCACCACGCGGGGCTCGCGGTAGCACAGCCAGCGGGGCTGTGCAAATTGCAGGGGCACGCCGCTGCCCGTGTCTACGGGCGCGGGGCGGTAAGCGTG
>CANQZK010000107.1 GCA_947628285.1 uncultured Muribaculaceae bacterium
CTCCTTCCTCACAAGACAAAAATCGACTCAAGATATGCGACCCTGCCGTCAACATTTATTATTAAACAAGCTCTAAAGGCCGGGAGTAGCCGCCCCGACGGGTCAGAAGCCGATGCGGCGGCCGGGGGCGGTGCTGATTCGTTCCTTGTGGCAGGTGGCGATTATCTCGCGGATATCTATTGTGTCGTTACCGGACAGGATGGCGTCGACTGAGTGCTTGCGGGCTATGTTTTCTATCTCGCCGCCGGAAAGGTCGAACTGCATGGCCAGTATCCGTGCGTCCTGCTCCGAAAGGCCGGGAAGCATAGTCTGCCAGATCAGGGCGCGCGATTCCATCGAGGGCTTTTCAAACCGGATTTTGTAAAGGAAGCGACGCTCGAAGGCTTTGTCGAGGTTAGTTGTCAGATTGGTGGTGGCTATCATTATGCCCTCCAAGGTTTCCATTTCCTGAAGGATGATGTTCTGGATGGAGTTCTCCATCTTGTCCACGGCACGCGTGGCACCTTCCATCCTTATGCCCAGCACAGCATCGGCCTCGTTGAACAGCAGTATGGGGGTGAGGTCCGTGCGACGGCAGATGTTGCGGTAGCGATCGAACACAGCCTTGATATTCTTCTCACTGTCCCCTACCCAACAGCTCTTGATTTTATCGACGTCGACGCGCATGATGTCGCGACCTGTCTGCCGTGCAAGCTGATAGACGGTCTCGGTCTTGCCCGTGCCGGGCGAGCCGTAGAATATGCAGCAAAAACCCGGTCGCATGCCGGCCGAGCGCAGCCGGCTCTGTACCTCGCTGAAACGCTGTTCCGAGAGGATTGAGCCCAGGCGTGTTATCTGTTCGCTCTCGTCGGGATTATATATAAGGCGCTTCTCAGGCAGGCCGGCAGATTTGATAAGGTTTTTGGCCGATGAGCCGACTGTGTCCAGGTTGAGTTCGCCCAGGACTTCGGTCTTGGCCTTGTCGGTGAGTTTGAACGCGTCGGTGCGGGCCATGCCGTCCTCATTGACGTTTTCGATAAGTCCGAAGTCAAAGAGCACGGATGAGCGGGAACGAAAATCCACTTTCACCCAGCCTGGAATGTTTCCGTCGTCAAACAGGTTGTCGATGTCGTGGAACCCGATGTTGTCATCGTTATTCTCAACGTACAGATGTGCCATGAAGATGAACAGCAGCTTGTCATCGTCGCACATACCGTAGCGGCGCAGTTCCGTGGCGAATTTCGTGTCTTTGATTTCCCGGAGCATGTCCATGGTCTGCTCCATGAGCGAATCATGAGTCTGCTCGCCATCTTCTTTCTCGTCCATCATCCGGTCAAATACTTCAAAGAACGTACGGGTGTCTACTACCGGATCGGCTTCGTAAACGTAAGGCCGGTTCTTGCGCAGCGATTTCAGCACCTCGGCCGGCACGCGGTAGCTCAGTGATTTGCGGCAGCGTGATGCTCGCAGATAATGTCGCGCTTCCAGCACATCGATGTCGTCGGACAGCCGCAGAATCTTGGTGGTGCGGCATCCGGCATACTTGGCAATCTCAGATATCATGATGCGGCTGTCCTCGCTGCGGTCAACGAACATGGCCAGCAACGCCGTCTGCATCGGAGTGAGTTTCAGCTTGCGGGCGGCATAGCGGATGTGCCCGGCCGCCTTGTCCAGGAAGTCCTTGTCCAGGTTTGAGTCTTCGGCAAGCTCAACTATATATTCAAATGATTCCAGAATGCTTTTGGGTTTGGCCGTTGTGGCCTCATTCTTCTGTTTGGATTTGTCTTTCTGAATTTCCGGTTCTCTCATAGCTGACTAATATTTACGATGCAAAGTTATGTCCAACCTGTATCGAAGTGCGATACAGGTTTATAAAAATCTAAAAAATGTAGAAAATTCGGCGGGCTCTATGTCGCCCTTCCGTGTTTACGCTGCAAAGTTGAGAGGCGACTGCGCAATTGATTTGCGCAGTGACCGGAAAAACACTATTTTTGCAAAAAAAGTCTGATTATGCCCCTGAATCGCGCCACGCTTATCCGAATTTCCACCATTGACCGATGCCTTCAGAACCATTACCGCCGCTGGACAATCAACGACCTCATCGACGCCTGCACCGATGCGCTGGCCGAGTATGAAGGCCGCAGCAACCCAGTGAGCCGACGGACATTCCAGAACGACCTGGCCCTGATGCGCAGCGACCGCCTGGGATACAATGCCCCTATTGTCGTGCGCGAAAACAAATATTACGAGTACGAAGATCCCGACTTCAGCATAACCCATCTGCCCCTGAACGACGACGGGCTCGAGGCACTCAATTACGCCCTTGACATCCTCCGGCAGCTACAGGAGTTCCCCCAGTTGGCATTGTCAATCGCCACCATCAGCAAACTCAACGAGCAAATTTCGCGCCATACCGGCGCATCAGTTCCCGCCATGGATATGGAACACGTCGAGGGCTATACCGGAGCGCGGTTCATCGGCTCAATCTATGAAGCGGTGCGCCGGCAGCAGACAATCGTCATCGAGTATCAGTCGTTCAAGGCCCGCCGGTCCGAGGCACTTGTCGTATACCCCTACCTGCTCAAAGAATACCGCAACCGCTGGTTCCTGATTGGAGAGAAAGCCTCCAACCGCGTTCCCCAGGTCAACATCTTCGCCCTGGACCGCATACATTCCGTAGCCGTTGACAAGAGCCACCCGTTCAAGCAATGCGTCGACTTCGACCCCGAGCACTTCTTCGACGACACCGTCGGCGTCACCAAAGGCATCCACGACAAAGCCCGACGCGTTGTCATACAGATCGACCGCCAGCAGGCCCCCTACGTCGAATCCAAACCCTTTCATAAATCGCAAAAAGTAGAGCAGCGCTTCCGCGACGGCTCCATCCGTATCTCACTCCGCGTCGTCATCAACAACGAACTTGAGCGCCTCATCCTCGGCTACGGTTGCCACGCCGAAGTCATCGCCCCGCCCGAATTCCGCGACCGCCTCGCCCAAAACATCCGCCTCTCCGCCTCCAAATACCTGGATGAGCGGCTTCCAGCCTCCAATTTTTCGAAGGGCGATGACGGATATTGAAAATCATTTTGTTATCTTTGCAATGTTAATTGAATTTACCATGGGAAAGACGCTTAGAAGTAGAATTGGTGCGATTACGGACGATGAGACGCGCTCGCTTGAGGAGCGGATGGACGCTGTATTCAAATTGCGCCGGGAGATGGCCGGGGATGACGAACCGGTCAATCAGCAAAATGACATCGACTTTTTCACCGGCCTGATCGAGATGGTTGAAAGGGAGAACGGTCCGCATCTCCACGACCTTGACCTGCTCAAGCTGTACACGCTCCTGGCCGAGACCTACGTGGAGCTTGACCGTTATGAGCCGCTCAAGAAGGTTTCATGTCAGGTGCTTGAACTGCTGCGCGACGAGTGTACACGCTGGGAATACATGGCCGAAACGATGCCGCGGATTCTTGATGCGGTGGGCGAGTCGGTCTACAATCATAATCTCTACGAATTGTACCTGCACTTCATCCGCAAGGCCTACAGCTCCGACTGTCTAGACGAGAGCCTGAAGGGCCGCGCCCGCAAGATGCTGAAGCTGCGTCTGTTGCTTGAGGACGGTGCCGATTACGATTATCGGCTTTTCGATGCCGAGCTGCAGAAGGCTGTGGCGGCGCTGTTCACACCCGAGGAGCTGATGAAAATTATGCTGAACCCGCAGTTAGGCCACCTGCGCAAGGACCCCGTGGAATACACCTTCCGCTGGGAGGAAATCTATTACGACGTGGAGGCCAAGCTGGAATACCGCTTTGCCAACGCGCCCCGCCACATGGGTTTCTGCTTCATGTTCTGGGACGCAAAACGTCAACTGTTAGCCGACGAATACGGCATCAGTTGGCGCTCACCCGCGCAGATGAATCCGCGCGTAATGTTTGATTGAAATCCAGGTCCGAAAAAGCGGTGCTCTCCTTACTCATTGCCCATGGCGGCGAGTCTCTACGGTGAATCATTTAAAAAAATTGGCAAAATTTTGCCGTTTTTGCTTCAAAATTAGTTTTTTTTGCTACCTTTGCAACGATTGTCACTTATTTATGACCTTATTATGAAAGTATCCAAACGTATCCTTCTGCTGGCCGTTGTACTGATGGCTATGCTGCCTGCAATGGCACAGTTCCGCATCGGTCCCCGTGTAGGTATCAACACGACTTCGCTGCACTTCAACGAAAAGACTTTTGACTCAGACAACCGCGTAGGTTTCAACGCCGGTCTGCAGTGCGAATTCACCGTTCCCGTTATCGGCGTAGGTTTCGACGCTTCTGTCATGTACGTACACTGCGGCAGCGAGTTCGGCAAGGACGCCACCACTCAAGAAGTCAAGAAATCCACCAACTACATTGAGATTCCTCTGAACCTCAAGTACAAATTAGGTCTGCCCGCCATCGGCAAGCTCATCACCCCCTACGTATTCACCGGTCCCAGCTTCGCATTCCGCACCTCCAAAGCCGAGCTGCAGGAATTCTACAGCAACAAGAAATGCGACGTGGCCTGGAACTTCGGTTTCGGTGTTCAGCTCATCGAGCATCTTCAGATCGGCGCTTCCTATGGCCTGGGCCTGAACAAGGTGGTCAACATTGTTGACAGCGACCACGCCAACGCCAACATCGAAGGCAAGAACCGCTACTGGACAGTAACCGCCGCCTGGCTGTTCTGATTCCGTCAGCCCCAGATATGAAAATCGGCCGTGCCCCGCAGCACGGCCGATTTTCGTTTGCGGCTCCGGTTATTTTTGAGTACTTTTGCATTATGGTATATGATCTTGAATTTCTGCAGCAGCGCTTCGGCGAGTTCAACCAACAGATGTTCGGCGGCCGTCTGCCAGCCGCGCCTTTTGAACTTATCCGGGTCAAGACGTTCCTGGGCGAGTGCCGCATGGCCGTGACGACTTATCCTGACGGACGGCGCGTGTCGCACAGCTTCAAGCTGCGCTTCAGCACGTTCTACGACCTGCCCGAACGCGTGCTTGAAGATACACTCATCCACGAAATGATTCACTATTTCATAGCCTACAACGGTCTGGCCGACACCGCCGTGCACGGCATCGTTTTCAAGAGCATCATGCAGGGCATAAATGAGAAACACGGTCGTGCGGTGGCCATCCGCCATCACATGACCCGGGGGCAGGCGGTAACTACGCCCCCGCCCGCCAAGGAGCGCAAGCAGGTGCGCTTTCTGGCCGTCATACAGCTCACCGACGGCCGCTGCGTCGTGAAGGCCCTGCCGCGCAAGACCGATGCCATCATCGCGTTCAACGGCCGGTTGGCATCGGCCGGCAATGTCGGCTCGGTGGAATTCTATATGCACGACGATCCCTACTTCCACCGCTTTCCCGTCTCCACGTCGCTGCGCGTTTCACTTGTGGACGGCGACGAGCTGCAACGCCGCCTTGCCGGCGCCGTCCGCTATGAGATCAGCGGCAACCAAGTGCGCCCCAAACAGGCCTGATAAACCCTTGCCGCCCTTGGTTTGTTATTCTCATAGACCGTTTTATCAGCGGCTTACAGATTATGAGAACAGCAAATAAAGGAATTATTGCAGTGATGGCCGCCGTCATGATTATGGCCGGGGGCTGTGTCTCGCACAAGAAGTATGCGCGACTGCAAGACGATTACAATGCCTCGCAGGTGGCGCTGGCACAAAGCCGTCAGCAGGCCAAGAGCTTTGAGGAGCTGCTGGCCGAGGCCCGAAAGAACAATGAAGAACTGAAAGCCAACTACGCCGCCCTGCAGCGCACTCTGGACCAGAGCATCATGACCAACCAGTCAGGCAACGTCAACATAGCCAAGCTGGTGGATGAAATCAACGCGTCCAACAATTACATCAAGCGCCTTGTCGAGGCCAAATCAAAGAGCGACTCGCTGCTGATGGTGCTCAGCACCAATCTGACCCGCTCGCTCGACACCGACGAGCTTAAAGACGTCGATGTCAAGGTGCTCAAGGGCGTAGTTTACATCTCGCTGGCGGACAACATGCTGTTCCGCACGGGCAGCTACCAGATAAGCCCCGCGGCCATGGATATCCTCAGCAAGATTGCCAAGATTATCAAGGACTACAAGAATTACAGCGTACTCATAGAGGGCAATACCGACAATGTGCCCATCTCGCGCACCAACATCCGCAACAACTGGGACCTGAGTACGTTGCGCGCATCGTCAGTGGTACAGGTATTGCAGAACGATTTCGGTGTTGACCCGAAACGTCTGACTGCCGGTGGCCGCGGGGAGTACAATCCCATCGCCACGAACGATACTCCTGAAGGCCGTCAGCTCAACCGCCGCACCCAGATTATCCTGACGCCGAGCCTCGACCAGTTCATGGACCTTATCGACAAGGCTCCCGACACTAACTCGCAGGCTGTCAAGTAACCCTGTCCCTCACAACCCAATAACGAAAGCCGCCCGCACGGAGAATTGCGAACGGCTTTCGTTTTTGTATGTTGCGAAGGGTCAGGCGTTCATGGTGCGCAGCAGCTCGTCGTTGTCGACGGTGCGCTCCATGCGCTCCTTGATAAATTCCATAGCTTCGATTGAATTGCGGTCGGACAGGAAGCGACGCAGAATCCACATGCGGTTGAGTGTCTCCTCGCGCAGCAGCAGGTCGTCGCGGCGTGTGCTGGATGCCATGATGTCCACGGCGGGGAAGATGCGCTTGTTGGAAAGCTTGCGGTCAAGCTGCAGCTCCATATTGCCGGTGCCCTTGAATTCCTCGAAGATGACTTCGTCCATCTTCGACGATGTCTCGGTCAGGGCCGTGGCGATGATGGTCAGCGAGCCGCCGCCTTCAATATTGCGCGCGGCGCCGAAGAAGCGCTTGGGCTTCTGCAGGGCGTTGGCGTCGACACCGCCGGAGAGAATCTTGCCGGATGCGGGCGATACTGTATTGTACGCGCGGGCCAGACGTGTGATGGAGTCAAGCAGAATCACTACATCGTGGCCGCACTCAACCATACGCTTGGCTTTCTCAAGCACGATGCCGGCTATGCGCACATGGCGGTCGGCGGGCTCGTCGAATGTCGATGCTATCACCTCGGCCTTTACGCTGCGGCTCATGTCGGTCACCTCCTCGGGGCGTTCGTCGATGAGCAGAATCATGATGTACGTTTCGGGGTGGTTGTCGGCGATGGCGTTGGCTATATCTTTGAGCAGAAGCGTCTTACCTGTCTTGGGCGGAGCGACGATGAGTGCGCGCTGGCCCTTGCCGATGGGTGCGAACATGTCCACAATGCGTGTCGAGATGTTGCTGTAGGGGCCGCTGGTGATGTCGAATTTCTCGTCGGGGAACAGCGGGGTCAGGTGCTCGAACTGCACACGGTCGCGAATAAACTCGGGCGAGCGGCCGTTGATGGCCAGAATGCGGTTCATGGGGTAGTACTTCTCGCCTTCGCGGGGCGGGCGGACCGTACATTCCACAACATCGCCCATCTTGAGGCCGAACTGCTTGATTTGCTGCTGCGACACAAGGATATCGTCGGGCGAGGGCATGTAGTTGTAATCGGACGAGCGCAGGAAACCGTGGCCTTCCGGAGCGGGCTCAAACACGCCCTGGGCCTCGAGCAGGTCGTCGAATTCGTAGCGTGTTCGCGGGTCAAGGCGCTGGTCCACAACCACCTGGG
>CANQZK010000108.1 GCA_947628285.1 uncultured Muribaculaceae bacterium
CCGGCTGAAATGCCGAAGAACAGGCGAGGACGCCCGAACTTGCGGAAGTCGCGCAGGTCGTCCTGCCAGTTGGGTTGCGGCACGATGGCCACCTTGTAGCCGGCGGCCTCCAGAACGCGGCCTATGACGGCGGCGCCGAACGAGGGATGGTCAACATAGGCATCGCCGCTGAACAGGACCACGTCCACGCTGTCCCAGCCGCGGGCCTTCATCTCCTTGACCGAGGTGGGCAGCCAGTCCGTGGGGCGCAGTGCGTTGTAATCTATGACGGGTGCGGGCTGATTCATGACTTCATGGTTTCAAGTCGGGACTCGAGTTTGATAATTTCGTCGCGCAGGCGGGCGGCCTCTATGAATTCCATCTCCTTGGCCGCGGCGAGCATCTGTCCGCGCAGGCGCGTGATGGAGCGTTCCAGCTCGTCGGCGTTCATGTAGGGCACCACAGGGTCGGCGGCGATGTTGACGTCGGTGGTGTACTCCGTGGCGTAGGGTATGGACTCGCGGATGGCCGTGCGATGCGATGCCTTCTGTTCGGCGGCCTTGCGCTTGTCCTTGGGCGACATGGGTTTACCCTTGCCGGCGGCACGTGCTGCGGCGGAGTCCTCGTCCTGTCCGCCTGTCAGACTCAGGCCGGCTATGGCGGCGCGGGCCTTGACGATGGCCGTGGGCGTGATGCCGTGTTTCTGATTGTATTCAAGCTGGATGGAACGGCGGCGCTCGGTCTCGTCGATGGTGCGGCGCATCGAGTCGGTAATCTTGTCGGCATACATGATGACGGTGCCGTTGAGGTTACGGGCGGCGCGGCCAACGGTCTGCGTCAGCGAGCGGACGTTGCGCAGAAAGCCTTCCTTGTCGGCGTCCAGAATGGCCACCAGCGAAACCTCGGGAAGGTCAAGGCCCTCACGCAGCAGGTTGACGCCGATAAGGACATCGAAGACGCCCTCGCGCAGGTTGTCTATGATTTTTATGCGGTCAATGGTATCGACGTCGCTGTGGATGTATGCGGCCTTGATGCCAATCTTGGCAAAGTAGTCGTTCAGTTCCTCGGCCATGCGCTTGGTCAGGGTGGTGACCAGGGTGCGCTCGCCCTTGCGGGTGCGCTCGGCAATCTCCTCCATCAGGTCGTCGATCATATGCGACAGCGGGCGCACCTCTATCTTGGGGTCGAGCAGGCCGGTGGGACGGATTACCTGTTCCACCACCACGCCGTAGCTCTGCTCCAGCTCATAATCGGCCGGCGTGGCGCTGACGTAGATGGCCTGGTTGGTCAGATTCTCGAATTCGCTGAAGGTGAGCGGACGGTTGTCAAGCGCCGCGGGCAGGCGGAAACCGTATTCCACCAGGTTGACCTTGCGCGAACGGTCGCCGCCGTACATGGCGCGCACCTGGGGCATGGTGACGTGGCTCTCGTCTATGATGGTGATGTAATCCTTGGGGAAGTAGTCCAGCAGGCAGAAGGGGCGGTCGCCGGGGCGACGTCCGTCAAAGTAGCGCGAATAGTTCTCGATGCCGGAGCAGTAGCCCAACTCCTTTATCATCTCCACGTCATAGGTCACTCGTTCCTCCAGGCGCTGGGCCTCAAGCAGCTTGCCCTCGCGGGCGAAGGAGTCGAGCTGTTCGCCCAGGTCGAGCTGAATCTGCCGGATGGCCGATGCCTGACGCTCGGGCGATGTAACAAACAGGTTGGCCGGGTAGATCTTGAACTCGTCGTGCTTGCCCAGCGAGGCCAGCGTCTCGGGGTGATAGGTCGATACGGATTCAATCTCGTCGCCCCAGAACACCACGCGCAGCACAATGTCCTCATAGGCCAGGCGGATGTCCACGGTGTCGCCCTTTACGCGGAAGGTGCCGCGCTTCTGCTCCACTTCGTTGCGGGAATAGAGCGCGCCTACAAGTTGGCGCAGGAAGGCGTTGCGGGTTATCTTCATGCCCTTGCGCACGGCCACGACGTTGCTGTGGAAGTCCTCGGGATTGCCCATGCCGTAAAGGCAGCTTACAGACGATACCACCACCACGTCGCGGCGCCCCGACAGCAGGGCCGATGTGGTGGACAGACGCAGACGGTCAATCTCGTCGTTGATCATCAGGTCCTTCTCAATATATTTGTCCACCGAAGGGATGTAGGCCTCCGGCTGATAATAATCGTAGTACGAAACGAAATACTGGACGGCGTTTTCCGGGAAGAACTGCAGGAACTCCGAGTAGAGCTGGGCGGCGAGCGTCTTGTTGTGGCTCAGAATCAGAGTGGGACGCTGCACCCGCTCTATGACGTTGGCCATGGTGAAAGTCTTGCCCGAGCCCGTCACGCCAAGCAGGGTCTGGGCGGGGGTACCTTCCTCTATGCCCGCGGCCAGCTGGCTGATGGCCTGCGGCTGGTCGCCCGTCGGCCGGAATTGGGATGAAAGTTTGAATTCCATTATTTATTCGTCTATAAGTATGCAAAGTTAGCAAATTCTGCCTTAATTGCATCGAAAGCTTATATATAATTACTAACTTTGCACTAAAAATGTTGAGATAATATGAGAATTGGCGATGTTGATCTGGGCGACCGCCCCATAGCACTGGCTCCGATGGAAGATGTCACCGACGCCTCGTTCCGGCTGATTTGCAAGGAAATGGGCGCCGACATGACGTATACGGAGTTTGTCAGCGCCGACGCCCTGATTCGCAACATAGCGGCTACGACACGCAAGCTGACCATAGCGCCCGGCGAGCGCCCCACGGCCATTCAGATTTATGGCCGCGAGCCCGGCCCCATGGCCGAGGCCGCACGCATGGCCCGCGAGGCCGGCCCGGACATCCTGGACATCAACTTCGGGTGCCCGGTCAAGAAAGTCGCCGGCAAGGGTGCCGGCGCCGGACTGCTGCGCGACATCCCCAAGATGCTTGAGATAACCCGCGCCGTGGTGGATGCCGTGGACATCCCCGTCACGGTCAAGACCCGCCTGGGCTGGGACCATGACTCGCGCATCATCGTCACGCTGGCCGAGCAGCTTCAGGACTGCGGCATAGCCGCCCTGACAGTCCACGGCCGCACACGCTCGCAACTCTATACGGGCCGCGCCGACTGGGAGATGATAGCCCGCGTCAAGGAAAATCCGCGCCTGCACATCCCCGTGATAGGCAACGGCGACCTGTGCACGCCCGCGCAGGTGGTCGAGGCCTTTGACCGCTACGGTGTGGACGGCGTCATGGTGGGCCGCGCATCGATAGGCGCCCCGTGGGTGTTCCGCGACATGCGCCGCGCCCTGGACGGCCTGGAACCCGCGCCACTCACGGCCACAGAACGCATGGCCCTGCTGCGCCGCCAGATTCACGAGAGCGTGGAGCGCATCGACGAATACCGCGGCATCCTGCACATACGCCGCCATCTGGCCGCGTCGCCGCTGTTCAAGGGCATACCGGATTTCCGGCAGACGCGCATCGAAATGCTCCGCGCCGACACCCTCGAGGCCCTCGAAGCCATCCTGGACCATATCGAACACGACATCCTTCCCGCACAATGACATATCAGTACAATCTATGAAATACTTTTATTTATCACTCATCTGCCTTTCATTTATCGCATTGTCCCTGTCTCCCCGGGCTGCGGCCGCCGAGACAGCCGAGACCGCTCAGTACAGCCTGGACGTCAAGGATTTCAAGGAACTCAAGGTTACGGACAATATCAATGTTGTCTATCACGCGTCGACCGACTCGGCCGGCTGGGTCTACTTCAGCTGCCCGCCCGAAATTGGCCGACACCTCATCTTCACCAACAAAAACAACCGCCTGCACATCCAGGTGGCCACCGAGGCTGTCAACAACCCCGACCTGCCGGTGCTGCACGTCTACTCACGCGTCCTGACCAAGGTTGAGAACGATTCCGACTCGACCCTGCGCGTGGACAGCAACGTGCCCGTAGAGAAATTCAGCGCCAAGGTGGTGGGCAACGGCACCATCATTATCCGCGACATCGAGGCACTCAACGTTGACCTGAGCATCTCCACCGGCTGCGGCCACATTGTAGTCAACAAGGGCTCCGCCGTAAAGTGCAAGATTTCAAACGTAGGCACAGGCCCCATCGAAGCCGGCGGCCTCAAGTGCGAGAAAATCAAGGTCATGATGCTCGGCACCGGGCCCATCGACTGCTCGCCCGCCAAGGAACTGAGCGTGTACGGAGCCGGCTCGGGCAACGTGTACTACAGCGGCCGCCCCGAGAAGATTTCAAACCGCTCCATCGGCGTCAAAGTGCAGGCCATAGAGTAACCCCCGCCCTGCATGAGCCTGAAAACGCGAACGGCCGATACCCTGAAGTGGAACGCGATTGACCGCGTGGCCTCGCAGGTGCTCTATGCCGTCACCGGCGTCATACTGGCCCGTCTCCTCACCCAGGAGGAGTTCGGTCTGGTGGGCGCCGTGCTCGTTTTTCAGGCCTTCGCCTCGCTGTTGGTTGACAGCGGCTTCTCTTACGCGCTGCTGCAGCGCAAACGCCCCACACGCACCGACTATTCCACCGTCCTGTGGTTCAACCTGGCCGTGGCCGTGGCCCTCTATGCCCTACTCTACGCCGCCGCCCCGTGGATTGCCGATCTGTTCAAGGGCGACGAGCGCCTTGTGCCGCTGTCGCGCGTCATGTTCCTCTCGTTCATAATCAACGCTACCTCCATCGTGCAGGTCAACCGCCTCACCAAGCGCATGGACGTGCGCATGGTGGCCATCTCCAACGCCATCGGCCTGGCCGTGGGCGCCGTGGTGGGCATAGCCCTGGCCGTGACGGACTTCGGCGCATGGGCCATAGTGTGGCAGACTCTCACGCTGGGCGCAGTCAAGTCGCTGGTGCTGTGGACCACCCAGCGCTGGCGTCCCCGCGCCGTGTTCTCGTGGAGCGCCCTGCGCAGCTACTTCGGCATAGGCTCGCGCATGATGCTGACGTCCTTCCTCAACACGGTGTTCCTCAACATTTACGCCTTCTTCATCGGCAACCGCACGGGCATGGTCCCGCTGGGCTACTACACCCAGGGCGACAAATGGAGCAAGATGGGCGTGATGTCCGTCTATCAGGTCATCACCGCCTCATTCCTGCCCGCGCTGAGCGAGGCACAGGACGACCCCGCCCGCTTCCACAACATGTGCTCGCGCATGAACCGCTTCACGGCCTATCTGGTCTTTCCCGCCCTGGTGGGGCTGGCCGTCATGGCCGCCCCGATATTCCATGTGCTTTTCGGCACGAAGTGGGACCCGGCCATAATTCTGTTCCAGATACTGCTCATCCGCGGCATATTCACCGTGCTGTGCGGCCTGTACAACAACTATCTGCTGGCGCTGGGCCACTCACGCGCCATCATGTGGCTTGAAGTGCTTCGCGACGTCGGCGCCCTTGTCGCCCTGGCCATCACCTTCCCCTACCTGGCGCAGACCCGCCCCGACAACCCCGTCTGGGGCGTGGAAATCCTGCTGTGGGGACAGCTTGCCGCAGCCGCGTTGACCTGGGCCGTCGGGCTGATAGTGGTAACCACGCGCACCGGACTCAGCTTGGGCATGTTCGCCCGCGATATGGCCCCCTACCTTGCCCTCACCTGCGTAGGGGCCACGCTGATGGGCCTGTGCCTGCATGTCACCGACACAGCCTGGCTCCAACTGGCGCTCCAGACCATCATCGGCGGCGTCTTCTACCTCGGCGCCAACGCTCTGTCCGGCTCCGTCACCCAGCGCGAAGTCCTCGCCTACCTCCGCCGCCGCTGATTACATCTGCAGCAGCGACGAGCCGCTGTCGGTGTTGTTGAGGTTGCGGCGGGCGGTGCGGAATATAGAACCGAAATCGGCTGAATAGCTGAGGGACAGAACCACCATATTTGAATTGTTCTTGATATAGCGGTCGCGCTGCATGGGACTTACGGCCGAGTAGTTCCGGCCGGGATAGCGTGTGCCCTTCTTGTCGAACATGTACATCCAGCTTGCACCTACGGTCCAGTGTCTGTCGGGCTTCCATTCAAATGCCAGACTGTCACCGTTCTCGTTTTTGCCCACGTAGTGGCCGGATAAGTATTTGCCGGGTAGTTTGCGCCAATAGGATATGGTGTAAGGCCCGTGATTCCACCACACGGTAATGCTGCCGCTCAGCGAGGTCAGCTTATAGCTCCAGTCCGCTCCGGCGGTACTGTAATGGCCGAGGGTGAGGTTGAGTCTGGCTCCGAAACCGTAAATATCGCTGATGCGAAAGTTCAAGGTGTTCTGGAACAAGCGTGTGTATCGAGAATTGACAGTCTGCGACAGGAACAAGCCGTTGCCCAGGTATCTTACCTCGCCAACCATACTTTTATCGGTATCGTAGAAGGATGTTTGCAACGCTGCCTGGAATTTCTTCTTCGTGAAAGAAGCCATAAGAGAGTAGCTGTAATTATCGGAGACATTAAGGTCAGGGTTGCCGTTTGAAATCAGATAGGGCGTGGTCTGCTGAGGATAATCGGTCAGGGTCGTGAGAGAAGGAATGTAGGGCGAATAGTTGAAAAACGCGCGCAGATTCCAGTTGTCGTTGATGTACCAGTCTGCCCGGGCACTTGAAAGATTCTTTATAAAGTGTCGCCGGTTAACGTCATTATTGATCCAGAACAGCTTTGCACCGGTAGATACGTTGAAGTAGAACTTGCCTGCGCTTTGACCAAATGAGACATAGGCATAATTGTTATTCTCGGTCAGCACGGGTTTGTAGTCGGACGAGAGGTAGGTGTTTGTGCTGCGTGACAGCGTGTTCTGATAGCCTGCAGAGAGCGTGGTCCGGTCACTGAACTTATGTATATAGCTGAAAGCAGTAATCAGAGAGCGGCGACGGGTGTCCGCATTCATTATATAAGCTTCCTCGTCGCCGTCGGCAAAGATGTAGTTGTTGTCGCGGCGATATTGGCCGGAGTTCAACGTGCCTACCACCTGCGCTTCAAGCGAATTCTTATCATTGAAGTCCCTGCGCATAAAAAGGTCGAGCGATGGTGTGAAACTTCTGTCCTTCGTGAAATTGCGGTTATCGTACTCACCTAATTCGGAGTCGGAGGTAGATGTAATCTCGCGGCTGTCATGTGAGTTACGGTTCAGGTTAAGGGTGGCGGAGAACAACGTCTTGATGTCGGGGCTGTAATCGTATCTAACCTTCACCGGGTGGTAATGGTAGTTGAAGGGATTGCGGTCCTGCTCGTGGAGGTTGACACGGAAATCGCTGCCTATGTAGCTTCGGTCTGTACTATCGTATACGTCCTGATAGTTTCGCCACGAGGGGCTGTACTGAAGAGTGAACTGCGATGCGCCCTGATGGTATGAGGTGCTGAGGTTTGCATCGACAAAGGCCGTATTGACAGCGCTATGTCCCCACAGGTAGACTTGTCCGCCGTCATCACGCTTCTTCAGGAAAATGCTGAGCAGACCCGAGTTGCCCGAATCGGCATATCGTGCCGGCGTGAAACGCGAAAACTCAATCTTTTCAATATCCTTGGGTTGCAGGGCATGCAGGTCGCTCAAGGTAGACGGTACTCCGTTTATAAGAGCTTGTTTAATAATAAATGTTGACGGCAGGGTCGCATATCTTGAGTCGATTTTTGTTTTGTGAGGAAGGAGTGTACTTGATGTACACGACTGACGAACAAGGCAAAAAGCGGCCAAGATATGCGAGACCACAGT
>CANQZK010000109.1 GCA_947628285.1 uncultured Muribaculaceae bacterium
GAACCTGTCGCGCTCGCGCTACTGGGGCACCCCGCTGCCCATCTGGCGCACCGAGGATGCATCGGAGGAGTTCATCATCGACTCCGTACAGTCGCTCTACGACCGTATCGATAAGGCCGTCGAGGCCGGTTTCATGGCCTCCAACCCCCTGCGCGACAAGGGATTCGTGCCCGGCGACTATTCCAAGGAGAACTACGAGAAGATTGACCTCCACCGCCCCTACGTGGACGATATAATCCTGGTGTCACCCTCCGGCAAGCCCATGCGCCGCGAGCTTGACCTCATCGACGTATGGTTCGACTCCGGCTCGATGCCCTACGCCCAGATCCACTATCCTTTTGAGAACAAGGATGCGCTGGAGAACGGCGAGATGTACCCCGCCGACTTCATCGCCGAGGGTGTCGACCAGACCCGCGGCTGGTTCTTCACGCTCCACGCCATCGCCGGCATGATCTTTGACCGCGTGGCCTACAAGGCAGTCGTGTCGAACGGCCTGGTGCTGGACAAGGACGGCAACAAGATGTCCAAACGTCTGGGCAACGCCGTCAATCCCTTCGAGGCCATCGCTCAGTTCGGTTCTGACCCCCTGCGCTGGTACATGATTGCCAACTCGTCGCCCTGGGACGACCTCAAGTATGACCCCAACGGCGTGACCGAGGTGGGCCGCAAGCTCTTCGCCACGCTGTTCAACACATATAAATTCTTTGCACAGTACGCCAACGTGGACGGTTTCACCGGCGCCGAGCCGCAGATTCCTGTGGCCGAGCGTCCCGAAATCGACCGCTGGATTCTGTCGCTGCTCAACACACTCATCCGCACCGTCGACGACTCCCTGGCCGACTATGAGCCCACCCGCGCCGCCCGCGCTATCAACGACTTTGTGCTCTACGACCTGTCCAACTGGTACGTGCGCCTCAACCGCAAGCGCTTCTGGGGCGGCGGCCTCACGGACGACAAGTTAGCCGCTTATCAGACACTCTACACCTGTCTGCTGACGCTCACCAAGCTCATCGCTCCCGTGGCCCCGTTCTACACCGACCGTCTGTTTCGCGACCTCACCTACGCCGACGGCAAGCCCACGGCCGAATCGTCCGTGCACCTGGCCCTGTTCCCCACCGCCGACGCCTCCGTAATCGACGCCGCCCTTGAGCGCAAGATGGCCCTGGCACAGAAGCTCACATCCATGGTGCTGTCGCTGCGCCGCAACGTCAACATCAAGGTGCGCCAGCCCCTGGCAACCATGATGGTGCCCGTGGCCGACGATGCCGCCCGCGATATGCTGCTGTCAATCAAAGACATCCTGTTAGCTGAAGCCAATGTCAAGGAGCTGCGCCTCATCACCGATGCCGAGGGTGTGCTGGTCAAGAAGGTCAAACCCGACTTCCGCAAGCTGGGCAAGCGCCTGGGCAAGCAGATGAAGGCCGCCGCCGCAGCCATTGCCGCCATGTCGCAGCACGATATCGCCGCACTGGAGCGCGAGGGCTTCTTCATGCTGGAAATCGAGGGCGCACCCGTGCGCATCGAGGCCGACGACGTGGAGATTTCCGCCGAGGATATCCCCGGCTGGCTCGTGGCCAACGACGGCAACCTGACCGTGGCCCTCGACGTCACCGTCACCGACGAGCTGCGCAACGAAGGCCTGGCCCGCGACATCATTAACCGCATCCAGAACATCCGCAAGGACCGCGGCTACAAGATAACCGACCGCATCAAGCTCACATTCGAGCCCGGCGCCGAGATTGACGGCGTACTTGCCAACTTCGCCGACTACATCGCCGCCCAGGTGCTGGCCGACGCCATTGACCGCGCTCCCTTAGGCGAGGCCGATACCGTAGCCACGCTGGATATCGACGGGCTGCTCCTGAAGGTAAACATAACCCTAAACTAATCTAAAATGACAGAAAAGACACGCTACACCGACGAGGAACTTGAGGAATTCCGCCAAATCATTCTCGAGAAGCTTGAAAAAGCCACCCGCGAGTATGACAACCTGACTCAGTCCCTCAAGAATTCTGACGGCAACGACACCGCCGACACCTCGCCCACGTTCAAGGTGCTTGAAGAGGGCGCCTACACTCTGGGCAAGGAGGAGACCGCACGCCTGGCCGAACGTCAGCGCGTTTTTATCAACCATCTCCGCGCGGCCCTGGTTCGCATCGACAACAAGACCTACGGCATATGCCGCGTCACCGGCAAGCTCATCCCCAAGGAGCGCCTGCGCGTCGTGCCCCACGCCACACTCTCAATCGAGGGTAAAGAAAAGAAGAATAATTGAATCAACATCCCCCGGCCCCCACGGGCCGGGGTTGGTTTTATATATGGATAAAATTACAGTCAGGAATCGCAGCCTGTGGGCTGTCGGCATCGCCTTGGCCGTCATCATAATCGACCACATAGTAAAGCTGTGGATCAAGACCCACTTCTATCTAGGCGAGAGTGTCGGCGTGCTGCCCTTCTTTGAGCTCAGGTTTATACAGAACAATGGCATGGCCTTCGGCATGGAGTTAGGCAGCAAGTTGTTCCTCAGCATTTTCCGCATAGTGGTGGTGGCGCTGTTGGTGTGGTATCTGTGCCGGGTCATAGTGCGGCGACGCTATCCGCTGGGCTACGTCGTGGTGCTGGCCGTGATTACCGCCGGCGCCTTCGGCAACATCATTGACTGCATCTTCTACGGGATGATATTCGATAACCCCGTGCCCCCGCAGGTGGCTCAGTTCGTGCCCTGGGGCGAGGGTTATGCGCCCCTGTTCCGCGGCCTGGTGGTGGATATGCTCTACTTCCCCCTGTTCAGCTTCCGGTGGCCCGCGTGGGTGCCCCTGGTGGGCGGCGACACCTTCTCGTTCTTCGACCCCGTGTTCAACATAGCCGACTCGGCCATCACCGTAGGCATGGCGTTTCTGATTTTCGGATACGCCAAGTATCTGCCGTTCGGCGATAAAAAAGACTGACCATGCGCCGCGGCACACTGATATCCGCTCTTGTCATAGCACTGCTGACGCTCGCCGGCTGTCAGGGCGTGCCCTCGCACGTCATACAGCCCGAGGAGATGGCGCGCCTTATGGCCGACCTGCGTGTGGCCAACTCGGTGGTCAGCCTCAATGCCGCCCGCTATCGCGACGATTCAGCCCGCTACGCCCTGCGCCAGGCCGTCTTTGACCGCCACGGCGTCACGGTGGCTGATTTCGATACCTCGTTGGTATGGTACGGCCACAATATCGGCAAATACCAGGAGGTGACGGAGCGCTCAATCGAGCTCCTGGAGGAGCGCCAGCGCGACATTGCCGCCCGCACATCGGCCCTCTCGGCCATGTCCCTGTCCGGCGACTCGGTGGACGTCTGGCCCTTGCCCGCGTCTGTGGCTGTCACGCGCCGTTCGCCCTCCGGTTTCCTGACATTCTCCTTCCCGGCCGATACCAACTTCCGCCCCGGCGACACCTACACATGGCGCGTCAAGTTCCTGGTTCCGCCGCGTGAGGTGCGATGGTCTATGGCCGCCGAATATGTGGACGGCTCCGTCGAGACCGCACCGAGCACTATCACTGTCTCCGAGCCCGGCCGCCGCGAGCTGACCTTCATGACCGATTCCACCCGCGACGCACGCTACGTCACCGGCTGGCTCGAAGTGGTGCCGGACGGCAACAAGCCCGTGCTGCTTGACAGCATCAGCCTGATGCGCCGCCGCGTGGGCGATACCGACTACAACCCCGGCTACCGCCAGCGCAAAGTGGTGATGGGCGGCGGCGACAAGGACAAAGACAACGATGCAAAAGATTCCATTCCCGCCTGAGGCCCGTTTCCTGGTGCGGCATGTCGTGTGGCAGGGCCGCGAGTGCGGACTGTCGCTGCTGCAGTGGCGCGGCGCGGAAATCACAGTCACGCCCTTTGAGCGCGAGACGGCCGGCACCGTATTCCTCAGCGGCCGTGTGACCATAATGCGGCGCGGAGCCACAGCCCCCGATGACCTCCGGACGCCCGGCTACGAAGCCGAGCTGTGGGTAACAGACTGATGCTAATGGTTTTATTTGACTTTATAGGGATAGGTGCTGTTGCCCAACAGCACCTCGTCGCCCTTTGAGTCGCCGTAACAGAAACTCTCGTATTCGGCAAAGTCGGGCAGCTCGGCCACGACGCGGCGCAGCTTCTCAATTCCGTGGCAGTTGGGCGTGGCGAAGCGCCCGGTCAGCGTATTGCCCAACGGCTCCACCTCGGGCTCCGTGGCTATGACGCGACTCACTCCGTTGGCCTTGGCCCACGGCTCCACCCAGTGACGGATGCTCGCCGTTACAATCCACACCTCCGTGCCGTTGCGCACGTGGCGCTGCAGTTCATGGAAAATATCCTCCTTCAGCCGGGCCGGAATCATGATGCTGAACAGTCGCCCCTTGTCGGCGAATTCCTCCTCCGTCATCCCGGCAAACAACCACCCGAACAGCCGCTCCTTGGCGTGGCTGTTCGATGTCAGGCCTAACTTCCAGGCCATGAGGACCGGCACGCTTTTGAGCAAGGCGGCATAGTAGGCAGATCGACCTACCGCCATGCGTGCAAAGGCACGGAAGCTGTCAAACTCGACAAGCGTGCCGTCGAAATCGAACAGAGCTATCGTCTTTGCCATAGGTTGCGTTTTTTATAAGTAGAGAATAAAGATAAAGACGAGAATCCATCCGGCCATGCACATACCGATGAACTTGTCATGTAGCATGATAGAGGTGGGATTGCCGCTGCGGTGTTCCACCATAGCAATCTGAAGGTAACGCAGAATGCCGGCAACGACAAAAATGGATGTTATATAAACATAATTGGAACCTAAACGGTTTTCAAGCGCGGGTGACAGCGTATACATTATATAGCATACGATTGTTACGGCTCCGGTTACAGCCAGCGACATGTCCATAAACGGCATGTTATAATTGCTGATGCTGGGGCGCCCCTCAAAGGTGCCTTGCGACATCAGCAGCAAGTCATCGCGTCGCTTGGCCAGGGCCAGAAACATGGCCAGCAGGAATGTCATCAGCACAATCCAGGGCGATAATACGATAGAAGCGGCTATACCGCCGACCAACACGCGCAGCACGAATCCCAAAGCAAGGATACATACATCCACAATTCCTATGTCCTTGAGCCCTAAAGAGTAGATCAGATTCAGTGCCAGGTATGTGATGAGAACCAAGCTGCACGTTAGTGCCGCATGTGGCAGTGCCAGGAAGGAGACGGCCAGCGACCCGGCGGCCAGCGCCACACCGAGTGCGGTAGCCGTGGCCGCGCTGACTCGGCCGGAGGCCACGGGTCGGCGGCATTTGACGGGATGCATGCGGTCCGACTCCGCATCGCGGACATCATTTATGCAGTAGACGGCCGAGGCCATCAGAGAGAATGCAATGAAGCACAGCAGGTCGGCTGTCCAACAACTGACGTTCAACAAAGCGCCGCCGAAGAACATCGGAAGGAATACGAAAAGATTCTTGACCCACTGCCGTGGTCGCATCAACGATATAAGACTTTTGAGCATAAAGATGTTGTGCGTTTGGATGTTTATTGCAATCAGTGGATTATTTTTTGTTTCTTTTGGCAAATTTAGTAAATTATTTCGGCTTTTTTCCTTAAATTTGCGACTAATCAATCTCTGACACCAATTATGTCACTATGAAAAAACTACTTTTAACATTTGCAGCCGCTACGCTCATCCTCACCGGCTGCTCGCATCAAGCGAAAGACATGCATCAAAATCCTTTCTTGCAGCCTTACTCGACGCCTTACCAGATTCCGCCCTTTGACGAAATCGAGTATTCAGACTATCTGCCGGCTCTCAAACAGGGCATAGCCGAACAGAAAACCGAGGTTCAGGCCATCATCGACAACCCCGAGACGCCCACATTCGACAACACCATCACCGCCTTTGAGCGTGCCGGCTCCACCCTGGAGCGCGTAATCCTGGTGTTCTCCGCCCTGGAGGAATCCAACTCGTCGCCTGAAATGGTGGAAATCGCCGAGACGCTCTATCCCGAATACTCACAGTCGCAGGACGAACTGCTGATGAACCCCAAGCTGTTTGAGCGCTTCAAATACCTCTACGAGCACCGCGACAGCATGGACCTGCGTCCCGACCAGAAACTGGCCGTTGAAAACTACTACAAGGACTTCAAGCGCGCCGGCGCCCTGCTGGATGACGAGCAGAAGAAACAGCTCATGGCCCTCAACACCGAGCTGACCAACCTCTACCTAGAGTTCAACAAGAACCTGCTCAATGCCACCAACGCCTTCAGCATCGTGGTTGAGGATTCGACCAAGCTGGCCGGCCTGCCCGCCAACGTAATCACCGTAGCCGCCGAGGAAGCCGCATCGCGCAACATGCCCGGCAAGTGGGTGTTCACACTCCACGCCCCCGTGCGCCTGCCCGTGCTGCAGTACGCCGACAACCGCGACCTGCGCCGTCAGATGTACGAAGGCTACACCACATTGGCCTCAGCCGAGCCCTACAACAACCTCCCCGTCATCAACAAAATCCTCCAGGCACGCGCCAAGAAGGCCCGTCTGTTAGGTTATGACAACTTCGGCTCATACATGACCGACAACGTAATGGCCAAGACCGTGGACAACGCCGAGAACCTGCTGATGCAAATCTGGCGTCCCGCCGTGGCTCAGGTCAAGGCCGAGGTGGCCGAGATGCAGGCTCTGGCTGACCGTCGCGGCGACAAAATCACCATCGCTCCCTACGATTATTACTACTACGCCGAGAAAGTCCGCGCCGACAAATACAACCTGGACGAGAACGAAGTTCGCCCCTACTTCTCGGTCGACTCCGTACGCAACGGCATCTTCAACATGGCCGAGCGCCTCTACGGCATCAAGTTCACCGAGAAACCCGAATGGCCCAAGTACTTTGACGAAGTCACCGTTTACGACGTGACCGACGCCAAGACCGGCGACCACATCGCCGTGTTCATGACCGACTACTTCACCCGTCCCTCCAAGCGCCAGGGCGCATGGATGAGCGAGTTCAAGGGCACATGGCAAGAAGAAGACGGCACCTCCTCGCGCCCCGTCATCTTCAACGTAGGCAACTTCACCCGTCCCACTGCCGAGGGTCCCTCGCTGCTCAGCATCGACGAGGTTCAGACCATGTTCCACGAATTCGGTCACGGTCTCCACGGCATGCTCACACAGGCCAAGATCAAGAGCCAGGCCGGCACCAACGTTGACCGCGACTTCGTAGAGCTGCCCTCGCAGATCCACGAACACTGGGCACTCGAACCCGAACTCCTCCGCACATACGCACACCACTACAAGACCGGCGAAGTCATCCCCGACGAGCTCATCGACCGCCTCAACCGCGCCTCCAAGCACAACCAGGGCTTCATGACCACCGAGCTGGCCGGCGCCGCCCTGCTTGACCTCCAGTACGGCAACCTCAACCCCGAAGGCGATGTCGACGTGGCCGCATTCGAAGCCAAAGTCGCCAAAGACCTGGGCATGCCCGCCGAGCTGACATTCCGCTACCGTTCGCCCTACTTCAAGCACATCTTCGGCAGCGACGGCTACGCCTCCGGCTACTACACCTATCTGTGGGCCGAAGTGCTCGATACCGACGGCTTCGAACTGTT
>CANQZK010000110.1 GCA_947628285.1 uncultured Muribaculaceae bacterium
CGCCCTCGCGCTCCTGGGCCATACCTATGTGGCACTCGTAGATGAGCAGGGGCTTGGTGTCGGGGGCGAAGTCCTTGACTTTCCAGCTGTAGCGGCGTGCGGGGGCCCATACCTGGGCGGAGAAGATATGGGTGTTCTCGTCCTGGACCACGTGGTCGGCGTATGCGGGGATGCGTTCGCCGCTGCCGCCGGGCCATTCCACCAGCATCTTGTAGTTCTGGCCGTTTTTGATGGCTTCCGGGGGGAAGGTGCCTTCCCATACGCCGCCATCAAGACGGCGCAGGGCGAATTCGGGGCGGGGTTCCCAGCCGGAGAAGTCGCCCACCAGAGTGATGGCAGTGGCGTTGGGGGCCCACTCGCGGAAGGTCCAGCCGCTGCGTGAGCGGTGCAGGCCGAAGTATTTGTAAGCGTTGGCGAAGTCGGTGAGCGAGCCGCATGCCTGGGTGAGGCGCTTCTCGACGCGCATGGCTTCGTCGTGACGGCCGGTGATGGCCTCGGCATAGGGTTCCAGCCAGGGGTCGTTCTTTATGATGGGCAGTACTTTGGGCGCACGGGGCTTGCGCGGGGCGCGTGCGGGTTTGTCTGAGGTTGCGGACATGTTGTTGAGGTTGAGGTTTAATAATAAGTTGCGGCGGGGGCGTCAGCCTACGTTCTCCATCAGCGCGGCCAGGTATTTGCCCAGGATGTCGAATTCGATGTTGACAACGGTGCCGACGTTGATGTGTGAGAAGTTGGTGTGCTCAAGGGTGTAGGGGATGATGGCCACGCGGAAGGTGTCGGGGGTGCTGTCGCAGACGGTAAGGCTGACGCCGTTGACGGTTACGGAGCCTTTCTCCACTGTCATGTAGCCCTTGCGGCGCAGCTCGGGGGTGATGTCGTAGGCGAATTTGAAGTAGCGCGAGCCTTCAACGTCCTCGATTTCGACGCAGCGGGCGGTGCAGTCCACGTGTCCCTGCACGATGTGGCCGTCCAGGCGTCCGTTCATGAGCATGGAGCGTTCCAGGTTGACGGGGTCGCCGGGCCGGAGCAGGCCCAGGTTGGAGCGCTCCAGGGTCTCGCGGATGGCGGTCACCTCATAGGTGGAGTCGGGATGGAGGTCGACCACGGTAAGGCATACGCCGTTGTGGGCGACGGACTGGTCAATCTTGAGTTCGTTGGCGAATGAGGCCTTGACGCGCAGGCGCAGGTTGCCGTCGTTCTGAATTGCCGAAACGACGGTGGCGGGTTCTTCTACTATTCCTGAGAACATAATTTAAGGTTGTTTGATTCGATATTGAGGGGACGTTCCACGGGCCAGCGCAGACGCAGTGTCAGCGTGTGGTCCTGCTGGTCGTAGCGGGGTTTGATGTTGCGGCCGTTGACGCGGAATGTGGCGGGGCCGGCGGCGCGGTTGATCACCAGCACAAGGTTGATGTTCTCCGGCGCGCCGGGGTAGGTGCCCTCGGCCGATATTTGGATTTTGGTGCCGGAGTTGCCCCGGAAGTTGATCAGGCGGAAGCGGTTGGCGGTGAGGTTGTCGGTGGAGGTGCGGTCGTCATCGTACATGGTGTAGGATGATTCGACTCTCTCGGCGGGGTAGTATTCCACGGTGAGGCGCGAGGGGTCATAATCGCCGGTATTCTCCATCTCATAGGTGGCTTTGGGTATGAATGCGCCGGCGCGGTAGAACAGGGGCAGCTTGTCCAGCGGGGCGTCCACGGTGGACGTGGTGTGGGCCTGATGCAGGCGGCAGGGCGCGTCGGGGTCAACCCACTGCCCGGCGGGGAAGGTGACGCTGCGGGCGGTGGTGCCGGCGGTCATGACGGGGGCAACGAGCACGTTGTCGCCCCAGAGGAATTCGTCGCTGATGGAGTCATAGGCGGCGCCGGGCTCGGTGAAGTTGAGCGGACGCACCAGCGGATAGCCCTTGGTGGCGTTCTCCCAGGCCAGGGTGTAGTTGTAGGGCAGCCAGCGGTAGCGCTCTTTGATCAGGGGCAGGATGATGTGCTCGTACTGGGGGTACTTGTAGGGCTCGGCAAACTGCTGGGCGTGTGTGCGCAGCACGGGCGAGAACAGGCCCAATTGCAGCCAGCGGACGTACAGCTCCGGCAGGTAGGCGTTGTCCGGGTCGACGGCGAAACCGCCCACATCGTGGCCCATGTAGCCCAGGCCGCTCAGGCCGGAGTGCAGCATGATGCGCACCTGGGGTTCCAGGCCGCCCCATGAGCGGCTCACGTCCGTACTCCAGGGGAACACGCTGTATCGCTGCAGGCCGGTGGTGCCGCCGCGCATCAGCGTCATCAGGCGCCGGTCGGGGTACTGGCGGCGGAACAGGTTGTAGATTATCTCGCTCCAGTCGTTGCCGTACTGGTTGTGGTAGAGCGGCGTGGTGAGTCCGTTGGCGTGCAGGCCGCTCAGGGGATGCACCTCGGGCTCGCCCAGGTCGCCCCACCAGCCGGCTATGCCGTCGTCGGTGAGCGCCTTGTAGCGGTCGGCCAGCCAGGCGCGGGTGTCGGGGTTGCTGACGTCGAACATGCCGCCATCGCCCACCCAGATTTTGACTTCCTGCTGGGCGCCGGTGGTGTCGCGCAGCAGCAGCCCGCGGGCGGTGAGGGTATCGTAGTTCTCCACGCCGCGACCGTTGCGCAGCACGTAGGGCTGCGATATGGGTATGAGGTTGACGCCTTTCTTGCGCAGGCGTTCCAGCATCTTGCGGTGATCGGGCCACTGGTCGGGGTCCCATGCCAGGCGGCCCATGTCCTGTTCCTTGCCGTACCAGTAGAGGTCCAGCACTATGCCGTCCACGGGATAGCCGGCGTTCTTGAGCGTATCCACCACGCCAAGGGTCTCGTCCTGGGTGCGGTAGCCGTACTTTGAAGTGATGTAGCCCAGGCTCCAGAATGGGGGCAGGTCCTGGCGGCCGGTCAGGGCGCTGAGCTGGCGGGTGACGTCGGCCAGGGTCGAGTCGCCATTGACAAAGTAGTAGCTCACCGGCCGGGGATTGTCGGTGATGTATTCAATGGGGTTGCTCAGCACCATCTCGGCGCGGGCGTAATCGTCGAACAGCAGCGCGAAGCCGTCGTTGGACAGGAACAGCGGCATGGTGATGTTCATCTGGCTGATGCGCGGGTCTGAGCCGGTGTAACCGTAGTTCTGGCGGTTGTACATCACCAGGGTGTCGCCGCGCAGGTTCATCTTGTGGCCGCGCTCGCCGGCGCCGTAGAATGAGCCGGCCGAGGTTGTGGTCAGGCTGGTGATGGTGCGTCCGCCGGTCAGGCGGCGCGTGCCCGTGTCGGCTATGATTTTGCCGGGTCCGGCGGTGATGGTGAGCGCGCCGGTGCGGTCGTCCACCACGGCGACGACACCGGCCGATGTCGTCATGGTCGTGGACAGGCCGGGTGCCTCGCTGATCAGGGGCCGGTACGAGCCGTCCTGCAGCACGGTGGCGCGCGAGGGTAGGGGCTGCTCGCCCGGAGCCATGTTGACCACATGCAATATCTGCGGCGTGATGGCGGTGACGGTCACCACGCGGCCGTCGGGCGTGGTGGCGGTGATGGCGTCGGGACCGGCCACGCGTGCCTGCGCGGCAAGTGCGGCCGTAAGTGTTGTCAGTAGTAATGCAGTCAGTCTTGTTTTAATCATTATCTGTCTTTGTGGGGCCGCCGACAACGGTCGGCGGCTCTTGGTTATACAATCTCTATGCCTGTTTTGTTCCGGAGGGGACGCCCAAAATCAGGGGTCCACCTTGTAGGTGTATGAGCGCCAGTTGATGACGGTGTCGCCCGGCTGGTTGTAGGTGGTGCCGCTCAGGGCCTTCGCCTTGGGCTTGTTGCGGCCCCCTTCGGCAGCGGCGGCCACGGTGCTGAAGTTCTTGGACTTCTGCAGTTTGTCGCGCCACGGGCCGGTCAGGCGGTCTATGCGGTAATTGTTCATGTCGTCGAACAGGCCGCGCAGCTCAGGATAGCTCTCCATGCGGCCGCGGGTCCACTTGGCGTTGTTGTCCAGATACTTGATGGCCCCGGCCGATGCCACCGCCGGAGCGGGCTCGGACTTCGGAGCGGCTGCGGCAGGCTCGGATGCCGCCGGGGCGACGGTCTGCGCTACCGTCTCGGTGACCAGCGCGGCGCTGTCCGTAGGCGCCAGCTCGGACGGATTCTTGTCCGCACCCGGTGCCAGCAGCCAGCCCAGAATCATGCCCGTCACCAAGGCGGCCACAACGGCTATCAGCAGCATGCGGCGCGATGTGCCGCCCGTGGCGCCGGCAAACTCCAGATGGTTCACGCGGCCGGGGCCCTCCTTTATCGTGTCGACGGGTTCGTAGCCCTCCACAGGGCTGTCGGCCAGCGGTCGCGACGAGTGGATTTCAAAGCGGATGGGGCCGCCCAGGTCCGAACTCTTCACCGGCAGCTCAAAGCGGTAAGTCTTGCGCTGCTCTTGCAGCTGGATGAGCGCCTGCGTGGTGGCGGCAAGGTCCACTGTACCCTTGAATGTGAAAAATCCCCGGGCACGCACCACCACCTCGGCCGTCTTCAGGTCTGACTGCGTGAAATTGACCGGACCGGTGATTTCAACACCGTTCACCGTCACCACAGCGTCAGTCACCTGATTCTTAGTTGTCTGCGATGTTATGAAGAACGATGCCGGCGAGATGGCCTTGCGGTTCTCCGACGTCGATACCGGCTCAATTTTCAGGTCCGGGCCGGTGATTTCGACCGTCTGCGAGCGCGATTCAAACCCCTGGCGGCGCCACTCCACCTCCACCATGCCGCCCAGCGGCGCAAGGAACGGACGGTCAAACGGACGCCGGTAAATATAGGGCGCGAAGCCCTCGGGCGTCGGCTTGGGCGGCATCACCGGCACACACGTGCGCAGCGGCAGATCGTCGGCCGAGCGGAACGTGCTGTTCACGCCTAACTCATTGTCAACCAGCACCACGCCAGCAAACTGCAGATAATCCGGCTGATAAAGCATCGGCCCGAACCATGCGTCCAGCGTGCGGCCCGTCTCCGCGCCGTAGTGGGCCACAGCATAGGCGCGCCCTTCGGACGGCGCCGTGGCCGGCGCATCATGCTCGCAGGGATACTCCGTGGCGAAAGTCGTGTGCAGCTCGGCCAGCGCGTCGGCCGTGACAGACGGCGCCGCGATGGTCTGCACCGTGCGGCCCACCACCAGGCCCATCTGCTCAGCCGTGATGACCAAGCCGCGCGGCACGAAAATCGTAGTAGACAGATGGTCGCCCTTCTCGCCCGGGATAGTGCGCAGGATGGTGAAGAAAGCGCCCTCGTCCACATAGCTGACCATATAGAACATATACTTCTCCGTCGGGTCATAATCCAGCCCCAGAAGCACAGGGCGCGTGTCCGGGATATGTCGCTGGATATTTTCAGCCGGGTTGATATTGCGCAGCGACTTGAAACCGCGCATCGACTTATATATATAAAGCTGTAATTTGCTCATGGATAAACGGATAACAAGAAAACGGCCGGGCAGGCCATGTAATAATCGCAAAAGTACAAAAAAATTGCCGAAAAACGAAACAAGCCGGGCATAAACCGTGTCGATAAAAACCTAAAAAAGTAAAAAAGGCTTGCACAATCCAAAAATTCGCCTTACCTTTGTGCCGTCAAATGAAAAGACGCCTCAAGGAGAGGTGGGTGAGTGGCTGAAACCACCAGTTTGCTAAACTGACGTAGGAGTTATCCTACCACGAGTTCGAATCTCGTCCTCTCCGCAAGACCTTGATAACCAACCAGTTATCAAGGTTTTTTTTTAATGTCCGATTTTGAGCGGAGTTTTATCGAAAACTATTGATAATCATTTAGTTGCAAAATCAACCCTTGCACTGCCCCGTGAAGGTCAGAAGCCTGATAGAATGGACTTTAAGAAGGGTTTTCGTCCCATGTTGGTAACAGAAATAACACACTAATTTTTCTGATGTGATTTCAGACGACATAACAACGTCTATTAGAAGGGTTTATACGAAATTTTCTTTCGACCTTTGTCACCGAAATCCTCGCCAAAAATTTCAAATTTTGCGAGCCGGAGAAATTTACATTTATTTACATTTAGTGTTAAATATTCCTAAATTTCTTCTTTGAACTATGGGTTCTGTTTCTTATCCCTCCATGGGTTCAAAAATCCTCTGTCACCAGAAGATTAGAGGAAGAATTTTCTCGATTTTGGTGACATTTTTGAGGAATTTTTTTTGAACTTCTTGGGTTCGGGTCGGAGCATATAAATTCAAACTCACGGTCTCGTTTGATTTTGAACATTTTAGGCCTATTTGGTGACAGTTTTATAACACGTTGCCGTTGCGTGTTATTTCATGTCACCAAAGTATTCGTAAACGGCTGAATGAAAACGAACTATCTACTAAAAGTGACTAAATGACAACAAAGAAATTCCGCGTAGCCTTTTACCTTCGTTGTGGCTACCTGACAAAAGAGGGTAAGTCCTTGATACAGATAAGGATTGTCCTTAACAACGAACGCCTGATACTCGGTTCTGCCGGACTGAGCGTAGACAAGAATATTTGGGACAGCAGCAAAGGCCGCGCCAAAGGTCGTAGTGGCGAGGCTGCTGCTCTCAACAATAAGCTCGACAAGATAGAGGCAGACATCGTCTACATCTTCCACCGCCACGAGTATGAAGAAAATCTGTCGCTGGATATGATTAAATCTGAATATCTCGGCGGCTCGCAGGATCCCGGCTCATTCATGGAGTTCTTTCAGGGCTTCATTGATGAAGTGCAGAAAGAAGTTGGTGTCAGCCGTTGCTACGCTTCCTATCAGAAGTTCAACGTGCTTATGAAGCACTTCAAGGCATACATCTATACAAAGTACAAGCGCAAAGACCTGCTCTTCGGTGAGCTGAACTTCAAAATCATCAATGGCTTCGAGCACTACTTGCTCACCGATGGCGGTTGTCAGCACAATACAGTCATGCGAATGATGGGTAATCTGAAAACCATCACTATCCGCGCAATGAAGTTCGGCTACCTGCGTGTTGACCCCTATGCTAACTATAAGATCAAGTTCAACAAGACAGACCGTGGCTTCCTCACCGAGGAGGAAATCAAGACTATCATGGATAAGAAGTTCTCTCTCCCCCGTCTTGAAGTGGTTCGCGACATCTTTATCTTCAGTTGCTTCACCGGACTTGCCTATATCGACGTGGCTCAACTCACCAAGGAGAACATCGTTGAAATCAACGGTCGCAAGTGGATAATGACCAAGCGACAGAAGACCAACGTGCCTTCCAACGTGCTCCTGCTCGATGTGGCAAAAGCCATTCTCAAGAAGTACAAAGACCGTGACCCCAATGGCCGACTGCTCCCTATACTCACCAACCAGCGCATGAACAGCTATCTCAAAGAAATTGGTGACGTGTGCGGCATCGAGAAGCGGCTCACATTCCATCTCGCAAGACATTGTATATTATCTTTCTTTCTGAAAATTAACAGCTTGCAAAGATTGACCTCTTGACAGGTAACGATTTAGAAACGAGCGAATTTCTCTATTCTGTCTTGTTTTGCAACTAATTAAAAGAACGCTTAATTTGGTACAAAGGTAATACTTTATTTTTATATAGTTCTACTTTAATCTCATTAATTC
>CANQZK010000111.1 GCA_947628285.1 uncultured Muribaculaceae bacterium
ACTAAACTTGTCAAAGAACTCTTTGGCTTGGCGACTGATGCCGCTTAGCCTATGATTAATTTTTTAACGAACTATTGAATTATACTACTAACCAAATAATTAAACTGATGAAACATCTGCATTATCTGGCAGCAATCGCTCTGGGCGCCACCGTGCTCAGCAGCTGCTCCAACGACGAGGTGGTATCCGCCCCCGCCGAGCCCAACGTCATAGGCTTCAAAGCCATGGCCAACAAAACATCCCGCGCCGCCGGCGAGGTGAAAACCACCAACTTCGACATCTTCTCTGTATTCGGCTGCGTGATCAACCAGGACGGCTCCGGCCACATCATCTACTTCGATGGTACCGTTGTACAGAAAACGGGCGGCAATTGGTCATATGATCCCGTACAGTACTGGACCGAGAAGAAGAACTACTTCTTCGTAGCCCTGTCAACCAACAACGCTGAGCACGAATGGACGTTCTCCGCTCCCACCGAGCACAGCACTACACTTGACGTCAACAACTTCTACGGTTACGGCACCGTGACTATGCCCATCGTTACGGGCGACCGCGACCTCGTTATGGCCACGGCCTCACGTTATACTGATGTCAACCTAAGCGGCGATATTGTCAATACCTCTCCAGTCGACCTGAGTTTCAAACACCTGCTCTCTCGCGTAGGTATTAAATTTACCAACAACATTACCTCGACTAACTATAGCATTGCTATCGCTAATGTCAAGATTGGCGGCCTGGACGCTCAAGGCACTCTTCAGCTTCAGGAAAACCTTGCCTGGGCTACCACAGGCGAAGCTACCGCTACTATCAACTGTCCTATCTCCGGTGCGTCGATAGCAACCACCGGAAAGTCTGTCAAGACAGCTGAATATCGTTATATCCTCCCTGCCGAGCAGGCTCTGACCATCACCTTTGACGTCAAAGTCTTTGTGAACGGCACTCTGTACTCAACTCGTACCATGACCGGTACCGTGCCCGCAAAGGCATACGAACTCGGCAAGAGCTACATGCTGAACGCCTCAATCACCGAGGAGAACATCGTTCCCGGCGGTGCAAAGCCCATCGAGTTTACAGCTTCTGTAGAAGATTGGGATGAAGATGTGGACGGCGGCAACGTCAGCTTCTAATCCTCCCCACCGAATAACCCAAAAAGATGCGTGTTCCGGGGCGGAACTGCGCCGGGACGCGCATCTTTCCTCTTTTATCATCGTTTAACTCTCTATTAATTACGGACATAGCTGTGAATCGCTTTAAGTTAATTCTTCTGCCGGCAGTTTTGGTCTTTGCGTCATGCGCCGACGAGGGCAACGAGCCCGCTCCCGCCGCAGGCCGCGAAATATCGTTCAACTTCACTCAGGATGCCCCCGCGGCTTCCCGTGCGCATGATGACGCCCCGCTCGCGCCCCGGCCTTTCACGCTCGTGTCCGACGATGCAGCCGATACCACCACCCTGCAGGCTTGGATGACGGTTGACGATATGTCCGCTCCCGCCATGCGCCCCTCGCGCGGCCTGCCAGTGACCGGAGCCGACGGCATAACAGGCTTCAAGGCCTACTCTTTCTACTATTCCGCGGCCGACGCCGTGCCCACTGTGTTCTTTGCCGACGAGGACGTAACACGCGCCGGCACAAACCTTTATCAGACATCTCAGAAATACTTCTGGCCCGACGCAGGCAAGAATCTCAGTTTCCGCGCCCTTGTAGGCGCCACCGACGCCTCAACCAAGGTGACGCTCTCCGCCACCGCTCCGGGCGAGATTGACATTGACTACACCGTGCCCGCTCAGGCGGCCGACCAGCCCGACCTCATGCTGGCCCGCACCGCGCCGCTCAATACTCCCGGCACGCCCGTGCCCCTGTCGTTCACCCATCTGTGCACCCAGGTCAAATTCGTCATCGGCAGTCAGATGCAGCCCGGCACAATCAAAAGCATAACCCTTTCGGGTATAAAATCGCACGGCGTCTACGCGGCCACCGACGGCTGGACCGTGACGGACACCGAGCGCGAGTTCACCATCACCCCGGGCCGCGCCACTACCGGCACCGAGACGCCCGGCACCCTCATCCCCGCCGAGGAACTCACCCTGATGATGCTCCCCCAGACCCTCTCCCCCACCGCCCGCCTGACGGTGGAGTTCCAGAACAAATACAAGACCTACACAATGAGCGCTCCGCTGACCGGCTCATGGACTATGGGCAAGGTTACGGCCTACAGCATAGGCATATCGCCCAAGCCTGAAATTACTCTTGACGAGGTCATCCCGGAGCAGGATGCTACCTATGTGGTATGGAAGCCCACTGTCACCATCAAGAACGCCCCTGAGGGCACTCAATGGCGCGTCAACATTGCCGTAGCCGACAATCCCCACGCCACCCTGCGGCCCAGCGTTCAGCTCGCCGCAGAGGTAAACGAATTTGCCAAAAACGGCTTCTGGACCGACATCACCTACGATGAAATCAACAACACACAGACCAGCGCCCGCGGCGATGTGACCTACACCGGAACAGGCAACGGCAGCTTCCCGCTCTACGTCTATCTGCCCGAGAACGCCTCGACCGCCAACCGCACCTATACAATGACAGTCAGCCTTGTAGGCGATGAAAACGTGCGTGAAACGCGCACCATCACCCAGCTCCCGCCCGCCTGGAGCGGCGACGCCGGCTGGGAACAGATTCAGGACCTCCGGGTTCCGTTTGGTTTTGACTGGGATTATGTGGTTTGTTATGGGTACACCTATACTAATACTCTACTTCAGACAAACGCTAACAGAAACTTTTGTAATAAAGTTATTGAGAAAGGTGGAGCAACTAATTATGCAACGCTTAAAGAACATTATTACGACAGGGTTGGGCTAAGTGATAGATATCGTTATTATATCGAAGTAGATTATGGTAAACTGAATGCGATGAATTTCGATTATGAATTCAGCAATTCAGACGGACTTAAAAATACTGAGGCTATTTTAGACTATGCCGGTTTTGTTGCAACTCGTTCTTTTCAGACATATATTGAGGCTGTAAAGAAGTCAGAAACCGGTCACGAACAAGAATCTGCATTTCGTATGGGAAATGGAACGACAGGCGAAGCCCCTGCACCTACCGGAAATAGACAGCCGGGCGAAAACAATGCCGTCAGCGAATGTTTAAAGAAAAACAGGTACAATCTGCGAATAACACAAGGTGAAAATAATAAAGTTACAAAACCTGAGTTTTCATCTGACGGTATTGTATGGTATCTGCCGGCTTCGGGGCAGTTCGGAAGTCTGCCGGCAACGGTAAAGGACGCTATTGTGCCTGCTGACTGCTGGTCGTCGACCGTAGTCAAGGCCGCAGGTACAGATGGCCGCTATTACACCAAATCCGGCGCCGGCGCCGATGTATGGCGTCTTGAAACGAAGGGTGTTCGCGCCGTCCGCAAACCGCTTTGACAATTGTGATTATTATATGAGGCGGCAGGGTGTCCCGAGGGGCATCCTGCCGCCCCGTTTTATACCATAATTTACATCTCGCGGAGGGGGCGGGTGGTGCGGATGCCTTCGCGCAGGGGGAGGGTGAAGGCGGCAAAGAGGCCGGTGGTCTCGCTGTTGTAGCTGAAGTGGTAGCGCTCGGGCCCGAAGCAGTCAAAGATGAATTCGGCTGTGTGGCAGGGCTCGCCGCCCCGGGCGGGGGTGAGGCGCTCCTCTATGGCGGCGTCGAAGCCGGTGAGGTTGAGGGCCAGCGATGCGGCGCCGACGTCGGTGATGCCCTGCAGGCCGCGGCGCACTATGTGCAGGCGACGCCGGGAATTGACGCTGACTTCCAGTTCGGGCTTGTCGTCGGGCGAGCCGGCGGAGAGCTGCCCGGCAGCCATGTGCAGGACGGCGGCTCCGCGCCGCGAGGGCAGGGCGGACAGGGCCACGACGGCAGCGGCCAGCGAGCCGGCTACGACGTAGAATTCAACTGTATTGTACCAGGCCACGGCGCTCAGACGAAGTGCAGGTACAGGTTGGCGATGTAGACGTAGATAATCAGGCCTATGATGTCGTTGGACACCTGTATGAAGGGGCCTGTGGCCAGGGCGGGGTTGATGTGGAGTTTCTCCAGGGTCAGGGGTATAACGGTGCCCAGGATGGAGCCTATCATGACGACGGCAAAGACGGTTGTGGCCACGGTGAGGGTGACCATAAGGTCGTCCGGCAGGAACAGCAGGTTGTAGGCCAGCATGACGGCCGAGAGGACTGCGGCGTTGAGCAGGCCTATGAGGACTTCCTTGGCCAACTGGGTGGCGAAGTCCTTGATATCCAACGAGCCGTTGGCCAGGCCCTGTACGACGATGGCGGAGGCCTGCACGCCCACGTTACCGCCGGTGCCGGCTATGATGGGGATGAACAGTGCCAGGGCGGTGACGGCGTGGAGCTGGTCCTCGAAGCCGCCCAGGATGACTGAGGCCAGGATACCGGAGGCGATGCCGATGAGCAGCCAGGGGATGCGGGCCTTGGTCTGGGCCAGAATGCTGTCGTCGGCGTCGACGTCGGACGAGATACCCGAGGCCAACTGGTAGTCGCGTTCCTGCGATTCGCGCACCTGGTCCATGACGTCGTCGACGGTGATGCGGCCCAACAGGCGCCCTATGGAGTCGACAACGGGCATGGCCACGAGGTCGTATTTCTCAAAGTCGAGGGCGACATCGTCGATGGGCGTATCGACCTTGACGCTGACGGGGTCCGTCTCCATGACGTGCTTGATTTTGGACACGGAAGGGTGGGTGATCATCTTCTTCAGGGGGAAGGTGCCGCGCAGCTTGTAGTCGTTGTCCACGACGTAGACGTAGTAAATCTCGTCCATCTCCTCGGCCTGTGCGCGCATTTCCTTGACGCACTCGGGCATGGACATGTTCTCGTTTACGACAATCATCTCGGTGCCCATCAGGCCGCCGGCGGTGTCCTCGTCGTACTTGAGCAGGTCGATGATGTCGCCGGCCTGTTCCACGTCCTCGATCTGCGAGAGTATTTCGTCGCGGTCGTCCTCGTCGAGCTGCTGGATGACGTCGACGGCGTCGTCGGAGTCCAGGTGCTCGATTTGTTTGACGATTTCCTCGGTGGGCATGCCCTCGAGGAGGCGCAGACGGTCGTCCTCGTCCAGCTCCATGAGTACGTCGGCTGCCTTTTCCTCGTCGAGCAGTCGGAACAGGTATTCGGCCTGCTGCAGGTCCAGGCTCTGATACAGTTCGGCAATGTCGGCAGGGTGCATCGCGTCGAGTTCGCGTCGTGCCTGGTCGGAGTCATCGCGGCCTATGATGTCGCGGATGTGTTCTATGTCCTGGTCTGTGAATTCCTTCATGATTGCCGGCGGAGGTGTGCTATAAGGTTGGTGAGGTCAATGAATTGTGCGACAGACAGTTGCTCGGGACGCATGGCGCCCAGGGGCGAGTCGGCCGGGAAGGTCATGCCCGCGGGCAGCAGGGGGCGGGCTGAGTTGCGGATTGTCTTGCGGCGCTGGCCGAATGTGGTCTTGACCACGGTGCGCATGAGCGTGAAGTCGCAGCCGGGGTCAGTGACGTCGTTGCGGCGCAAGCGCAGGACGCCCGATTTGACCTTGGGCGGCGGGTTGAAGACGTGCTCGGGCACGGTGAAGAGGTACTCGCACTCGTACCATACCTGCAGCAGCACGGACAGTATGCCGCGTGTCTTGGAGCCCTCGGGGGCACAGATGCGCTCGGCCACCTCGCGCTGGAGCATGCCGGTACACTCGGTGACGAGGTCGCGGTTGTCCAGCACCTTGAAGAATATCTGTGAGGAGATGTTGTAGGGGTAGTTGCCGGTGAGGCAGAACTGCCGTCCGCTCATTAGCTCGCGCAGGTCCAGGCGCAGGAAGTCGGCCTCGATGATGCGCTCGGGCAGCAGTCCGGGCACGTGTCCGGCGTGGAGATACTCCACGCTTTCGCTGTCGAGCTCCACGACGGTGAGGTCGCGCCCGGCCTCGAGCAGGAAGCGGGTGAGTACGCCCGTGCCGGGCCCGACTTCTACAACGGGCAGGTCGGGACAATCGTCGACGGTGGCGGCGATGCGCCGGGCCACCGACATGTCGGTCAGGAAGTGCTGGCCAAGTGATTTCTTAGGGCGTACCATGGGGCTATTATCTGTATGTTAAAGCGCCGGACGTCCGGCGGCCTGTGAGTGCGACGCCTTGACGTCCGGCGCTGTGACGTTTTAACAATCTAAAGGGGCGGGGGAGCGGGCGGGTTATTCCTCGTCGCCGTCTTCCTCCTCGCGCATGTTGTGGAAGACGTTCTGGACGTCCTCGTCCTCCTCCAGCTTGTCAAGGAGTTTGTTGATGCCCTCGCGCTGCTCGGGGGTGACGTCCTTGAGGTCGTTGGGAATGCGCACGAATTCCGAGGAGATGATTTCGAAGCTGTTCTCCTCCAGGTACTTCTGGATGTTGGAGTAGTCCTCGAAACCGCCGTAGAGCACGATTGAGGTGTTGCCGTCCTCGTCCTCGTCCTCGTGGAGTTCGTCCACGCCGTAGTCGATGAGTTCCAGCTCCAGGTCCTCCAGGCTCAGGCCGTCCTTGGGTTTGATTTTGAATACGGACTTGTGGTCGAACAGGAAGGTCAGCGAGCCCTGTGTGCCCAGCGAGCCGCCGTGCTTGGTGAAGTATGAGCGGACGTTGGCCACGGTGCGGGTGTTGTTGTCCGTAGCGGCCTCGACGAAGATGGCGATGCCGTGGGGGCCGTATCCTTCATAGGTGATTTCCTTGTAGTCGCCGGCTTCCTTGTCGGTAGCCTTCTTGATGGCGCGTTCCACGGTGTCCTTGGGCATGTTGGCGGCCTTGGCGTTCTGCATCAGGGCGCGCAGACGGGGGTTGGTGTCGGGATCGGGACCGCCGGCCTTGGCGGCGATGGTGATTTCTTTGCCTATGCGCGTGAATGTGCGCGACATGTTACCCCAGCGTTTGAGCTTGCGGGCTTTGCGGTATTCAAATGCTCTTCCCATAGTGAGAGTTGATGGTATATTTTTGTGGTTGTGTTATTGTGTACGTTTAGCGGAGTTCGGCGTTGAGTTCGCGGCGCAGGTTGGCGATGATTTTGTTCATCACGGCGTCGATGGCCTTGTCCTGGAGGGTTTTCTCGTCGTCGCGCAGGGTCATGGTAATGGCGTATGACTTCTTGCCGGCGGGGAGGCCCTTGCCCTCGTAGACGTCGAACAGGGCCACGTCGCGCAGAATCTTGCGGTCGCTCTGGCGCACTACGCGCTCTACGTCGGCCATGGTTACGGCGTTGTCCAGCAGCAGCGAGAGGTCGCGCTTCACGGCGGGGTACTTGGCCAGCGGGGCGAAGGTGACGGTGTGCTTGGCGGCCAGGGCGCACAGGGCGTTCCAGTCAAATTCGGCGAAGTAGACGGGCTGCTTGATTTCAAAGCGTGCCAGCAGTTGGGGACGCAGCACGCCCATGACGCCCAGTTCCTTGCCGTTGCGGGTCTCGTAGCGCATGGCGGCCGAGTAGATGTCGTCGGCGCCCTCCAGGGGACGGGCCACAATCTCGCCCGCGCTCAGGCCGATGCGTGCCAGCACAATGCCGACGGCTGCCTTGAGGTCGAAGCAGCAGG
>CANQZK010000112.1 GCA_947628285.1 uncultured Muribaculaceae bacterium
ACTCCTTCCTCACAAGACAAAAATCGACTCAAGATATGCGACCCTGCCGTCAACATTTATTATTAAACAAGCTCTAAGTCGGTTAGTAAAGGGTGCCCAGACACTTGGACAGGTATACGTTGCACAGATGGACGTCAATCATGGCGTCTATCTGCTCGCTGTGGGCCTTGAGCCAGGCGGTCTGAGCCTCCAGGACGTTGTCGGTGGTGGCCATGCCCTCGCGGAAGGCCAGGTCGGCGCAGCGCAGGTTCTCGTCGGCGCTGGCCAGGTTGGCGCAGGTGGTGTTGTAGGTCTTGTAGGCCTCGGTGGTCTTGAATGATGCCTGTTTGACCTGCAGGTCCACCAGCGAGCGGGCATCCTCCAGGCGCAGCTTCATGACGGTCTCCTCGACCTCGGCGGCCTTGTAGGCGTTGTAGTTGCCGCCCCAGTGCCAGATGGGCACGCTCAGCGTCACGCCCACGGAGAAGGCCCCTTTGAAGCGTTTCTTGAAGCCGTCGAACATATTGGGGTTCGAGAAGGTGTATGCGCCGATGAGAGCCACGCTGGGCAGCATCTCGCTCAGGGCCACCTTCTTTTTCTGGCCCATGATGCCTATGCCCAGGCGCAGGGCCTCAAGGTCGGGCCGGCGGGCGTAGACGTCCTGCATATTGTAAGTGTTGGCCACCTCGGCGCTCAGGTGAGGCTCGGTGATGTCCTCGTCGGCGGGCACGAGCTGCTCGTTGACCGGCAGGCCGCACACCTGTGCCAGCGCCATGCGGCTCAGCGTCAGGCCGTTCTCAACCTTGGTGAGGTCCACGCGGGCCGAATTGAGCTGCACGTCCACGCGCAGCACATCGCTGCGGGTGGCCACGCCCTGGTCAAACATGGCGTGGACGTCGTGCGAGAGCGAATCCAACAGCGCCACGAAGCTGGTGGCCAGATTGTACTTGGCCTTGAGCGACACCACCTGCCAGTAGGCGGCATCCACGGCGTAGATGACGTTCTCCACCTCCTCGTTGTGCATCTGTTGGGCCAACAGCTCGGCATCGCGCGTGATGCGGTTCATGGCCACGATTTTGCCGCCCATGAAGATGGGTTGTGTCAGCGTGATGGCGCCGAAAAACACGTTGTGGATGTCATATTCCATGGCCGACTTGGGAATCAGCGCCACCTCCGACGGTATGAACTGTCCGTCGGGGCTCTTGACGGGCTCGCCCGTGACGGGATTCTTGACCAGATTGAACTGGTAGCTGCCCGAGGCGGGGTCGAACGATTTAGTGGGCAGCAGCTGGTCGCTGTCAAAGATTGACAGCTTGCGCTGATTATAAGAATAGCCGCCGTTGAAATCCAGAGCGGGCAGATAGGCGGCGAAGGCCACCTTCTTGTCGTAACCGGCCTTTTGGATTTTGCTGCGTGAAATCATCAGTTGCTTGTTGCTGCGCAGGGCCATGCTGCGGCACGAATCCAACGTGACCGTCTGCCCTGCCGAGCAGCAGAACTGTGCCGCCGCAACGGCTATCAATGTGATGAACGACTTTATTCTCATGTTTAATCAGATTTTAACAATAGTAAAACTTTCGGCGGTACCAAAAAGTTTGAAACGCAGGGCAAATTTATTCCAATTTTGTCACCCGCCAAAGCTATTGGTAAAAAAGACAGAAAAATTCTCCAAAAGGGCCAATAGCGAGGGACAGCTACCTTAGCTACCCGGCTGCCAAAAAAACAGCGCCCGGGCGGGGACCCGGGCGCTGCACATAGTTTTTTTGGATAGGATTAGTCAGAGCACTTGGCTTTGATGAATTCGCGGTTGAGACGGGCGATGTTGCTCAGAGGAATGCTCTTGGGGCACTCAGCGGCGCAGGCACCGGTGTTGGTGCAGTTGCCGAAACCGAGTTCGTCCATCTTGGCCACCATGGCGCGGGCGCGGCGTTTGCGCTCTACCTGGCCCTGGGGCAGCAGTGCGAACTGGCTTACCTTGGCCGATACGAAGAGCATGGCCGAGCCGTTCTTGCAGGCAGCCACACAGGCGCCGCAACCGATGCAGGTGGCGGAGTCCATGGCCACGTCGGCAATCTCCTTGGAGATGGGAGTGGCGTTGGCGTCGGGTGCGCCGCCGCAGTTGAAGCTTACGTAGCCGCCGGCCTGCTGGATTTTGTCAAAGGCGGAGCGGTCCACGATGAGGTCGCGAATCACGGGGAATGCGGCCGAGCGCCAGGGTTCGATGACGATTGTTGCGCCGTCCTCGAACTTGCGCATGTGCAGCTGGCAGGTGGTGATGCCCTGAACGGGACCGTGGGGGTGACCGTTGATGTAGAGCGAGCACATGCCGCAGATGCCTTCACGGCAGTCGTTGTCGAATACTACGGGTTCTTCGCCCTGTTCGACAAGGTGCTGGTTGAGCATATCGAGCATTTCCAGGAATGAGCTTCCGGTGGAAACGTTGTCGAGGTGGTAGTTGACGAACGAGCCTTTCTCTTTAGGACCACGTTGACGCCAAATTTTCAGATTTACGCTGATAGTTTTTTCCATATTGATAGTATGTTCATTGGCCTCTCGGGCGGGGGTGGTGGCCTTCGCCCGGACGCGTGGTTAAGAGTTTACGACTTGTAGTTACGTGTCTGTACCTTGATGGCTTCGTAGTGCAGGGGCTCCTTGATGAGGATGGGTTTGGAGTCGTCGCCGGTCCATTTCCAGCAGCTGACGTACATGTAGAGGTCGTCGCGACGGGCTGCCTCGCCGTCGGCTGTCTGGTATTCCTCGCGGAAGTGAGCGCCGCAGGATTCGTTGCGGTTCAGGGCGTCGATTGCCATCATCTTGGCGATAACCAGGAAGTCCTCCAGACGCAGTGCCTTTTCAAGCTCGGTGTTGAGGTCGTCGGCTGAGCCTACGATGCGCAGGTCGGAGTAGAATTCCTTGCGGACCTCGTCGATTTCGGAGATGGCCTTGACCAGACCCTGCAGGGTGCGGCCCATGCCCACCAGGTTCCACATTACGTGGCCCAGGCGCTTGTGGATTTCGTCGGGGCTCTTGGTACCCTTGATGGCCATGAGTTTGGCGATGCGGTCGCGAACGTCCTTCTCAGCCTTGTCAAACTCAGGGGTGTCGGTGCTGAAGCGGGGCACCTTGATCTGGTCGCTCAGGTAGTTCTGCATGGTGTAGGGCAGCACGAAGTAGCCGTCGGCCAGACCCTGCATCAGAGCGGAAGCGCCCAGACGGTTTGCGCCGTGGTCGGAGAAGTTACATTCGCCGATGGCGAAGAGGCCCTTGATTGAGGTCTGCAGCTCGTAGTCAACCCAGATACCGCCCATGGTGTAGTGCGATGCGGGGAAGATCATCATGGGAGTCTCGTAGGGGTTGTCGTCTGAGATCATCTGGTACATGTCGAAGAGGTTGCCGTAACGGTCGCGTACCACGTCCTCGCCCAGACGCTCGATGGCGTACTTGAAGTCAAGGTAAACGGCGTTGCCGGTACCTACGCCGTAGCCGGCGTCGCAGCGTTCCTTGGCGGCACGTGAAGCGATGTCGCGGGGGCAGAGGTTACCGAAGGCGGGATAGCGGCGTTCCAGATAGAAGTCGCGGTCCTCGTCGGGGATGTCGGTGGGTTTCTTCTTGCCGGCGCGGATGGCCTCGGCGTCTTCCTTCTTCTTGGGCACCCAGATGCGGCCGTCGTTACGCAGCGATTCGCTCATCAGGGTGAGCTTGGACTGGTCCTCGCCGTGTACGGGGATACATGTGGGGTGGATCTGGGTGAAAGCAAGGTTGGCCAGGTATGCGCCCTTCTTGAATGCCTGGACGGCGGCTGAGCCGTTGCAGCCCATGGCGTTTGTGGACAGGAAGAAGGCACGGCCGTAACCGCCGGTGGCCAGAACCACGGCGTGAGCGGCGTAGCGTTCAATTTCGCCGGTTACAAGGTTGCGCACGATGATACCGCGGGCGCGGCCGTCGATGATTACGACATCGAGCATCTCGCGGCGTACGAATGAGCGGACGGTGCCCTTCTGGATCTGACGGTTCAGTGAGGCGTATGCGCCCAGCAGCAGCTGCTGGCCGGTCTGGCCCTTGGCGTAGAATGTACGGCTCACCTGAGCGCCGCCGAACGAGCGGTTGGCCAGCAGGCCGCCGTATTCGCGGGCGAAGGGAACGCCCTGCTCGACGCACTGGTCGATGATGTTGTTGGCCACCTCGGCCAGACGGTATACGTTGGCCTCGCGTGAGCGGAAGTCGCCGCCCTTTACAGTGTCATAGAACAGGCGGTAGATTGAGTCGCCGTCGTTCTGATAGTTCTTGGCGGCGTTGATACCGCCCTGAGCTGCGATGGAGTGAGCGCGGCGGGGTGAGTCCTGGATGCAGAAGTTGAGGACGTTGAAGCCCATCTCGCCCAGGGTCGAGGCGGCTGAGGCGCCTGCCAGGCCGGTACCTACCACGATGATGTCCAGGTGGCGTTTGTTGGCCGGGTTGACGAGTTTCTGGTGGGCCTTGTAGTTGGTCCATTTCTCAGCGATGGGGCCTTCGGGTATCTTGGAGTCTACCTGATACTCGGGGAGTTTTGATGATTCGATATCGGCGAAGTCCTGCATGATGGGACTTGAATCGATCATGTCATTAAGTTTAACGGGATCTATCATCTTTCTGAGAAATTAATTGTTTGAGTTAGCTGATTCCTGCTCGGCGTCGGCCTGCGGCTGCTCCTGCTGTGCGGCGGGGGCCTTCATAGCGGCTGACTGGGATTCGATGAAGTTGATGTAGTTCTGAAGCTGTGAGGATGTGCGCAGAAGGATGCCGATTTCCTCGGGCATGGCCACTTTGTCGCACATCTTGGTGAAGGCGCTGTCCACCATGGCGGCTTTCTCAACGAAGGTCTTGCCGTAGCCCATGGCGAAGTTGAGCTGAGCGTCCTGGCCCTTGATGGGGTCGTCGCCGGCTTCCTTCATGGCTGCGCTGATCTGGTCATTGTATTCCTGACGCAGATTGTCGGCCTGCTCGGCCCAGTATTCGGCGTACTGCTCCTGCAGGGCCTGGTCCTGGGTGTAGTATTTGTTGTTGGCCTGTACGGTGAAGACGATTGCCTGGGCGATGAACAGGGCTACAACGATGCTTGTCCACCAAAGGCTGATTTTCTTCAGACGCTCAATCCAAATGTTGTTGTCCCAGCCGATTGAGTGGAACATCGACCAGAAGCCGTGGTTCATGTGGAACCAGAGGGCGATGAAGCCGATGATATAGATGATGGGGGTCCAGACGCAGCTGAAAGCCATTTGGATGAACAGTGTGCCCTGGGCGGGACCTACGGGAATGCCTTCAAGCTGGGGCAGTACGCTCAGCTCGGCGTGGCGGAGTTCCTGCCACTGCATTTTTGCCCAGAACTGAATCAGGTGCACTACCAGGAAGGCCAGCACCACGATGCCCAGCACGAGCATGTTCTTGGACGACCATTCAACCTGCGGGGGACGCGAGGTTACCAGGTAGCGGTCCGTGCCGCGGGCTTTACGGTTCTGCACTGTGAGCCACAGGGCGTAGATGATGTGAATGATGAACAGCGCTGCCAGACCGGCCGAGGCGATCAGGGCATACCAGTTGGCGCCCAGAAATTCGCACACCTGATTATAGGCCGTAGGCCAGATCAGGGCGACTGCATTCATCAGCACGTGAAAAGTTACAAAGAGGACAAGGCAGATGCCCGTGAGGGCCATCACAAACTTTCGTCCTACAGATGAGCTTGTTAACCACATAAGGATGATTGATTTAGTAAAATATTAAATTTGTTTTCGATGATTTCAGCGGTCAATTTTGTGCAAAATTAATATTTTTTTGCAGCCAATACAATAATTAAGGAAAAAAATCTGATATAAAAGCGAAATTGGCGGCAGCGGGGCGTGCGAAATTAGGGCCTATAGGGCTTATAGGGCTTATAGGGCCTACCGGCAGAAGGGGCGGCGCAAAAATAGGGCCTATAGGGCCTACCGGCAGTATGTAAGGCCTATAGGGCTTTATACGCCCTATAGGCCCTATGTTACTATAGCCTTTACGCCGATTCAGACGTATTCCTTGACCTCGATGGTGCCGGTGAGGGCGCCGTAGCCGTTCTGGGCCATGGCCAGCATCTCGTTCTCGCCCGGATACAGGAAGATGGGCGCCAGGAACTCCACGTAGTCGCGTATGCGCGATACCACATAATCAGAGTACACCACGCCGCCGGTCAGCAGCAGGGCGTCAACGTTGCCGCGCAGGGCTATGGCGGCGCCGCCTATGGCCTTGCTTATCTGGTAGATCATGGCTCCGAGCACCAGTTCGGCCTTCTTGTCGCCCTTGCCGATGTTGTCCACAATCTGACGGACGTCGGTGGTGCCCAGGTGGGCGGCCAGGCCGGCGTTGCCGCTGATGCGTTTGCGCAGCTGCTCGCGGGTGAATTTCTGGGAGTAGCACAGGTCGATGAGCGCGCCCGGGGGCAGCGAGCCGGCTCGTTCGGGCGAGAAGGGGCCTTCGCCGTCGAATGCGTTGTTGACGTCGATGCAGCGACCGTGGCGGTGTGCGCCTATGGATATGCCGCCGCCCAGGTGGGCTATGATGAGGTTGAGGTCCTCGTAGCGCTTGCCGTGCTCGGCGGCGAATCTGCGGCCGATGGCGCGCTGGTTCAGGGCGTGCCATGTGGTGACGCGGGGCAGCAGGGGCGAGCCGCTCACGCGGGCCACGTCCTCCAGCTCGTCCACTACGCCGGGGTCGGCAATCAGGGCGGGCACGCCGCCGCTGAGCTGTGCTATGTCGTGGGCTATGCGGCTGCCCAGGTTGCAGGCATGGTTGCGCATGGGGTGTTCCATCTCGCCCAGCATGCGCTCGTTGACGCGGTAAACGCCGCCGGGGATGGGCTTGAGCAGGCCGCCGCGGCCCACCACGGCATCGAATTTGATGGGTATGTTGTTGGCTTCAAGAGCCTTGAGTACAAGGTCGCGACGGTACTCGAACTGGTCGGACACGCGGCTGAAGCGGCTCAGCTCCTCGACGGTATGCTGGATGTTCTCGACCAGCACGGGCTCGAGGTCGTCGAATACGGCTATCTTGGTTGAAGTAGATCCGGGGTTGATTGTCAGAAGTCGCATAAATGGGGATGGTAGGTAGTTTTTGCGGTGTTGGAGAGATTAAGTTGATATGTGTGGACGCCTTCTCAGGCCATCATGCAGGCCAGGGCCAGGCTGTAGAATTTGCTTTGGGCGCTGTCGCTGCGCGAGGGTACTACGACGGGCACCTTTGAGCCTACCACCAGGCCGGCGGTTACGGCGTGTGCAAAGCAGGTCAGGGCCTTGTAGAATATGTTGCCTGATTCGATTTCGGGCATCAGCAGGGCGTCGGCGCGGCCGCAGACGCTTGAGTGGATGCCTTTTACCTCGGCCGAGTGTGCGTCGCAGGCTGTCTTGGCGTCCATGGGACCGTCCAGGTCCACGTCGCCGAATGCGCCGGCGGCGGCATCATCGCGCAGTGCGGCGTAGTCAAGCGTCACGGGGAATTTGGGCGATGTCTTTTCGGTGCAGTGCACCAGCGCTATGGCGGGGCGCTCAATGCCCA
>CANQZK010000113.1 GCA_947628285.1 uncultured Muribaculaceae bacterium
CCGAGTAGATGTCGTCGGCGCCCTCCAGGGGACGGGCCACAATCTCGCCCGCGCTCAGGCCGATGCGTGCCAGCACGATGCCGACGGCTGCCTTGAGGTCGAAGCAGCAGGCCTCGTCGGCCGGACGCACCCACGATGCGGGGCGCAGCTGGCCGGTGAGCCACAGGGCCAGGCGGGCGCCCTCGGTGAAGGGCTGCAGGGGCTCGGCGGCGGTTATCTCGCGGTCGGGGCGGCGGCTGTACACGTTGCCGAACTCATACAGGCCCATATCGGGCATGCGGCGGTTGACATTGTGCGCTATGGATTCAAGACCGCCGAAAAGCAGTGTCTGGCGCATCACGTTGAGGTCCTGGCTCAGGGGGTTGAGCAGTTCCACGGCGTTGTCGGCCGGGAAGGACTTCAGCGGTGCGTAGTAGCCCTTGGCGGTGAGGGAGTTGTTGAGGATTTCGTGCCATCCGGCGCCGGCCAGCCAGTCGGCCACGGTGTGGCGCAGGTCGTCGTCGGCATCGACGTTGCTCTTGTATGAGAGCGAGGCGTGCAGGGCCGTGGGGATGGCTATGTTGTTGTAGCCGTAGATGCGCAGGATGTCCTCGATGACATCGCACGGACGGCGCACGTCCACGCGGTAGGTGGGCACCAGCAGGTGCATTGTGCCGCCGTCGGCGTCGTTGCGGTCGTGGATTTCAATCTGCAGCGCGCGCAGGATGGTGTCGACGGTGTCCTTGGCTATGGGTTCGCCGATGAGGCGGGTTATGGCGTCGTAGCTGAGCTCCACGGGGTAGGGCTCGACGGGCGCGGGGTAGATGTCCACCTCGTTGCCCACTATCTCGCCGCCGGCCAGCTCCAGGATGAGCTTGGCGGCCAGGCGCAGGGCGTAGAGGGTGCCGTTGGGGTCCACGCCGCGCTCAAAGCGGAAGGAGGCGTCGGTGGAGAGGCCCTGGCGGCGCGCGGTGCGGCGCACGGAGGTGGGGTTGAAGCAGGCGCTCTCGATGAACACCGAGGTGGTCTGCTCCGTAACGCCCGAATCAAGACCGCCGAACACGCCGGCGATGCACATGGGCTCATCGGCGTTGCATATCATCAGGTCGGCGTCGGTCATGGTGTGTTCCACGCCGTCCAGGGTGATAAATTTGCTGCCCTTGGCCGCGCGGCGCACCACTACGCGGTCGCCCTTGATTTTGGCGCGGTCAAAGCAGTGCAGGGGCTGGCCGATGCCGTGCAGTATGTAGTTGGTGATGTCGACAATGTTGTTGATGGGGTGCATGCCGATGGCCGTCAGGCGGTCCTTGAGCCATTCGGGGCTGGGGCCTACCTTTACGTTGTCGATGGTGATACCGCTGTAGCGGGTGGCGCCGTCGGTGGCGATGACCTCGACCTCAACGGCCTTGCCGGCGGTGCCGTGCAGGGGCTCGACGGCCGGGGCGGTCAGGCGGGGAGCCTTGTCGCGCAGGCGGCAGTCAAGGTAGGCGGCCAGGTCGCGTGCCACGCCGAAGTGCGATGCGGCGTCGATGCGGTTGGGCGTCAGGTCCACCTCCAGGACGTAGTCGTCCGTCAGGCTGTAGTATTCGGCGGCGGGGGTGCCGGGTGCGGCGGCTCCGTCGGGGAGCACGATGATGCCGTCGTGCGACGTGCCTACGCCAATCTCGTCCTCGGCACAAATCATGCCGAGCGATTCCACTCCGCGAATCTTGGATTTCTTGATTTTGAACTCCTTGTCGCCGTCGTAGAGGGTAGTGCCCACAGTGGCGACGATGACGGTCTGGCCGGCGGCCACGTTGGGAGCGCCGCAGACAATCTGCACGGGCTGTTCGGTGCCGAGGTCGACGGTGGTGATGTGCAGGTGGTCGCTGTCGGGATGTTCGGCGCAGGTGAGTACTTTGCCCACCACCAGGCCTCGAAGGCCGCCGCGGATGCTCTCGACGCGCTCTATGGTGCCGGTCTCCAGGCCGATAGAAGTCAGAGCATCGGCCAACTGTTCGGGTGTAAGTTCAAAGTCAAGGTAATCTTTGAGCCACTTATATGAAATATTCATGAGCTTAGCAGAGTTTTAACGTGCAAAATTACTAAAACTCGGTAAAATGACAAAATTAGAGCGGAGAAATTAGGCGAAACCGCCGCGATAAGGTGATAGAGGGGTGTCGCGAAACGTCGAACAATTGGCCCGGGTCATAAAAAGAAAAAGTCGGCCCGGAGGTCGACTTATGCGTTTGTTGCTTGAGCTTACTATTATTCAGCCTTGTTGCTATCGGTAGCGCAGCAGTTGTTAGAGTCAACAGCGTTGGAGTCAACGGTCTCAACGATGGTGGTCTCTTCTACGAGAACAGCGTTGGAGTCGTTAGCGGTGGTGTCGGCTTCAGCCTTTTTGTCAGAACCGCCGCAGGAGAACATCGATACGCTGAAAGCGACAGCAAGTAAGAGAACTAACTTTTTCATTTTCTTTTTTGATTAAAATATTAAACAATTGTTTAGTGCTTCAAAAACGACACAAAGGTAATGCAATTATTTTTAACAGCGAGCATATTTAGTGTTAAATTTTCAGCTAATTGCCTCGGATTTTGGAATTTTGCAATGAATATACTGAAAATCAGCTAATTACCCAAATGTTAAAAAATGTTTACAAATTAAACCTTTTTGCCTGTGGCTATGGCGTTGGCCATTACGACGGCCTTGGTGATGTGGTCGCAGATATGGTCGGCGCCGATGAGGCGGTCTATGCCGGCGTGTTCCAGCACGGTGCGCACGTTGGGTTTGACGCCGGAAAGCACCACGTGGATGCCCTCGCTCTGCGATGCCTTGATGAGCAGTTCAAGGTTGTGCAGGCCGGTGGCGTCGATAAAGGATACCTTGCGCATGCGGATAATGCGGACTATAGGCTTGTTGGCCATGGACATACGCATCATCTCGTCGAATTTGGTGGCCACGCCGAAGAAGAACGGGCCGTCAATCTCGTAAACGCTCACGCCACGGGCCACGTTGAGGACCTCGTGTGTGGATGTGGCGGTGTCGTCGCCGTCGTTGACGTCAAGACGGTCGGAGTAGGCCTTGATTTCTGTATTCTCCATGACGCGGCGCAGGAACAGGACGATGGCCAGCAGCAGGCCGATCTCGATGGCGATGGTGAGGTCGAATATGACGGTGAGCAGGAAGGTGACCACCAGTACGGAGATGTCGCTCTTGGGGGCGTGCATGATGCCCACCACGGTGCGCCAGCCGCTCATGTTGTAGGCCACTACAATCAGCACGGATGCCAGGCAGGCCATGGGGATGTAATTGATCAGCGGCATCAGGAACAGGAAGATGAGCAGCAGCACCAGCGCGTGGACGATGCCGGCCACGGGTGTGCGGCCGCCGTTGGTGATGTTGGTCATGGTGCGGGCAATGGCGCCGGTGACGGGGATGCCGCCGAAGAAGGGCACTGTCAGGTTGGCCAGGCCCTGGCCGATGAGCTCGGTGTTGCTGTTGGTGCGCGAGCCGGTGATACCGTCGGCCACGGTGGCCGAGAGCAATGACTCGATGGCGCCCAGTACGGCGATGGTGAAGGCCGAGGGCAGCAGCATGTTGATGGTGGCCATGTTGAGGGTGAATCCGTGGGGCGTGGGCAGGTCGGTGGCCATGTCGCCGAAGCGGTCGCCGATGGTCTCGACGCTGAACTGCCCGCCGGTGAACTGCTGCAGCAGGTAGGCGGCCGCCGTCACGATTATGATGGCTATGAGCGCGCCGGGCAGCTTCTTGGATATGCGCGGCATTACTATAATAATGAGTAGTGCGGCCACGGCCACGCCCAGGGTGGGCAGGTCGATGCGGTCAAGGTTGCTCAGGAACATGCCCCATTTGGGGATGAACTGGCCGGGGATGTCGCGCAGGCCCAGGCCCAGGAAGTCGTTGATCTGGGTTGGGAAAATGGTCAGGGCGATACCGGCGGTGAATCCCACCACGATGGGGTAGGGAATGAACTTGATGACCGTGCCCAGGCGGAACAGACCCATGACAATCAGGATGATGCCCGCCATGGCGGTGGCCACGGCCAGACCCGTGAGGCCGAACTGGGCGATGATGTTGTAAACGATGACGATGAACGCGCCCGTGGGGCCGCCTATCTGCACCGAGTTGCCGCCGAAAAACGACACCATGAAGCCGCCTATGATGGCGGTAATCAGGCCGATAGTGGGGCTGACGCCTGAGGCGATACCGAAGGCGATGGCCAACGGCAGGGCCACGATGCCCACCACAATGCCGGCTATGATGTCCTCGCGAAGTTTGGCCGTCGAATAATGTCGAAGGCTCGACCAGAGTTTAGGCCGAAAATCCAATGCATTCGATAGATTCATAATGTGATAGAAATTGTACCTAATTGAATTTTAGGCCGCAAAGGTACAAAAAAAGCTTCAAACACGAAAATGTGATACGATTAATCGGTGATTAATCGGCGTATTTGATTCGGAATTTGTCGAGCAGAAGCTTGAAATTATCCTGAGCGCTGAGGCATGTGTCCATAAGATAACCTTTGATTGCGGGCCAATTCCGTAATCCGTTATAATAGAACATCTTCAGTTCATCCGTTATGATAAACGGCACGTATCCGAAGCGGAGACACTCCCGAAACATTATCAGTCGGCCTACCCGGCCGTTTCCGTCCTGGAAGGGGTGAATGGCCTCGAAGCGCTGATGGAAGTCGATAATATCTTCAAGCGTAGGGTGTTTTCTGCTGTTATACTCTTTCAGCAGGGCCTTGATTTCCTTGTGGACGTCCTCCGGCGCCGCAGTGTCATTTCCGCTGACCTCGTTAGGAAGTCTCTTGTAATCTCCGATCCTGAACCATGACTTACGTTCATCCGACGTTCCTGATTTAAGCAGGAAATGCAGATGTTTGATAAACGCTTCAGTGAGTTTGCCGTCTGTATTGTCAATTATATAGCGCACGTTGAAATATTTTTTCGGCCGGGCGGGGCGTTGGCGGCGAAAAAATGATTATCTTTGTCCGCAAACATATGACAACTGTCTATTACTAACTATAACCTTAAAATCTATGACCAATCCTGTTTTCTGGATCGTTCCTGCGGCGTCGGTGCTGGCGCTGCTGCTCGCCTGGTATTTTTATCGCCGGATGATGCAGCAGAGTGAGGGCACAGAGACGATGCGCCGCATTGCATCGCACGTGCGCAAGGGTGCGATGTCGTATCTCAAACAACAATACAAGGTGGTGGGCTGCGCCTTTGCTTGCCTGGTGGTGCTGTTCGCCGTCATGGCCTACGGTTTCGGGCTGCAGAATCCCTGGGTGCCCGTGGCCTTCCTGACGGGCGGTTTCTTCTCGGGCCTGTCGGGCTTCTTAGGTATGAAGACGGCCACCTATGCTTCGGCCCGCACGGCCGAGGCTGCACGCCACTCGCTGGACCGCGGCCTGCGGCTGGCCTTCCGCTCGGGCGCCGTCATGGGTCTGGTGGTGGTGGGCCTGGGCCTGCTGGATATCTCCTTCTGGTATCTGCTGCTCGACTGGTTGGTTGACCTGCCCGGCACGGCCAAGCTGGCCATGATCACCACCACGATGCTGACCTTCGGCATGGGCGCGTCGACGCAGGCTCTCTTTGCCCGCGTGGGCGGCGGCATCTATACCAAGGCCGCCGATGTGGGCGCCGACCTTGTGGGCAAGGTCGAGGCCGGTATCCCCGAGGACGACCCCCGCAACCCCGCCACCATCGCCGATAACGTGGGCGACAACGTGGGCGACGTGGCCGGCATGGGCGCCGACCTGTTCGAGAGCTATTGCGGCTCCATCCTGGCTACATCGGCCCTGGGCGCCGCGGCCTATCTGGTGACGGGCGACACCGCCATGCAGTACAAGGCCGTCATCGCTCCCATGCTCATCGCCGCCGTGGGCATCGTGCTGTCAATCATAGGCATATTCTGCGTCCGCACCCGCGAGAACGCCAACATCAAACAACTGCTGTCATCGCTCAGCCTGGGCACCAACATCAGCTCGGCCCTCATAGTGGCCGCCACCTTCCTGATTCTGTGGCTGCTTCAGCTGCAGAACTGGGCGCTGATAGGCTGCGCCGTGGTCGTAGGCCTCATTGTGGGTATCGTAATCGGCCGCTCCACGGAATACTACACCTCGCAGTCCTACAAGCCCACCCGCAAGCTGGCCGAGAGCGGCACCACCGGTCCGGCCACCGTCATCATCTCCGGCGTGGGTCTGGGCATGGTATCGACGGCCGTTCCCGTCTTAGCTGTAGTGGCCGGCATCATCCTGAGCTACTGGTTTGCCTCCGGTTTTGACTTCGGCAACGTGGCCATGGGTCTCTACGGCATAGGCATCGCCGCCGTGGGCATGCTGTCCACGCTGGGCATCACCCTGGCCACCGACGCCTACGGCCCCGTGGCCGACAACGCCGGCGGCAACGCCGAGATGAGCGGCCTTGGCCCCGAAGTGCGCCGCCGCACCGATGCCCTTGACTCTCTGGGCAATACCACCGCCGCTACCGGCAAGGGCTTCGCCATCGGCTCGGCCGCGCTGACCGGCCTGGCGCTGTTGGCCTCGTACATCGAGGAAATCCGCATCGGCCTGGACCGCCTGGGCCAGACCTTCATCACCCTGGGCGACAAGGTCGTGCCCCTGCACGAGGCTTCCTTCATGGACTTCATGCAGTTCTATGAAGTCAACCTGATGAGCCCCAAGGTGCTCTCCGGCATGTTCATCGGCGCCATGATGGCCTTCCTGTTCTGCGGCCTGACCATGAACGCCGTAGGCCGCGCCGCCGCACATATGGTTGAGGAAGTCCGCCGCCAGTTCCGCGAAATCAAGGGCATCCTCACCGGCAAGGCCGAGCCCGACTACGCCCGTTGCGTGCAGATATCCACCAGGGGCGCCCAGCGCGAGATGGTCTTCCCGTCCGTTCTGGCCATCCTGGCCCCCATCCTCACGGGTCTGGTGTTCGGTGTACCCGGCGTCATCGGCCTGCTGACCGGCGGTCTCTCGGCCGGATTCGTGTTGGCTATCTTCATGGCCAACGCCGGCGGCGCATGGGATAACGCCAAGAAATACGTCGAGGAAGGCAATTTCGGCGGCAAGGGCAGCGATGTGCACAAGGCTACCGTCACCGGCGATACCGTGGGCGACCCCTTCAAGGACACCAGCGGCCCCTCGCTCAATATCCTCATCAAACTCATGTCCATGGTGGCCATTGTCATGGCCGGCCTGACCGTGAGCTGGAGCCTGTTCTGATACATTACCGGCAGAACCCTGTCAAAAACGCCGAGGCGCCCCGCGTCCCGGCGTTTTTGCTAAAGGCGCGAACAGTCCCGGCCGTTACGGCCTTAGGCATACCAGGAAATATGGGCTGCACCCGGTGCCTCCCCCGCCCCGCGCGGGTGCAACAAAGGCGAAGCCCTCACGGGTTTCGCCTTCACCTAATTAGGGTTTACTGAATAATCAACAGACCAGTGTTCCACGGAAGTTTGATAAGTGTTCCACACAATACGGCACA
>CANQZK010000114.1 GCA_947628285.1 uncultured Muribaculaceae bacterium
GAGGTGTGACCCTCAACGGTTTTCAAGACCGCCGCAATCGACCACTCTGCCATCTCTCCATGGTTTTGGTGTCGCAAAGGTAGCTATTTTTTTTGAACTGACAAAGTTTTTTGCGTTTTTTGACGTTTTCAGCGCTTCACCGGGTAGTGAAACGGCCGCACCGGAGGGATGCGGCCGTTTGTATGTGCGATGTTATGCGGTTATCAGCAAACGCCTTCGCCCATCATGGCGTGGGCTACTTTCATGAAGCCGGCGATGTTGGCGCCCTTCATGTAGTTGATGTAGCCGTCGCTTTCTACACCGTAGGTGATGCACTGCTGGTGGATGTCGCTCATGATGACGTGGAGTTTCTGGTCGACTTCTTCGGCGCTCCACTGCAGGTGCATGGCGTTCTGGCTCATTTCAAGGCCGGAGGTGGCTACGCCGCCTGCGTTGACTGCCTTGCCGGGTGCGTAGGTGGTGCGGGTGGCGATGAAGTGGTCGATAGCCTCGGGGGTGCAACCCATGTTGGAGACTTCGGCTACCATCTCGACGCCGTTGGCTACGAGCATCTTGGCGTCGTCGCCGTTGAGCTCGTTCTGGGTGGCGCAGGGCAGTGCGATGTCCACTTTGCGTTCCCAGGGTTTCTTGCCTGCGAAGAATTCTGATCCGGGGAATTTCTCGGCGTAGGGAGCTACGATGTCGTTGCCGCTGGCGCGGAGTTCGAGCATGTAGTTGATCTTCTCGTCGTTGAGACCTTCGGGGTCGTAGATGTAGCCGTCGGGGCCGGAGATGGTAACGACTTTGGCACCGAGTTCGGTGGCTTTGAGGGCGGCGCCCCATGCTACGTTGCCGAAGCCGGAGATTGCCACTACTTTACCCTTGATGTTGTCGCCTTTCTGGGCCAGCATGCTCTGTACGAAGTAGAGTGCGCCGAAACCGGTTGCTTCGGGACGGATGCGTGAGCCGCCGAATTCGAGGGCCTTGCCGGTGAAGGTGCCGTCGTGCTGGTTGACCAGGCGTTTGTACATGCCGTACATGTAGCCTACTTCGCGGCCGCCTACGCCGATATCGCCGGCGGGTACGTCGCGGTCGGGACCGAGGTTTTTCCACAGGCCGAGCATGAAGGCCTGGCAGAAGCGCATGATTTCACGGTCGCTCTTGCCGCGGGGCGAGAAGTCGCTGCCGCCTTTGGCGCCGCCCATGGGCAGGGTGGTCAGGGCGTTCTTGAAGGTCTGCTCGAAACCGAGGAATTTGAGGATTGAGAGGTTGACTGATGCATGGAAGCGGATGCCGCCTTTGTACGGGCCGATGGCGTTGTTGAACTGTACGCGGTAGCCGATGTTGTTCTGTACATCGCCGTTGTCGTCCAGCCAGGTGACGCGGAAGGTCACGATGCGGTCGGGTTCGACCATGCGTTCGATTATTTTGTTACGTTCGAACTCCGGATGCTGGTTGTAAACGTCCTGCACCGAGAGGAGTACTTCGCGGACTGCCTGCAGGTATTCTTTTTCGCCGGGATGTTTGGCCTCGAGGTCGGCCATGATTTTTGTGATTTCCATAATATCTTATAGTATAAGGTAGTTTTATGTCGTGTTGCGGGTCCTGTAGTATCCCGCGGCACAAATGTAAGCCAAAAAAAGTCACATTGCAAGTTTTTACACAAATATTTTTTAAAAGTGCGGTGCCAAGGGGGCGCGCCGCGGTAGCCGGACGTGGGTCCGCGGGCCCGGATTAGCTAAATTTTGTGAATTTATTGTCATATCGCCGATTTTTAGTATCTTTGCGGCTTGAAACATACTCTTTTTGATTCTGATGCGCAAAATCTTCATATTTTCTCTCCTTGTGTTGCTGTTGAGTTCGTGCGGCGAATATCAGCGTGCGCTCAAGAGCGACGATTACAATTATAAGTTCGAGTTCGCCAAGCGGGCTTTCGACGCCAAGCGCTATGTGCAGGCCGCCACGCTGTTCAAGGACTGCAGCACGGTGTTCAAGGGCACGGACAAGGCCGAGGAATCGCTGTATCTGCTGGCCATGAGCCACTTTGAGAACAAGGACTACATCAGTTCCGGCCCTTACTTCCGCAGCTACTATCAGCGCTACCCCAAGGGCAAGTTCGTGGAGTCGGCCCGCTACTATTGCGGTTACGGCTACTTCCTGGACTCGCCTGACCCGCAGCTTGACCAGACGCCCACCATCCAGGGCATCGAGGAGCTGCAGGCCTTCCTGGACTACTTCCCGCACAGCGACAAGGTGCCCATGGCGCAGCAGGCCATATTCGAGCTCCAGGACAAGCTGACCCTCAAGCAGTTGCAGAACGCGCAGCTGTACTACAACCTGGGCACGTACATGGGCAACAACTATGAGAGCGCCGTTATCGTGGCCCGCAACGCCGTCAAGGACTACCCCTACTCCAAGTATAAGGAGGACCTGGAGATGCTCATCCTCAAGGCCCGTTTCCGCGAGGCCGAGCTGAGCGTGGACGAGCGCAAAGCCGACCGTTTCCGCGAGGTGGTGGACGAGTACTACTCCTTCATCAACAACTACCCCGACAGCCCCAACCGCCAGGAGGCTGACAACATCTATAATATAGCCAAGAAATACGTACAAGAATAATACATACTCATGGACTACAAGAAATCAAACGCACCGCTTAACACCGTGACCCGCGACCTGGTGGACCTGGCCCAGGCCACCGGCAATGTCTATGAAACCGTGGCCGTAATAGCCACCCGCGCCAACCAGATCGCTGCCGAGATGCGCCACGACCTGGAAAAGAAACTTCAGGAATTCGCATCGCTCAACGACAACCTGGAGGAGGTGAGCGAGAACCGCGAGCAGATTGAAATCTCGCGCTACTACGAGCGTCTGCCCAAACCCACGCTGATAGCCACCCAGGAGTATATCGACGGCGAGCTCTACTTCCGCAATCCCACCAAGGACCGCTCGTCGCTGGACTGACCCGGCACACCGCCGCCACAACGCATCAGGCAGGGGCACACATGCTCCTGCTTTTTTGGCTTATGGGCCGGCCTGAGGACCCGCCGGCGAATATTTTGACAACGGAAACGAAAATTTTTGCCTTTTATTTTGCCGGACCCGCTTTTTATTTGTAACTTTGCAACTAATAAACATTTTCCACACACTAAAAAATTCGCTTGCCTATCGCCTATCTCTACTCTAAATCAATACAGTAAAGACAATGCAAATTTTAGCACAGTTGACCGACGATCAGTTGGTAAAGGCTTACGCTAACGGCAATAATGAAGCTTTTGACACCCTGTTGCTCCGTCATCAAAGCCGCCTCCTCAACTACATCATCCAGCTCACCGGCAACCGCCAGTTGGCCGAGGATATATTTCAGGAGACTTTCGTAAAGGCCATCATGACTATCAAGCAGGGCAATTATACCGAATCCGGCAAGTTCGGCGCCTGGCTGGCACGAATTGCCCGCAATATGGTTATCGACCAGTTCCGCCAGGGCAAAATCGAGCAGCTCGTCTCCACGGACGACGGCACCGTAGATGTCCTTAACCGCAAGGAACTCAGCGAGCTCACCATTGAGGACGATATGGTGGAGCTGCAGATCCGCGACGATGTGCGCCGCCTCATCCGCGAGCTCCCCGAGTCGCAGCGCCAGGTGCTGGTCATGCGGTATTATCAGAATCTGAGCTTCAAGGAGATTGCCGAAAAGACCAACGTAAGCATCAACACTGCCCTGGGGCGGATGCGCTATGCCATCCTGAACCTGCGCCGGCTGGCCGACGAGCGGCAGATTGTACTCACTAAGTAATCCCGGAGAGGGGCCGGCGCTGTTTGCGGCGCCCCGCACCCGACGTTTCTAATGGATCAAATAGGTAAATATATTGTAGCGGTAGCCGACTTTCTGTGCGGCTATCCGTTGTTTTTTCTGCTCATCGGCGGCGGCCTGTATCTGTTCCTGGCCTCCGGCGCCGTATCGCTGCGGCGCATCCCGGCGGCAATAGCCGAGCTGCGCACCAAGAACGACGCCCGCAACGGCCAGATATCATCGGCCCAGGCGCTTGCGTCGGTGGTGGCCGCCACCGTGGGCCTGGGCAACATCGCCGGCGTGGCCATCGCGCTGGTGGTGGGCGGTCCGGGCGCCATTTTCTGGATGTGGGTCAGTGCCCTGGTGGGCATGTGCACCAAGTTCCATGAGGGCGTCCTGGCCATAATGTACAAGGGCAAGGACGACCAAGGCAACCCGCAGGGCGGCCCCATGCACATCATCACCCGCGGCCTGGGTCCGCGCTGGACGCCGCTGGCCAAGTTCTTCGCCGTGGCCGGCATATTCGGCACCCTGTGCATCATGAACGCCAACCAGCTCACTGAGGCCTTCATATCCACCTTCTCCACGCCTGAATCCGTGGCCGCCAGCCCCGTGCTGGGCGCCGTGGGCTCGTTCCTGGGCATCGAGAATCTGACGGCCTACAAGATGCTGTTCGGCATAGCCGTGGCCGCCGTGGTGGCCGTGGTCATCTTAGGCGGCATCAAGCGCATCGCCAACGTGGCATCCGTGATGGTGCCCTTCATGGTGGGTGTCTACTTCCTGATGGTGCTCTACATCATCCTGACGCGCCTGGGCGACGTCCCCGCCGTGTTCCAGCGCATATTCACCGAGGCCTTCAACCTGCAGGCCGGTTTCGGCGCCCTGGCCGGCATAGCCATCATAGGGGCTCGCCGCGCCGCGCTGGTCAACGACGCCGGCATAGGCACGGCCTCAATCATGCACGGCGCATCGCGCAACAACCGCCCCGTGCGCGAGGGCCTCATAGCCATGTTAGGACCGGGCATCGACTCCGGCCTGGTGTGCACGCTCACGGCCGTGGCCATACTGCTGTGCGTGCCCGAGGTGCAGGACGTCGAGGGCGTCAAGGGCCTGGAGATAGCCATGACTGCCTTCGGACGCGGCATTCCCGGCGGCGCCTACCTGCTGATGTTCATCGTCATCTGCTTCGCGCTGTCGTCCATGTTCTCCTACTCGTTCTACGGGTCGACGTGCGCATCGTACCTGTTCGGGTCGCGCAGCACCCGCTGGTACACCTATCTCTTTGTCATATCGCTGGTGGTGTTCGCCGTCGTGCCTCTGGAGGCCGCCGTCGGGCTGTGCGACCTGTTCTACGCCCTGATGGCCTTCCCCACCATGTTCACCATAGTGATGCTGAGCGGCCGCGTGCGGCACGCCGCCCGGCAATATTTCAGCGGCGCCGCCGAGTCCGACAGCCCCGACCCCGCCGGCGACAAACCCACAGACTGACCCATGTACGACAGACCATTCACCCCCGATAACATCAACACCCTGGCCCCGAACGAGATATTCGTTTTCGGCAGCAACCTGGCCGGCAGCCACGGCGGCGGGGCCGCCCGCGCCGCCTACCGCCATTTCGGCGCCGTTTGGGGGCAGGGCACCGGACTGCAAGGCCGCTCCTACGCCATCCCCACCATGCACGGCGGCCCCGAGGCCATCCGGCCCTATGTGGACGCATTCATCGACTTTGCCCGCAGCAATCCCGGGCTCACCTTCCTTGTCACCCGCATCGGATGCGGCATAGCCGGGTTCCGGGCCGCCGACATAGCCCCGCTGTTCGCCGGCGCCATTGACGTGCCCAACATCATCCTGCCCCGCGATTTTGTGCAAATCATACAACAGCAATAACCATGCTCAACGCAATCACTTGGGATGTCAATCCCGAAATCATCACGTGGCCCGTCCACATCCGCTGGTACGGGCTGATGTTCGTAATCGGCTTCTGGGTGGGCTTCAACCTGGTGGCCAAGATGTTCCGCCGCGAGGGCGTGCCCGAGCGCTGGCTGGGCATACTGCTCATATGGGTAGCGTTGGGCACCATCGTGGGCGCCCGCCTGGGCCACGTCTTCTTCTACGCCTGGGACTACTACTCGCAGCACCCCGCCGAGATATTCAAGACCTGGGAGGGCGGACTGGCCAGCCACGGCGGCGCCATCGGCGTCATCCTGGCCGTCATACTGTTCTCCGTCTTCACCAGCCGCCGCAGCCCCCTGTGGACCTTTGACCGCCTGGTAATAGCCATCGCCCTGGTGGGCGGCCTCATACGCATCGGCAACCTCATCAACAGCGAGATTTTCGGCGTGGCCACCGACCTGCCCTGGGGATTCAAGTTTGTCAACTCCTATGAGTGGCAGACCATGTACGCCCCGCAGGCCGTGCACCCCACACAGATCTACGAGGCCCTGTGCTACTTCATGCTGTTCGGGCTGCTCATGTGGATGTACTGGCGGCGCAACCTGGGCGAGCGTCCCGGCCTCATCTTCGGCACCTTCCTGGCGGGCATATTCCTGCCCCGCTTCCTGATTGAATTCATCAAGAACGACCAGGTAGCCTTCGAGGCCGACATGACCCTCAACATGGGCCAGTGGCTCAGCATACCCTTCGTGCTGCTGGGACTGTTCTTCATCATCCGCGCCATGACGCGCCCGCGCCTGCACATCGACTACCCCGGCCGCTTTGCCGACGAGCCCGCCAAGCCCGCCAAGCGCCGCTGACACCCGCCCGAACAATATAGCCCCGGAAGTTGTTAAAACTTGACTAAGTTAAAAACTGACAAATGGACAGTATCTATGACATATTGATGTCGCTGCCTCTGTTCAAGGGCGCAAACCGCGAATGCATGATGCAGATTGTGGGCTCGGCCCGGCTGCATTTCCTCAAGTATCCGGTCTACGAGGTCATAGTGCGTGCCGGCGACCCTTGCCGCGGCCTGTCATTCATCATTTCCGGCCGGCTGCAGCTCCGCATATTCAACCCCGACGGGCTCTTCTCCGTAACACAGACACTCAACGCTCCGGACGTCATTTCGCCCGAATTCCTCTTCGGCAAATTCACCGTCTGGCCCGCCACTGCCACAGCCATCGGCTCTGTGAGCATGCTCCACATCGACAAGGCCGACTATCTGAAGATTCTTGACACCGACCCCGTATTCCTGTTCAACTACCTGAACATCCTGTCGGTCTGCGCCCAGAAGTCGGTCGAGGGCATCCTGGCCGTATCTACCGGAAGCCTGCCCGAGCGCATCGCCTTCTGGATCAGCGCCCTGACCCAGCCCCGCAGCAGCGACATAGTGCTGGAGTGCCGCCAGCGCGACCTCACCGGCCTGTTCGGCGTATCGCGCACCGCGCTGCGTTCGGCCCTGGAAGAGATGAAATCGCACCACCTGCTGGACTACACCCCCTCGCGCATCACCGTGCACGACCGCGCCGCCCTCCTGGCCCTGCTCCACAACCACGCCGAATGAAATTGAAAATTAAAAATTTAAAAATAAAGCCACCGGGACAACCCGATGGCCTTATTTTTTAATGCATAATGCATAATGCATAATTAGGGATATTCAGTTAATGGCCTCTGACGGACATGGAATAATTGGCCGTGGATGTACTGAACGGGGTTGAACG
>CANQZK010000115.1 GCA_947628285.1 uncultured Muribaculaceae bacterium
ACTCGATAAAACCGCTCGAAAAGCCGGGGCAAATGCTCCGGGCGGTTATGACATATTCATGACCCGCCGCGACGACGAGGGCGAATACCTGCAGCCGCAGAACGTGGGCATGCCGTACAACTCGCCCGACAATGACTTCATGCTGGCCATAGATGAATCGACCGGCACAGGCTGGTGGGCAACGGACCGCAATCATGTGCCCGGACGGCTGACGGTCTACGTATTCATCCCGTCGGACAACCGTGTCAATGTGCCCGTCGACGACCCCAACCTCGCCGCTCTGGCGCGCCTGTCGGATACGTCGCTCACACGCGAGCCCGGCAAGGACTATACCCGCCGCCAACCCGAATCTGCCGCCAAGGATGCCAAGGCCCCCGTGGCGCCCTTCCCGCTGGCCATCGGCGGCACGGGACGCGTGTATAATTCGCTGGCCGACTTCCGCAACCCCGAGGCGCGGCAGTCAATGGCCATGGCCGTCAACGCCCGCGTGCAGATAGATACTCTGACACAGCGTCTGGCCGCCTTGCGCGCCGACTATGCCAAGGGCGACCGCTCACAGTCGTCGCTCATCCTGAACCTGGAATCGCAGTTGGACGATGCCCGTTCGGCCTTCAACGATTATATAAACGAGGCAATATCGGCTGAAACGCGATGAAACGACGTAATTTCCACACTCATACACAGTTCTGCGACGGCCGCAACACCGTGGCCGAGATGGCCCGCGCCGCCGTCGAGCAGGGCTTCGAGGTAATCGGTTTCACGCCCCATGCGCCGGTGCCCATCCAGTCGCCCTGCAATATGTCCATGGATGATGTGCCGCAGTATCTTGAGGAGGTGCGCCGCGCCAATGACCAGTACGCAGGCAGCTGTCGCTTCTTGGCCGGCATGGAGATTGATTATCTCGGCCCGGACTGCAACGCCGCCTCGCCCTGCTATGTAAACCTCGACCTGGATTTCTGCATTAGCTCGGTGCATTTCATCCCCGACCAAAAAGGTGAGTTGGTAGACGTAGACGGCAAGTACGAGCGCTTCAAACGCAACCTTGAAGAGCACTTCGGCAACGACATCCGCTACGTAGTCGAGACTTTCTACAACCGCTCGATGGACATGATGCGTACGGGCGGTTTCACCATCTTGGGCCACTTTGACAAGATAGCCCAGAACGCATCATACTACGACCCCGACATAGAGCAACGCGACTGGTACCGCGCTCTCATCGACCGCTACATTGACCTGATTATAGAGTCGGGCGTGACGGTGGAAATCAACACCAAGGCGCGCGTGGAGCACGGCCGCTTCTTCCCGCATGAGCGCTACTGGCCGCGCCTGATTGCCGCCGGTGTGCCCCTGGTCGTAAACAGCGACGCACACTATGCCGACCGCCTCGACGCATCGCGCGACGAGGCCCTGGCCATGCTCAAATCCATGGGTTATGACCGAGTTTGAACTGCTTGCACCGGCCCGCGATGCAGCCACGGCCTTTGCCGCCATTGACCACGGCGCCGACGCCGTCTACATAGGTGGTCCGGCCTTCGGAGCCCGCTCGGCGGCATGCAATTCGCTTGACGATATCGCCTCGGTGGTGAGCTATGCCCACCGCTTCGGCGTCCGCGTCTACGTGACGCTCAACACCATTATATATGAGCATGAACTGGAGGAAATGCAGCGTCTCACGCACGAGCTTTACCGCATAGGCGTAGATGCGCTGATAGTCCAGGACATGGCCCTGCTGATGCCCGGCACAGCCCCCATTGAGCTGCACGCCAGCACGCAGACAGATGCCCGCACGCCTGAAAAGGCCGCCATGTTGGCCCGCGCGGGCTTCGCCCAGATAGTGTTGCCGCGCGAGTTCTCGCTTGACGAGATTGCGCGGACACATGCCGCCGTGCCCGAGGCGCGGCTGGAAGTGTTTGTGCACGGCGCCCTGTGCGTGAGCTACAGCGGCGACTGCCAGGCCGGATTCGCCACCACGGGACGCAGCGCCAACCGCGGCGAGTGCCCGCAGGTGTGCCGTCTGCGCTTCCGGCTGACCGACGGACGCGGCCGCGACGTTGTCCCGCCCGACGGAGGCAGCTCCGAACGACACTGGCTTTCGCTGGCCGACATGAACCGTCTTGACCGCCTGGCCGACCTTGCGGCCGCCGGCGCCACATCTTTTAAAATAGAGGGCCGACTGAAAAGCCCGGCCTACGTTAAGGAAGTCACCGCGGCCTATTCGCAGGCCCTGAACCGTCTGATTGAGTCCAACCCGGACCGTTTCCGCCGCTCGTCCCACGGTCGCGTGCGGCTGACTTTCAAGCCCGACACGGCTGCTGCGTTCAACCGCGGCTTTACCACATATTTCCTGACACCTGACGCCCGCACCGGCATCAGCTCCACGTTGACGCCCAAATGGACGGGCCAACCCGTGGGCACGACGCTTCAGTGCAACGGCGGACGTATTCGCGCCCGCCTGAGCGCCGCGCTCAATCCCGGCGACGGCCTGGTGTGGCTTGACGGCAAAGGCGACCTGCATGGCTTCCGGGTGAACAAGGTGGAGGGCGACGTAATACATACGCCGGCCGGGGCTGACGTGCCCTCGCGGCCCGGCATAAAGCTGATGCGCAACAATGACGCCCGCCATCAGGCCATGTTGCAGCGCGACGACACCGCCCGCCGCACAATGCGCCTGGACATGACGCTGCGGCTCAGCGCCGATCGCCGCGTGGTGCTCGACCTCAAGGATGAGCGCGGCTGCGGCGTGACGTTGGCTTCGGACCAGCGGGCCGAGGATACCGCGCGCACCCCGCAGGATGCCGCCCGCCGCAAGGTGCTGGAGCGTCTGGGCGACACTCCCTACGAACTCGGCACGCTCGACGACCGTGCCGGCGATGCCTTCATCCCCGCCAGCCTGTTGGCCGACCTGCGCCGCCGCGCCATCGAAGCCCTTGACTGCGTGTGGGAGACGGTCCGCCCCGTGGCACGGCGCAAACCGGCGGCATTGCCCCCCGCCGAGTTTGAGAATATGCGCCTGAGCTACCACGACAACGTGGCCAACAGCATGGCGCGCCGCTTCTACGAATCGCACGGCGCCGTAGTGGAGCATCAGGCGCTGGAAGTCGAGCCGCAAACCGCCGGTCCGCTGCGCGTCATGACTACGCGCTACTGCCTGCGTCGCGAGTTGGGCGCCTGTCTGCGTCGCCCCGAGCAGGCCTCCAAACTGCCGCCCGAGTTGTTCCTCGAAGCACCCTTGGGGCGCTTCCGGCTGCACTTTGATTGCGCCAACTGCCAGATGCAAGTCTACAAATAACGCAAACAGGCCGCGGGTTGTCCGCGGCCTGTTTCGTTACAGGTGGTTTTGAATCAATATACTCTCACCTTGGCCACACGGTTGTCGGCGCGGACAATGTAGATGCCAGCGTCAAGCCCGGTCATGGGCACTCGTGTACCGGCTACGGTGTAGACCTCTACGTTGGTCGGGTTGCCCTCGACAACGATGGCGCCTTCCGTGCCGTAGATGTTCAGTGTGGAGTCGGGGCCATCGGTGATGACGACATCGTCAATGCCGGCCAGGTTGAGCGTGCCGTAGACGGCAAAGGCGCCCGGAGCCAACTTGACGCCCTCGGCAGTGGCCTGCGGGGCGGTGTTGTAGCTGCGGCAGATTAGGCCGTACTTGGATGCGTCCGAGAGGTCCACGCCGGAAACTGCTACGGTGGCTTCCTTGCTGACTTCGGGGTTGACCACAACGTAGATGGCCTTGTCGCCGCGGGTCAGGCTGATGGTGCGGTCGACGTTCCATGTGTTCAGGGCTACAGATGTCTTGGTGTCCTGCAGGAACATCTCGGCGTCGCCCTTGCGGATGGCATTCAGACGGCAATAATTGTCATAGAGACCGTAGCGGTCGGCATCGTCCAGATATTTCCAGATTACCTTCTTGGGGTCGGTGTTGTTGCCGCCGGAGCTGTTCTTGGTGGTCTGGTCGGCGCCAAATTCCTGGAACTGCCATATCATGTGCACGCCCGGTGTCATGAGCATCTGAGCGGCTACCGAGCCGAGTCGGCGCATCGACATGGCCGTGTTGCCCTTGACGCCTTCGGCGCCCCACTGGTTCTGTTTGTAGGCCATGCGTTCCTCGTCATGGCTCTCGGCATAGCTCACGGTCGAGCCCCAGGTGCGGCCGTCGGACGGAGCGTAGAAGCGCGACAGCGCTGATTCCGATGAGTAGCCCATGGCGAACTGGCATGAAGCATGGTTGATGTTGGCCCAGTTGGTCTCGCCGTCGGCGGCCATCTCGTTCTCCTCACGGGCACCGGCCAGGTTCTCGTTGATGAAATAGGCGTCGGGGTTGACCTCGCGCATGGCGTTGTGCAGCTCCTTCATGCGGGCTACGCGCGATGCGTTGTAGGCGTTGGTCTTGGCGTCGGTCACGCCAGTGAAGGTGTTGGTCGAGGGGTTGTACGTTGCGTCGTATGAGTCGTTATTGCCCAGACCCTTGACCAGGTCGAAGCGGAAACCGTCCACCTTGTAGGCCGTGAGCCAGTACTTCAGAGCGTCCTTCCATTGCTGCTGCACCAGGGGATACTCCTGTTTCCAGTCGTTGAGCACGCTGTAGGCGTGAGGCGCGCCGGCGTTGTAGAAGGGGTTGACCGCTGGGGCATACATCATGTACCAGGGATGCAGACCGTCGCTCTGGTTGAAGACAATGTCCAGAATCACGGCCATGCCGCGGGCGTGACATTCGTCGATGAGTCGGCGGTAATCGTCGGGAGTGCCGTAGGCCTTGTCGGGAGCGAAGTAGAAGTTGGTGTTGTAGCCCCAGGAGTTGTTGCCGTTGAATTCCATGATGGGCAGAAGCTCCACGGCGTTGACACCTAAGGATTTCAGATAGTCGAGTTTTTCGATGACGCCGGCCACGGTGCCGTTGCCGCGCGACTGGTCCTCGGTGCCGGTGAAGTCGCGGATGAGCAGCTCATAGATTACCAGCGCCGACTGGTCCACGCCCTTGAAGTCCTTGACCTGCCAGTCGTAGACATCGCGGTTGCTGTTGTAGACGGCTACGGGAGTGCCGCTGACGTGCTGCGAGGGGAAGGCGGGCATGTCGGGGAATACCGATGATGGGATGTAGCGGTCGTTGTAGGGGTCGAGCACCAGACGGGCGTAGGGGTCGCCCACCTGCTTGCCGTCCACGTTGTAGAAGTAGATGTAGTCCTTGCCGTCGTTCAGGCCCTCGATGCGGGTCCAGAAGTAGCGAATGCCGTCGATGGTCTGCAGGTTCATGACGGACGACTGCACGATGGCATAGTCGTTCCAGGAGCCTTGCAGAATGACATCGTCCTTCTCGGGAGCGGCCAGGCAGAACAGCGTGCTGCCGTCGGGCTGTGCCACGGCGCCCATCACGGGTGTGCCGCCGGGGTAGGGAACCTCCTCGCCGGAGTTCAGTCGGCTCACCTTGATAGTTTCGGTGTCCGTGAGGCCGTTGTGGACGTATGTGGCCGTTACGGTATATTCGCCGGCGGCTTTGAAGCTGTACTTGCCTTCAAGCTCCGTCACGCCCTTGGCCGCAGCTAACTGGGCGGTGGCGGCGCCGTCAACCTTGATGGTGATGTCCGATGCCTCGGTGCAGGCGGCGGTGAAGGTGACAGATTCGTCCGAGAGCAGGGCGCTGCCATTCAGATCGGAAGTCATCATGCTGTAGAAACCTGCCGGCCATACCGTCACCATGATATCGCCGTTGGAGGCCGTCTTGCCCTGGCGGTTCGACGTGGTGTTGCGGAACACGAAGGCTAACTTCTTGACCGTCTCTCCTGCCGGTATGCCGTAGTAGGTGTCGATTTGGCCAATGTTGAGGGTGTAGGTGTTCTCGGCTGTGCGGGTCAGTTCGTACTTGGGCGAGTTGTCTCCCCATGAGGGAGCGTATTTCCAGTCGCCGTCGTTTTTAGACGTTGAGGTGATTACGCCGGTGTGGGCGTATACTTTATCGTCCTTGGGCAGATTCTCCAGGCCGCGGTTGCCGCGGTCGGCATAGTAAGTTATTACCACCCCCTGCGACGTCTGCTGCAGCATGGGCGGCTGCGTCGTCACAATCTGTGCGGAGGCCGCGACGCTCCAGGACGCCGCCAGGCCGACAGCTATCACAAATGATGTTGATTTCATTAGATACAATTAATTTTTCGTGATAAAAATAAGTATGACGTTGCAAATATAACGAAATACCTCGACATTTTGTTAAATTCCATCAAAAATTCCTATTTTACCTGCCGAACGGGCCCTGAAATTTGAAAAAATTACTCAACAATAGGGAGGAAATTTTGTTTATTTAAACGGATTGATTAACTTTGCAGTCGTAATTAGGTATTGCAAAAACACCTTTCCGTCATTGGCACGGAAAATCCTTCTCCTCCCTCCTCTCCTTTTATCTCTCTATACTCCCCCCACACAGTTTTTCCATTCCGAACGTTATCATCACCCCCATTACTATACCTCAGCGGTATTGCGGCGCGACGTTTAGCCGGGCAGTAATTTCCGCCATCCTTTAATAATAATGTATAGCATTCAAGAACTCAACGCGATGGCCGACGGCGACCTCAAGCAGGCTGCCGAGTCGTTAGGACTCAAAAAGATTGACCTTTCGCAAAAAGAAGCTCTAATCTTCCGCATACTTGACAAGCAGGCGGAGGACCGCGCAGCTACCCTGGTGGCCGAAGGCCAGCAACGGTCGGCCGAGAAGGCCGAGCCCAAGAAGCGCGGACGTAAAAAGAAAGAACAGACCGAGACCGCAGCGGCCCCGGAGGCTGCCTCGGCTCAGAACGAACCGGCCCCTGCCGCGCCCCAAAAACGCAATAAAGCCGAAAAACCGGTCCGCGCAACCGATGGAGACGCTCAGCCCGCCGAACAGCCCGCAACGCCGACAGTCGAGGGCGCTCCCGAGGCTCCCAAGCGCAAACGCGGCCGTCCCGCCAAAAAGCAGGCTGAAGGCGCCGAACAGCCCGAAGCTCCCATGCAGGCTGAAACCCCTCCGGCCGCCGAGAGCGCCGCGCCCGCCCCTGAAGCAGCCGCTCCCGCAGCGGAAGTGAAGCCTGAAGCCGTGCCTGCCGATGCTGCCCCGACAACCGAGGGCGCCGAAGTCCGCGCCGAGCAGACTGATGGCGAGCCCGCCGAGGCCGACCGTCCCAAGATGCACCGCGATTTTCGTCCGTCGGGCGAGTTCAGCTCGTTCTTCCCCCACGGCGAGGGACGCAAGTTTGTTCCCCGCAGCCAGCAGGAACGCGAGGAGGCCCGCCGCGCCGCAGCCGAACGGCCGCAGCCTCAGATGCAGCCCCAGCCCATCGTAATCACCGAGCCCGGCCAGCAGCAGCCCAATCAGCCCCAGGGCCAGGGCAAGAAAAAGAAAAACAAGAACCGCCAGGCCGAGAACCAGGCACCCCAGGTGGTAGTGGACCAGCGCC
>CANQZK010000116.1 GCA_947628285.1 uncultured Muribaculaceae bacterium
GCACAGGCTCCGTCACCGAGAGCCTCGGACAGGAGCCTGTGCCCGGCAAGCCTACCTACCGCATGGGCGGCAATTCATGCCTGAGCGGCGACTTCACCGGTGACTGGAGTTTCGAGCGTCCGCTGCGCATCGGCGACCGCCTTACCCTGGAGGACATGAACCATTATACCACGGTGAAAACCACCATGTTCAACGGCATTCAGCATCCGTCCATCTGGCTGGTGGACAGCCGGGGCGAGGCGCACCTGCTGCGCGAGTTCACATACGACGATTATAAAAACCGCATGAGCTGATGAAATTCTCAATCATTATACCGGTATACAACCGCGTGGAGGAGGTGCGCGAGCTGCTTCAGAGCCTTATGGCTCAGGAAGCGGGCAACTTCGAGGTCGTGGTGGTCGAGGACGGCTCGACCGAGCGTTCCGAGGCAGTCTGCCAGGAATTCGCCGCCCGCGGGCTCGATGTAAAATATTTCTACAAGGAGAACGAGGGCCGCTCCATCGCCCGCAACTACGGCATGGAACGCGCCACGGGCGATTACTTTGTGTTCTTCGATTCCGACTGCGTCATACCTCCGGGATATTTCGCGCTGCTCGAGGCCGCTCTGATTGAGAATTACACGGACTGTTTTGGCGGTCCCGACTCGGCCCACAGCTCCTTCACCGACACACAGAAGGCCATCAACTATTCCATGACCTCCTTCCTGACCACCGGCGGCATCCGCGGCGGCAAGATAAGGCTGGAGAAGTTCGTGCCGCGCACCTTCAACATGGGCTTCTCGCGGCAGGTCTACGAGCGGGTAGGGGGCTTCCGCGAGATGTTCTCAGAGGACATCGACATGAGCACACGCATCCGCCTGGCCGGCTTCACCATCGCGTTCATCGACGACCCAGTGTGGCACAAGCGGCGCGTTGACTTCCGCAAATTCTGGCGGCAGGTCTACGTTTTCGGCATGTCCCGCATAACGCTCAAACTGCTGTACCCGGATTCGCTCAAGGCCGTGCATCTGCTCCCGGCCGTATTCGTCATCGGCTGCGTGGCCCTGATAGTGTTGGGTATAACGGTGTCGCCGTGGTTCTTCGCCGTGCTGGGCGCTTACTTCGCAGGCATATTCCTGGGCGCGCTCATGGCCGGGCAGAGCCTTAAGGTGGCGCTGATGGCCATGCCCGCCGCCACCGTCCAGTTGGGCGGCTACGGCTGCGGATTCATCAAGGCCTGGTTTGTCAAGATACTGTTGCGTCGCGGCCGTGATGTCCGCGAGGAAATCCTTATCCGCAAAGGCAAATGAACGAGAACACTGAATACGACGCAACCGACGTCGCCGAGCAGCGCCCCGTGATGATTGCCGACATGGCCGCCGACGACCGCCCGCGCGAGAAAGCCCTGCGTCTGGGCGTCAAGGCGCTCACCAATGCCGAGCTGATGGCGCTGTTGTTCGCCACCGGCATCAAGGGCAAGTCTGTGCTCCGGCTCAGCGACGAAATCCTTGCCGATCAAGAAAACCATCTCTCGCAGATAGCGCGCATGTCCATCCGCGCCTTCCTGAAGCGCTACAAGGGCATCGGGCCGGCCAAGGCCATCACGCTGTTTGCCGCGCTTGAACTGGGCAGCCGCTGCGCCGCCGATGCCGCCTCGATGGAGGCGCAGTTCATAACCGATTCCAAATCCGTGGCGGCCTTCATGCGGCATCACGTCGACCACCTGCCGTATGAGGAATTCTGGATTCTCCTGCTGGCACGCAACGGCAAGGTCATAGCGCCGCTGAACGTTTCGCGCGGCGGCGTGGCCTCGACAGTGGTCGACGTCCGCATCATCCTCCGCCACGCCATCGAGAATCTGGCCTCGTCCATAGTGCTTTGCCACAATCACCCCTCGGGCACCCTCTTCCCCTCCAGGCAGGACGACGACATCACCGTCAAAATCCGCGACGCCGCCAAACTGCTCGATATCAGAGTCCTGGACCACATAATCCTCACCGACTCCGATTTCTACTCCTATCACGACAACGGGCATATACTGTAACCGCTACCGCCATGAAACTTGCCGTATCAATTGTCACCTTCCGGACCGATGAGGCCGAGCTGCGCGCCTGCGTGGCGTCTCTTGATACTGATGCCGTGGGCCGCATAAGCATCATTGACAATGGTTCGGAACCGCGCATCCTGGATATAGTTTCGGGTATGCCCAAGGTCAGGTATACGGCATCGGCCAACATCGGCTACGGCGCCGCCCACAATATTGCCTTGCGTGAGAGTCTGGCCGATGGGGTGGAGTATCACCTGGTGCTCAACTCCGATGTGCGTTTCGACCCGGCTGTTCTGCAACGCCTTGTCGGCTACATGGATGCTCATCCGAATGTGGGACAGCTTCAGCCGCGGATTGTCTACCCCGATGGTGAGATTCAGTATACCGTGCGCCGCTTGCCGGCGCCGCTCGACGTGTTCGGCCGCCGTTTCCTGCCGGCCCGGTGGATGCGTCGACGCAATGACCGTTATCTGCTCAAGGACCTTGACCACGACCGGGAGCTGAACGTACCCTACCATCAGGGCAGCTTTATGCTGCTGCGGGTGGACGCGTTGCGGCAGGTGGGGCTGTTCGACGAGCGCTTTTTTATGTACCCTGAGGACATCGATTTGACCCGGCGGATGCACAGTCGGTACGTCACGCTGTATTATCCCGCCGAAACCATTATCCATGACCATCGGCGCGAGTCGTACCGATCGGGACGCCTGCTCAGGATTCATATCGTAAACATGATTCGTTATTTCAATAAGTGGGGCTGGCTGTTTGACTCTGAACGCCGGCGTGTCAACCGCCTACTGTCCGCACAGGCATATAGCAAGGACGCCCGCCGTAAGTGAGCGGCAGGCGTCCTTCAGTAAGTTTCCGATGTGGGGTTTATTTGATGCGCTCCACGTATGAGCCGTCGCGGGTGTCGATGCGGACTTTGTCGCCGATGTTGATGAACAGGGGCACGCGCACCTCGGCACCGGTCTCGACGGTGGCGGGTTTGAGGGTATTTGTGGCGGTATCGCCCTTGATGCCGGGCTCGGTGTAGGTTATTTCCAGAACAACCGAAGTGGGCATTTCGCAGGTCAGAACGGTCTCGGTAGCTGCTTCGACCATAGCCTCGCAGATGTCGCCGTTCTTGAGGAACTCAACGCCTTCGATGCTCTCGCCCGGAACGATGATTTCTTCCCAAGTCTCGGTGTGCAGGAAGTGGTAGCCCATGTCGTCCTTGTAGGAGTACTGGTAGGGACGGCGCTCGATGCGGACTTCGTTGACCTTGACACCGGAGTTCCAGGTTTTGTCAAGGATACGGCCCGTCTTAACATTGCGGAGTTTCGTGCGCACGAAGGCCGGACCCTTGCCGGGCTTCACGTGGAGAAACTCTTTAATGAAGTAGTAGGTGCCGTCGATGTCAAGGCACATACCGTTTTTAAAATCTGCTGTTGTTGCCATAAAATGTTATATGCTTACCTTTATTTGGTGTTTATTTGCGTTTTATGGGTGCAAAGGTACGAAATCTTTGCCAATTATCAACACCCGCAGCGCAATTATTTGCCCGCGCAGGCTAAAGGGATGCTTTGCGCCGGAAGGTGCGGTAATTGTCAAAGCACAGATAAGTGATAATTACTATTCCGAAAAGTTCAAGCCAGGGCTTCCATGACGTCGGCTCCATCACCACGCCCCAAATGCGGGCCACAATACAAACGACGCCGATAACCGTCAGCACCAGCGATATATTACGTTTTACTCGGTAGCTCACTCCCATAATTGTCTATTTTGCTACAAATTTACGAAGATTTTTAACATCGTTCAACGGTGTGTCGACGTAAAAATCGTATATTTGCGCAGGAAAAACTTTATTGCTATGAAAAAGCTTACATTTCTGATTCTGTTTTTGTTGTCATTCGCTCTGTACGGTGCAGGTGCGGGCATGACGTCGGCCAAGGGCGTATGGGCAAATGACAGCGCAGAGGCTGTCATCACGGACAGTGTCTGCATTTTCTTCGCAAAGGCCGACAGCAGCCTGGAGGCCATGTTGCAGATTCCGTCTGCGAACATTTATCACAAGACTGTCTTTGACAAGGACGGCAAGGTGACACTATCCGGCAATCAACAACCTGTTGAAGTGAAAGTGGCTGACGGTCAGCTTGAAATCATGGGGCAACGACTGCTCAAAGTGGAGAATATCGAGACCACCGAGCCTTACGAGATGCAACCTTGCGATGCCAAAACGGATGTCGGCAAATGCCTTCAGCAGTGGCGGCTCGGCGTTCAGTACGGCATCCAGGACGATAAACCGTATTGCGAGGTTAACACCAACCGCCACATGTTCATATATTACATTGTGGGAAGTTCGATGGTCTACATCCGTGCGGCAGCCACACGAAACTGCGACTCCGGCACGCTCTTCTTCCAGAATATCCGAATGATGAAGAATCAGAACATCGGCGAATACACCATGAGTATAATGCCGGGAAATTTCGATATCGTCCGAAACGACCTCGAAATTGACTACACCAAATTCAATCCCGACGCGTGCACTTTCAGCCCCGACGGAGGAATATACTGGTCCGTCATCTCATTCGCGCCCGACATGATAATGCTCAACGGCTGCGGCGAGACCTACCGCGTTCCTCGCCTCCCTATCGACGCCCCCCTGAACGAGTGGATAGAATACAAGCCTTACTGAATATGCCGAACTATAAGGCATAGCATCGTCACGAGATTAAAGGCTTATTGCGGGTGTGGATATATCCACATGGCTGATGGAGGAATCGCCGCCCTCCGACGATGCTTTTCTCACAAGCCGTATGTCGGCCTATGGAACCGGGAGCCGGTCGCGTCGCAGGCAAGCGCCGGCTTTAAAAAGCATTATTGTTCGTCGTTTTGCTATGCCGTCTTCAAACGGCTGTTATTCCGTTTGAAATTCGGGCATTTCAATGGGGATGCCTTTCTTGTTGTATTCTTCGCGGACCAGATAATTTGTGTAATCCAGTTCTTGCTGTATACGGTCATAGTATTTCTCCGGGACGCCTATCTGCGCGGCTTGCTGTTTTGATATGGTCAGATGGTAGGCTGAATCCTCCAATACGATATAATCGGCAATCTTGAGGCACGCGGTACGATATGCCGGAATTTCATCGTCCGGCAGCCGTTCGGGTTGGTGCGGCCTGTTGTTTCCGCAGCTTATTGTCAGTCCCAACAGAAATATCAGCAATAATTTTCTCATGTTTGCAAAGATACATTTTTTTGCCGGGATATGCAGCGCGCGGACTCACATAAATATCATTCTTCCCGGTTGGTCATGGCTCGTTTGGGGCAGGAGCGGACGCATTTGCCGCACTCGATGCATTTGTCCCGGTCTATGACGGGGTAGCCGTCGCTTCCTTGGGTTATGGCGCCTACGGGACAAAGTTTGATGAGGGGGCACACATGGTCATGCGGGCAGAGATTCCGGTTTACAACTATCATGGGTCAGTGGTTTTTGAGGTTTGATTTCCATTATTTTGAGGGGGCAGGCGGCAACGCACTTGCCGCATTTGATGCAGTCGGCGTGGAGGTAGCCGGTGGCGTTGCCGCGGCTCTCGTAAGGCGTAATCTGCATGGGGCACACGCGGGCGCAGTTCTTGCACTTGGTGTGGCAGGCTGCGGCGACGTTGACGCTTGTGAAAGCCGCGGGGAAGGGGGCCCGGCGGGGTGTTACCCACGATGAGAGTGTGCCCATGGGGCAGAACGAGCACCATGTGCGCGGGGCGTAGATGAACGAGAGAGAGACGCCTACCACGGTGGTCATGAGTATGATGTTCCAGAACACGCGTCCCATGGCATTCCAGTCGCCCCAGGCAAAATACATCTGAACTCCGAACATGGTGAATATGAACAGCACCATGAACAGCCGGAATCCGAATGTCCTGACAAAGGCGGGGATGGGGCGGTGGGGCGAATATCGGGCCAGCAGACGGTCATACATATTGCCGCGCGGGCAGGCGTTGCCGCACCACCAGCGGCCGCGGCTGACGGCGAATGCCACCGGCGCTATCATGCACACCAGAGCCAACAGTCCTATGACGGGGTAGAAGAATCCGATGACGAGGTACGCCAGCAGAATCCAGTAAAGCGCGTAGCCCTTGGTGGGTAAATATCTGTGAAATCTTTTCTGTGCCATAGTTATTGAAATTTTCTGCTGCAAAATTACTGCCCGAACGATAGACGGACAACAGATTTTAGTTATCTTTGCATCGAATTTATCTATTTATGGTCCACAAAATATGACATTACAGCAGTTGAGATACATAGTGGCGATAGACCGCTACCGCAGTTTTGCAAGAGCCGCCGCCGAGCTTGACGTGACCCAGCCCACGCTGAGCGCATTGCTCGTCAAGCTGGAGGAGGAGCTTGGGGTGCGCCTGTTTGAGCGTAACAACAAGAGCGTGCGCCCGACGGCTATCGGAGAGACCGTCGTCCGCCGCGCCGAAGCGGTGCTCAACAGCGTGGCCGGGATTGAGGAGACAGTGGCCGAGCAGAAAGGTGCCGTATGCGGTACGCTTTCGGTAGGCGTCGGCCCGACCATCGCCCCGTACCTCATGCCCCGCTTCATAAAGAAATATACCGACGGCTATCCCAACGTCAAGATGACGGTCAAGGAGATGAACGGCCGTGAAATAGCCGAATCGCTCCGTCTGGGCAAAATAGACGTCGGCATAGCAGTCAGCGGCTTGTCGGCCGCCGAAATTGAAGAAATACCGCTGTACAGCGAGCCCTTCCATGTGTACATTTCCAAGGACTGCCTGCTGAAATTACCCGTCTTCAATCCGGCCGACCTTGTGCACGAGAAAATGTGGATAATGAAGGAATCGCAATGTATGCGTGAGAGCGCCTTCAGTTTCTGCAAGTCAAGGAGCATCGGGCGCCATATATACGAGGCAGGCAGCATCGAGACCCTCATACGGATAGTCGACATCAACGGCGGTTTCACCATCATACCGGAAATGCACCTGCCCTTCCTCACCCCGGAACAGCGCGAGAACGTCAGGCCCATCGAAGGCGACTTCGTATCCCGACGCAGCGTCTCGATATACATCCGCAAGGATTTCATCCGCCGGCGCATATTGCAAAGCGTGGTGCAGACCCTGCTCACCTTCATCCCCCGCAAGATGATATATCCCTCCCTGCAGGTTTAATAAACCCGGCAAAACCCTTGCCGGGAATTTTTAGAGCTTGTTTAATAATAAATGTTGACGGCAGGGTCGCATATCTTGAGTCGATTTTTGTCTTGTGAGGAAGGAGTGT
>CANQZK010000117.1 GCA_947628285.1 uncultured Muribaculaceae bacterium
CAAAAGAATCGGCAACTTTTTCAAGCTGCCGATTCAACTTTTTTAGGGTTTTTATTATCCCGAACTCACGTTATTAATAATATAATGTTTTTATGTTTTTATGTTTTTATGTTTTTATGTCTTTATGTCTTTATGTCTAAAAATTATTTTTATGTCTAATTTGTTTTTCCGTCTAAAAAACCAGCCCCGGAGCCATCTGTCGGCGGCGGGGCTGTAGGTACGGTCAGTCAGTTTTCTTATCTCTGCGTGCGGTTTCGGCGATGGTGTTTCACCAACTGTTGGGTGAATTTACGTTCGGTGTTTTTGAGCTGTAGCAGTTGTCTGGGGGTGAGAATGTCCTTGAAAACCTCAAAGTAAGTCATCTCAATCTGGCCTTCGGCGCGTTTGAGCTCGAACACGCTGCGGGCGGTGTTCTCTATGTCCAGGTCGGTGGCGTCCTTGTTGGAGTTGACACGGGCCTCGGCCTCGCGCGTGGCGGCGTTGAGTTCGGCTATTTCGTCCTCCATCTTGTCGTATTGGGGGAAGAATTGTCGCACCTGGTCGTTGGTGAGTTCAAGCTCGCGGGTGATGAAGTCGTGCTTGTAGGTGCGTATTTCTTTGAGCCAGCGGTCGCGGTCGGCCTCGCTGAGGTTTGTCTGTGCGTGCATGCTCAGGGAGCAGGCGCAGATCAGGGCGAGCAGGCAGAAGCGCAGGGCGGCTGTGGGTGATGCTGTCATTGTCAGTCGAATTGGATTTTCTGGAGCGAGTCGGTGAGGGCTGCGGCGTCGATGCCGTCTTCCATCATTTCGTCATAGATATCCCACTGGCTGAGGTCGTCTATGACGTATTCGTTCATGAATGTGTCGTTGCTGAATGCCTCGGCCATGACGGGATTTGATTCAAGCGGGGTGGCCACGGGCGACGACATCAGCGAGAACATCTTGAGCATGCACCATACGCCCATGAACATGGCGGCCATATAAACATACGGACGCACACGCTGCCAGAGGGTGCGGTGACGGACGGGACCGGCCATCTCGGCGAGCTCGGGCCGCGCCGGAAGCGACGAGGCGATGCGCTCGGTCAGATGCTCGAAGTACCCCGGGGGTACTGTCATGCCGTCGCGGTGTGCAAGCCGGGTTAATATGTCTTTGTCGTCTTTCATATATTTATAACGTTGTCTGATTTTTTGACTCGGACGGATTGAAAAGGTTTAGTCGAAATTCGAAAAAAACTGTTCGATTTTTTTGACGGCAAGGTGATAGGATGCTTTTAGGGCGCCCACGGATGTGCCGAGAATTTGCGACATGTCCTCGTATTTCATCTCGTCGTAATACTTCATGTTGAATACCAGACGTTGTTTTTCGGGGAGTGAGGCCACGGCCTTGCGCAGCTGCAAGGCCAGGCGGTCGCCGTCTATGTCGGGGTCGGCTTCGATCTGCGCGGCCAGGGCTGATTCCTGGTCGTCCAGCGACAGGTTGAGGCGCTTGCGCTCGCGGGCCAGATGGGTGATGGCCTCGTTGATGGCTATCTTGTAGAGCCATGTGGAGAGGCGAGCCTCGCCGCGGAAGTTCTCGATTGACTGCCAAGCCTTCAGGAAGGTGTTCTGCAGCAGGTCATCGGCGTCCTCGTGGCTCTGCACCATGCGGCGAATCTGGCGATACAGCGGTTCGCCGTACATGCGGATGACCTGTTGGAAGGCGTCTCCGACGGTGTCGGGGTCGCGCAGTCGTTCGATGAGTTCGTCGCTTGGGGTGGGCAGTTCGGACATGACGGTGTGATGGTTTCGTTACAAAGTTAAGTCAATCGGGCCGAATCACCAAGCCGGCGGGGCATTTTTAAGTATTTTTTGCGAAGATTCGGTCCCTTTGGGTGGCTTTTTCGGCCCCGGGATGTAATTTTTCGTCACTTTTTGCGTCAGATGGATAAAAAATATCTGAAAAATATGGAGAATACAGACAACATGCTTGTGGTGGACTGTGTGAGCAAGGCTTACACCGGCCATCAGGCTCTGGACCAAGTGTCGCTGAGCGTTCCGCGCGGCAAGGTCTACGGCCTGCTGGGGCCCAACGGCGCCGGCAAGACTACGCTGATACGCATCATCAACCACATAACGGCGCCCGACTCGGGAACGGTGACCTTTGACGGCCATCCGCTCACGGCCGCCGACGTACCCTGGATAGGCTATCTGCCCGAGGAGCGCGGCCTGTACAAGAAGATGCGCGTGGGCGACCAGGCGCTGTTCTTTGCCCGCCTCAAGGGCCTGTCAAAGGCCGATGCCGAGCGCTCGCTGCACGAGTGGTTCGAGAAGTTGGGCATCGAATCGTGGTGGAACAAGAAGGTGGAGGAGCTGTCAAAGGGCATGGCGCAGAAGGTGCAGTTCATCGTCACGGTGCTGCATAACCCGCGGCTGCTCATCTTCGACGAGCCCTTCAGCGGCTTCGACCCCATCAACGCCAATGTGCTCAAGAAGGAAATCCTGGAACTGCGCGACAAGGGCGCCACGGTAATCTTCTCCACCCACAACATGGCCAGCGTGGAGGAGTTGTGCGACAATATCACATTAATAAATAAATCACGCAACATCCTGACGGGCGAGGTGGCCGAGCTGCGCCGCCGCTTCAGCGATAACACCTTTGAGCTGGGCTACACCGGCCCGACGGCCGCGCTGCTGAGCGCCATCGAGCCCATGATTACCCGCTACGAGATTACCGGCACCGACCGCGACGGCATCACCCGTCTGAAACTATCGCTGGTGGCCGACGATGCCGTGCGCCCGCTGGTCACCAAGGCCGCCGAGGCGGTTCAGTTCCGCTCATTCAATCCCATTCTGCCCTCTATGGACGAGATTTTCATCCGCACCGTCGAGGCCAACAACCTGTTCAATAAATAACCATGTCAGCACTCAGCATCATCATATCGCGCGAATATCTGGAGCGCGTAAAACGTAAGAGTTTCATCATATCCACCATCCTGATGCCCATTTTCATGGTGGGCATGATGATGGCCCCGGCGCTGATTACCATCTTCTCCGGCCCGGAGGAAAAGGTCATCGCCGTGATTGACGATACGGCGGTCATAGCGCCCACGCTGCAGAACGGCGACGAAATCCGCTTCCGCAACATCACCGACGGCCTCGAGGCCGCCAAGGGCAACGAGGACTATGACGCAATCCTGGTAATAGGCCGAGACGCCGTGTCGCGCCCCGAGGGCAACATCAGCCTGTACACCCGCGGCGCATCGTCCATGCAGACAGAGGAGTACATCGCCGCCATGCTTGAAAAGAGCATCGAGAACCGCCGCATAGACGCCTATCAGATTGACAACCTGCGTCAGATCATGGACGAGGTGCAGGTAGACGTGCAGCTCTCAACCTTCCGCATCGACGCCGAGAGTGAGAGCGAGACATCCTCCATCCTCTCATACATCCTGGGCATATCCACCATGTTCATCCTGTACATGTTCATCCTGCTGTATGGCCAGATGGTCATGACCTCCATAATCGAGGAGAAAAATAATCGCGTGCTGGAGTTGGTTGTATCGTCTGTCAAGCCCACCGTGCTGATGATGGGCAAGATTGTGGGCATAGGCCTGGTGGCCATCACCCAGATTCTGATATGGGCCGTGCTGCTTGTGGCCTGCTCGGTATGGCTCATGCCGGCACTGCTCAGTGCCGCCGCTCAGGATGCCGCCGACCCCGCCGCCATCTCGGCCATAAGCCAGCTGGGCGACCCCGCCTTCATGACCGGCCTGTTTGCATGGCTGGTGCTCTTCCTCATCGGAGGCTACCTGTTCTACTCGTCCATCTTCGCCGCAATCGGCTCGGCTGTCGATAACATCCAGGACGCCTCGCAGCTCACCACCGTGGCTGTGGTGCCCATCATGTTGGGCATTGTCTTTGCCATGACCGCCGTGAACGACCCCAACTCCGGCCTGGCCTTCTGGTGCTCGATAATTCCCTTCACATCGCCCATGGTGATGATGGCGCGCCTGCCCTTCGGCATAGCCTGGTGGCAGCCGGTGGTATCGTTCGCCGTGCTGGCACTGAGCTTCCTGGGCATGATATGGGTGGCCGCCAAGATTTACCGCGTTGGCATATTCATGTACGGCAAGAAACCCACCGTTGTCGAACTCATCCGCTGGATTAAAATCAAATAAGCTATGGCAGACTGGATTACCGTGGCAACCTAGGGCATCCCCGCCGAGATAGCCAACGCCACCATCTCGACCGTCTACCCCATGACAGAGACCTGGACGCCGCTTGAACTGCAAGTGCCCGTCCACCTTGCTCCCCGCGCCCGCGCCATCCTGGGCCTGAAAGCCGAATAATGGCCGCCCCCATAAATTTTTTGGCATTGCAAGCAGCTTCAACTGCGTAAAAAGTTCCGGCCACGGCAGCCTCAGCTGCCGTGGCCGGAACTTTTTGCAGGGAGCGTTGTTATCTTTACATAGCAACGCTTTGCATTTTATAACAGAATTTATATACAAGAACTATGGACAAAACAATCATTCAGCCTTATATCGACGCGCTGGCCTCGGAGACCAACCGTCTGGAAGGTTATACTGTCCGCGGCATCCAGGCCATTTCCCTCCCGGCCAAGGAAGGCGATATGCGCGTGGCTCGCAAAAACTCGCTTACCACAACGGGCATATGGTTTTTCGTGTTAGGTGTGATAGCCTTCATCGTGGGTCTGTTCACGCTCTTTGCTATTGTGGTATGCGGCTGTGCCGCCATGCTGGCAGGCGCCTACATCTACTATCACGGACGTATGAACATTGACCGCGACGCCGTAAGCGGTCTGTGCGATGACGTGTACCGTGACATCAGCGGCGTGGCCGCCAACGTCACCGGCGAGTGGAAATCGTTCATGACCAAGCAGAACGATGCCCTCAAACGCCAGGTAATCGAAGCCGCCGGCACGGATGCCGATGCCAAGGTGTCGGACATCGACCGCATTGAAGGCACCCCCGAGGTGCAGATTGACCTGCAGCAGATCCGCTCGGAGCTGGACACCATCGGTCAGACCGGCGGCCCGGCCACGCTGCGCGCCTATTTGGCCACTGCTACGAGCCGCATCAGCGACGCCATCAAGGCCGTTGTTGCCCGCCAGCAGAGCATCTACAGCTCGCTCATGGCCCCTGCCGCTCCTGCCGCCGCTGCGGTCAAGGCATAACCCATTCTCCTCATCCCCTCAAAGACAACGCGCCCCCCGGCCATGAGCCGAGGGGCGCGTCGGTTATAATGTGCGGTCAGGCTGAGGGTCAGAGAGCCACCTTGGAGGTGCGCATGCTGCCGTCGGCCTTGCGGTCGGCGCGGATGTAGATACCGCGGCGGCCGGGCTTGTCGGCGCCGAGGTTGCGGCCGTTGATGTCATACCAGGTTGTAGCCACGGTGGGCGAGTCAGTGCCGAAGCCGTCGGCCACGACATCCTCAACGCCGGTGAAGCGGTAGGTCACGTCCACGGGGTTGATGCCGCGGTGGGTGGGCTTGACGGGCTTGATGGTGCCGTCGGCGTTAAACTCCAGGCGGTCAATGCACACCTCGCGGTGGTAGCCGGGGCCGTTGTTGACGTAGCTGCGGTTGATGCGGTGGTAGACGATGTACCACTCGTCGCGGCCGGGCATCTGCAGCACGGAGTTGTGGCCGGTGCCGTAGATGGCGTTGTCGGCGTCCTGGATGAGTACTACGGGCTCGGCTGCCACGGTGATGGGGGCCATGGGCGAGTCGGAGGTGCCGTAGGCTACGTGGTAATTGCGCGCGCCGGTGTCGTCGACGCTCCACATGAAGTAGTACTTGCCCTGGCGGTAGAAGACGTACACGCCCTCGCGGAAGGCATAGTCGCTCAGCGAGCCGCCCTGCGGGGTGATGACGGTGGCGTCAGTCACGGACATCATGTCGGCGTTCATCTTGGAAGCCACGAGCTGGCCGTTGCCCCAGTAGTAGTAGGTGTTGCCGCTCACGGGGTCGGTGAAGATGTCGCTGTCAATCAGCTGGCCGCCGGTGATGTTGGTGTCGATTATCGAGCGGCCGGCGTCGGTGAAGGGACCGGTGGGCGAGTCGGACACGGCGCAGCCCAGGGTCTTGCGGCCCATGGAGGGGTTGTTGCCGCTGAAGTAGAAGTAGTAGCGGTACTTGCCGTTCTCGTACTTCTCCTCGATGCAGGGAGCCCAGGCGTTGCCGTCGGCCCAGGTGACATCGTCGGTCTTGAGGTCAAGTATGACGTTCTCGCGTTGCCAGTTCACCAGGTCGGAACTTGACCATGCGGCAAAGTTGTAGCCGCCCCAGCCGCTGATGCCGTCGGTGGTGGGGTAGATGTAGAATCGGCCTGTCTTGTTGCTGTACATCACCTCGGGGTCGGCGTTGAAGCCGGGCAGCACGGGGTTGACTGCCACGTAGGCTTCGACTTTGACTTCGGTGGTCGAGCCGTCGGAGGAGATGGTGTACGTCACGGGGCCTTGGGTGAAGTCCTGCGCTCCGGCGGGGGTGACGGTGGCGCCTGGCGATACGGTCAGCTCGGGGTTGAACGAGCTCAGGTCGGTGCCGAGGATGACGGGCATCTGCACGGCCGACGAAGTGATGCGCATCAGGTCGGTGCGCACGCTCTTGGAGGCCGAGCCGGTCACCTTGCGCTCAAGGGCGTTGACGGAGGGCGGGAATTTCTCCAGCAGGCGGGCGGTCTCCTCGGGGTGCAGGGGCATGACGGTGCCGTGACGGGGCGTGAAGGCGCCTGATGTGGTGGTCTGGGCGCGCAGGGTGAAGTTCTGAAGGTCGTCCGACGAGCAGAACTGGTAGAAACCGTTGTTGTAGCAGTCGTACATCAGAATCCATGTGTCGCTGTTGATGAGGCGGAACATGCCGGCGCCTTCCACAGCCTTGTCGGTCTGCTGCAGGGGTGCCGAGGGCGAGCTCCACTGGCTGCCGGCGGGCTTGCCGGGCTCGGCGGTCAGACGGGTGGCAGTCACCTGGCAGATGCCGCCGGAGCCCTCGTTCTTGTACACCATGTGGTAGAGGCCGTCGCGCTCGTCGTAGATGATGTCGCCGTCCATGTCCTGGTCCACGGTGTACAGCACGCACTCCGAGCCGTTGGCTCCGGCGGTGCCCCAGCCCCGCTGGTTGGTGTTGCAGGCGCAGAGCAGGAAGGTATCCATGGTGTCGGAGTAGACCAGCTCTTCCGCCGAAAAGTCCTTGGCGACGGCCCCGGCAACCGGAGTCTCCATCA
>CANQZK010000118.1 GCA_947628285.1 uncultured Muribaculaceae bacterium
TCGGCAACTTTTTCAAGCTGCCGATTCAACTTTTTTAGGGTTTTTATTATCCCGAACTCACGTTAATAATAAATGTTAAACAAGCTCTAAATAGCGGCGGACGCTCCAACAAGTGGGGCGCCCGCCGCCGGCGTGCATTATTCAGAGCGTTATTTCTTGGTTGCCAGATACTTTGTGTGGTACTCCTCAAGCATCTTGCGGATGGCGGTGCCTATCTTCAGATAAGCGTCGGAGTCCAGGTTGGCCAGCGAGGCGCGGACGCTCCACTTCGGGCCGTCGAAGCCGTCGCCGTTGAGCAGCACGACGGCTGTCTCGTCGGCCAGGCGGATTACGAAGTCCAGAGGCTCGTAGTTGTCGTTGAGGTACTTGACAAAGTCGTCGCCGTAGAACTTGCGGGCCCATACCATGAGGTCGATTTCGCTGTAGTAGCCGGCGCGGTAGGGGTCGGGCAGCAGCTTGAAGCCGGTGGTACTCCACAGGTTGTCCAGACGGTTGTGTATCAGCTCGATGAGCTTGGGCTGCAGGGCGTCCTTATGCAGCAGCCCGAAGCCGGCGAAAAGGCTCATCTGTATCTGCTGCGGGCAGGACAGACCGGCCGTGTGGTTCAGGGCCACCAGGCGGCTGTCAGCCACCACGCGGTCAATGAACTTGATGGCCGAGGGGTCGATGGCCAGCGATGCGTAGCGCTTGTTGAGCAGGGCCTTCTTCTCGTCGTCCAACTTGGCCAGACTGTCGTCAAACACGTTGCGGTCGCGTTCGATGGCCATGGCGGCCACGCGCCAGCCCGTCGCGCCGAAGTACTTCGAGAACGAGTACAGACATACCGTGTTGTAGGGCAGTACGTACATGAGCGATTTGAACTCCTTGATGAAGGTGCCGTAGACATCGTCGGTGATGATCATCAGGTTGGGGTTGTCCTTGCGCACAACGTCCACGATACGGTTGAACACATCCGGGTCGAGGCATACGCTTGGCGGGTTGCTGGGGTTGGTGATGAACAGGGCCTTGACGGACGGGTCGCGCAGCTTGTCGATTTCCGAGTCGGGGTACTGCCAGTCGTGATAGCCGTCGCGTTCCACGGCGTTGGCGCTGATGTTGATGACGTCGAAGTCAAAGCGGCGCATCTCCGGAATTTCGATGTAGGGGGTGAAGCAAGGCGTCATCAGAGCTAACTTGTCGCCCTTGTTGAGCAGGAAGTTGGCCTGCAGCGAGTCAAAGATGTAGCACATGCCGGCAGTCGAGCCTTCGGTGGCGAAGAGGTCGAACTCCGTGTTGTCGCCGCTGCCGCCCATGGCCCAGCGCATATAGTCGGCCGTAATCTGCTCGGTGTACTTCAGGATGCGGGGCGGGGTGGGGTAATGGTCGCCCAGGATGCTGTCAATCCATTCAAAGACAAGCTCCTCGGGGTCGGCCTTGCGGGTTTCGGTCATGTAGGTGTAGATGTGGCGCAGGGCTTTGGCGCCGATTTCGTCCTTACGGGTGTCCAGATAGGCGTTGAAGCGCTCGGACACGTGGCCGTCCTGGAGGGGCGACGACGAGATGCCCACGGCCTCGTCGTACATCTTGCGGCGCGATTCGGAGATGGCGAATTGGCCCAGCATGAAGAAGGCTTCGCGGGGGATGGCCAGCAGCCAGTTGGGGTTGCCGCGGCCGGCGTTGAGGTATGTGGAGGTTGAACGCTGGGCGTCCTTCTCGGCCAGACTGATGAGCGTGTTCTTGATTTCAAACGGGCTCATGTTTTCGAGTTTGCGTTCGTATGAACGGTCTTCGGGTTTCGGAGTTGCCATAATAAGGGGTTAGTGTGTGTTTTTATTGAAGGATTCCGGCGCATCCGGCTTCAGTCGCGCCGGAATCCGTGTATCGAGGTTGATAAGTAAGTGTGTGTTTGGTAAGTATGACATGCGTTACTATGTGTCGTGACGGTGGTGTGGCGGCGCTACATGAACAGCAGCACCATGGCCACGCCCATCAGGATGAGCAGCGTATTGCCGATGGCATAGGTCACAGTGTAACCCATGGCGGGAAGCGAGCTCTGCAGCGAGTCCTGGATGGCGCCCAGCGAGGCCGTTGTGGTACGCGAACCGGCGTTACAGCCCAGGTTGAGAGCCGGATGGAAGTGGAACACCTTGGCGCCCAGGAAGATGCCGATAAGCAGAGGCACGGCGGTGGCTACCACACCTAATACCAGCAGCAGCCAGCCTACTTCCTTCACGCCGGATACGAATGTCGGGCCGCACTGGATGCCTATGACGGCGATGAACATGTTCAGGCCCAGATTATTCATAACCCACAGCGAAGCCTTGGGGATGTAGCCCACCGAGGGGTGTTTGGTGCGCCACCAGCCGAAGAACAGACCGGCGATAAGTGCGCCGCCGGATGTCGAAAGGCTCACGGGGACATTGCCGATGTTGAAGGTGATTGCGCCTACCAGGGCACCGATTACGATGGCCAGACCCACGAAGATAAGGTCGGTCACGTTGGTATCCTTATGCACGTTGCCGATGTGCGGGGCGGCGGCGTCGACTTCCTGCGGCAGGCCGATGATGGCCACGGTATCGCCCGTCTGGATTTTGGTCTGAGCGAATACGGGAATTTCGATGGAGTTGCGGGTGATGCTCTTGATCATCACGCCGTACATGTAAGGTTGGGCGCGCAGCTGGTCCACGGTCATGCCGTTGGCGCTGCGTTTGCGGGTCACGTAGATTTCGGCGTGCTCGGCGTCGAATTTCAGCAGCTGCGGGTCGTTTACCTCGGGGCCGATCCAGCTCTCGTCCTGAATGATGTATTCATGACGTCCGGACAGAACCACCTCATCGCCCTGCTTGATCTGCATGTCGGGCGTCGGGTCGACGATTTGGCCGTTTGAGCGCACGCGCTCCACAAATATGCGGCTGCCCTTGCTCTGGAACTCTTTCTCAATGTCGGCCACAGTCTTGGGCGTGGCAAAGTCGGCTGCGCTCACCTTATAGGCGCGGAACGAGATGGGGCGGCTGCCCTGAATGTACTGCGGGTCAGTACTCAGGTCAGAATGGCTCAGCTGAGCTTCAAGCTGGCGGGTCTCCTTGCGCACCTTGTCCAGGCCGCCCAGCATACGCGGGCCCAGAATACCCAGAATCCAGGCCGAACCCACGGTACCGAACACGTAAGTCACGGCGTAGCATACGGGAATGAGTTCAATCATCTTCTTTTTCATCTCCGGCGATATGTGGAGTGACTGAATAGCGTCCGTACCTACGCCGATGACGGCCGAGATAGTCTGTGCGCCGGCAAACAGACCGGCGGCCTCGCCGGCGTCATAGCCTGCCAACTTGCCGCATGCCAGTGTGACCGCAAAGCACAGCGCGCACAGAATCACGCAAAATATTACCTGCTTTATACCCTGACCGCGCAAGGCTGCCGCAAACTGCGGGCCGCAATTGTAGCCGATTGCGAACAGGAATATCAGGAAGAACAGTTGTTTGAGGGGAGGTCCGATGGGAATATTCAACTGACCTACCAGCACGCCGACAAGCAGAACGGAAGTCACCGTGCCCAGCGTGAACGATTTGTACTTGAACTTGCCAATCCAGAAACCAAGCGCTATGGTAAGGAAAATCGGAATTGACGGATACTCTCTAAGAGTGTCAATAATCCAGGACATGAAGATTAAGATTTGGGGTTAATATTTTAGATTATCAAGAATAAAACAACTCACCGTTCAATATAGTTTTCCCGTTGTTAAAAAGTCTTATAGCGCCCCAATCCTTTTAACTTAGCCGCTCAGCGGCGGGATATAGACAAGCCCCTCTGCGGGGCTCTTAGCGATTAGTTAAAAGCACTGTCCCGCCCCCAAAAATTGCAAACGCCAGTCTCTTGAAATTTACGATTTCAAGCTTAGTAATGGAGAAATTTCCGGTTTCATTGCCCTAAAGTAAGACGTTTTCCCTGGGGCGTTAGATTATTTTTTTCGTGTATAAGCTTTTAAATATATAACACCCTAATAATCTGATATATAAGTTTTTTTATATTATAAGTTAAAAATTAGATGAAAAATTTGGATGTAAGCATGGTTGTGCATTATCTTTGCAGATGTAAAAATGTCCTTTTTTAGTGCCATCAGCATGCCCCGCAATACAGCCGGTACGATGAGTACTAATCCCGATGAAACTAAGGCTGCTTTTACAATTAAAAATGTAGAATAACCCTAAATAACATAAGTACTAATCCTTAAAATAACTTCATATGAAAAAGTTGATTTTGTTAATTCCGCTACTTTGGTTTGTCTCTTGCGTGCAAGAGGACATGCCAAAAGAGTCGCAGCCTACACCGGACGCTGTAGGCCAATCAAGTATCCGGTCTATAGAAGAAGCCCTGTCTATCGCAGAGGATGCCGTCACTTTTACAAACGATGCTAAGAGCCGCATCAGTAAAAGAATCAAGAAATCAGGTGTCAAGGTGCTTACAACGAAGAACTCTCGTAGTTCTAATACAGATACCTTGATGTATGTTGTGGACCTGGAAGATGAGCAGGGCTTTGTTGTAATCGCAGCGAATCGTTCGGTCGAGCCAATTATGGCCGTCACCGAAAAAGGTTCGTTTGATTCTCCCGAAGTCCAGTCTAACGAGGGTTTCCAATCCTTTATGGCTGCTGCTAACAATTATGTATCAAATGATACTTTTAATCTGAGGCCGGAGTTCAATAGACTTATCCACAAATATGTTGACACTATCTATGATGTCGTAAGAACGTCTCCGGTGGTAAAGGTCAAATGGGGGCAAGACTGGCCTGAGAATATGTTCGCAAAAAATGCACGTTGCAAACATGCCGGGTGTGTTGCCGTAGCGATAGCCCAAATGATGTCAGCTTTCGAGTTCCCAAGTCAAATATCATATAATTTCGAAGGATGCGATATATCCCGAGAGCGTTTATTATGGCCTGCAATAAAATTGCACCGTTCGGCTAACTTAGGTTATAACCCGTCAGTCAGTGAGAAAGAGGACCATATAGAAAGTTGTCCGGCAAATGCGGGCACACATACTACAATAGGCAGACTTTTAGCTCAAGTCGCCAAGGATGCGTATTCTGTGTATCTTGATGAAGGAACGACATCCAATTATGCCAATGCCCTAAAGTGTATAAAAAAATAATTTTCGAATTATAAAATCGCAGAAGGTTCTAACTTTTTACAACTGCAATCCAATTTAAGTCATACACATAGTGTAGCCTTTGTTAAAGGTGCAAATCACGCCTGGGTTGCCGACGGAACGCTGACCTTTAAAAATGCCCAAAGGGTATATACCATGAATCCATTAATTGTTAATGACACATGGAAACTCGCCGATGAGCACATCACTGAGTATAAATGTATACATTACAATTGGGGCTACTATGGATATTGCGATGGCTATTATAATCTGAACGTATTCAACACAAGTAGAGCTGTTGAATATGATGATCCTAATGATGTTGGTATGAATTACGATTATTCTACAAACGTCAAATACATCTACGTATATTAAGAACCCTGACCATATAAACTCCAACTTCTATGAAACTTAAACTAATCTTGCCGGCGGTTTTGGCTGTGGGATTGTGGGCTTGCTCTTCCGACGAGCCTAAACAGCAAATTCCCGAGCTGAACACCTTTGAATTGTCGCGTTCGGAAGCCAACATGCAGGTGGCTGTCGAAAACTTTGCTTTTGATCTTTTTGCTACCATGGCAAAGGATGTCGATGCTGCCGTTGAGCATGCCGAATACGCTAACTTCTGCGTCTCGCCTCTGAGCGCCTCAATCGCGCTGGCCATGGTGGCCAACAGCACCGACGATGCTTGCCGCGACGCCATTGCCGATATGCTGAAATGTGATGATATGGCAGCCCTCAATTCTCTGTACAATAAAGTCATCCGCATGACGTGCAATGACCCCAATGTGGACATAAAACTGGCTAACGCCATCTGGTACCACAACGATTATTCGGTTGATGATGAGTTTACTACTTCCATTTACGACAAATTCTACGCCCCTGTAACAGGCGTGGACTTTAAAGACGTCTCTTCTATCGGATTAATTAACCGATGGTGCGCAGATAACACGTCAGGTAAAATTCCGCAGATCATAGATGAAAGTATAATCCGTCATAATCCCGTTATTGTAATGTGGCTGAATGCCCTCTATGCCCAAGGTGAGTGGGAAAAAAAGTTTGACCCCGAATTTACCCATACCGATATTTTCAATGGCACCAAGAGCATTCGTTACATAAAAATGATGTCAAGTGTCAAAAATCGCCCGTATTATGACGGAGATGATTATCAGGCTGTTACCCTTGATATGAAAGGTAGCGATAATGCCTTTGTTTTCGTGCTGCCTGATAAGGACGTGGACATTGCCGAATTCATCTCCGGTTTTAATGTTTCTGACTGGCGAGCTATAATGAATAGCCGAAAAGAAATGCTTGTCAATGTTGGATTGCCCCGGTTCGAAATCAACACGAATTGCGATATAATTAAAATCTTGAATGAAATGGGTATGCCGCTATCGGCATTTTTGCCTCCCTTGAATGTAGAAGATGAGATATGCTTAAACGCATATCAATCCACATATACTAAGATAGATGAAGCCGGAGCCACCGTGGCAGCGGCAACAGATATTGTCGGAAAACTCACATCATATGCATCACCAGATTTGGTTGAATTGATTTTTAATCGTCCGTTCCTGTACTTCATGGTCAACAAGACCACCGGCGCCATCCTGATGGCCGGACGCATTTGCGAATTATAACCCGCTTTTTCATAGTGATTGCGTCGGCAGGCTCCATAAGGAGTCAGCCGACGCTTTTTTTTATGTTCATTTTCGATTTTTTTTGATTTTTTGGGCAAAAAATTTGGTGCGTGGGGTTCTTTTTTGTTACTTTTGTCGCAGAATGTTTGTAAATTTCATTTTGACTACCTTAAAAATTATCCATATTACCTTTTAAATAAACCAATTCTTCTATGAACAATACTTCGGTTATTTTTTAACGGCTCCTGGGAGCCAAGTGTTTAATTCATTAAAAATCTGACGTTTAGCATGA
>CANQZK010000119.1 GCA_947628285.1 uncultured Muribaculaceae bacterium
GTTCAGCCAGGGCAGCTTCGCCCGCCGGGGCGACGTCATTGCCCTGGGCCGCACCGTGGTGACCATGCCGCGCGGCGTCCGCCCCGACAGCATCGGACTGCCGGTGCAATACGCTCTGCTGACATCGCGCTACCGAGGCACCGTCCACAGCCTGGTGAGCGCCCAGCAGCCCGACACGCTGGTGCTGGGCCGCGACCTGAGCCGCGCGCGGGCGTTAGAGTACCTGCGGCAGGCCCGCGGGGCCGACATTCCGGTCATTGACCTGCGCCGACAGCCCTGGTCGCCGTTCCGACCGAAGGATCAGTAGAATTAGTGTTAATATTTGTCACTTATCTCTGAAGTTAAGATTTTTTTGTAACTTTGCACTTAAGTGCGTTATGCGAATAGTATTATATCAAGAAATCTTCAATATTTGATGACCAATCAAGATAACACAAAATTAGAAACTGCTAATGTCGTTGCTGAGCCAACACTTTTTTACAGTGATGGGACGATTTGGACTGACCGACAGTTTTCTCATCCCGAAAGGACGATTAGACTTGCCACATCGTTTAGCGGTATCGGCGCGATTGAACATGCGTTTCAAAGATTGGGACTTAATACTGAAATTGTCTTTGCCGGAGATATAGACGAAAAATGCAAGAAATCGTATTTCGCCAACTACAATATTGAAGAAAGCCGATGGCACTCAGATATACATTCTTTTGATGCAACGCCGTTCAAGGGCAAAGTTGATATTTTGGTCGGTGGTGCGCCTTGCCAGGCTTTCTCCATGGTAGGAAAACGAAAAGGTTTTGAAGATACGAGAGGAACTCTTTTTCGCGAATTCGCCCGCATTGTAAAGGAATGTGAGCCTAAAGTTTTCATATTTGAGAATGTGAAGGGACTCATCAATCACGATAAAGGCAATACCTGGGAAGTAATTCGCCATACATTTGAAGACTACTGTGGATACAACATTTTCTTCAAGGTACTTAACAGCAAAGACTATGGTATACCGCAGCATCGGGAAAGAATTTTCTGCATAGGTTTTCGTGAGCCTACCGAATTCGAGTTTCCTGATCCTATACCTCTTGAATACAGGATGTATGATTTCTTAGAAGACTATATTCAGACTCGATACTTCCTTCGTGAAAAAGGCATTAAGTTCGTCACTTCTACTAAAAACCGCTCAAAGTGCTATACTCAGATTAACGGAGATGTCGCCCTTTGCCAAAAAAGGAATCAACAATTTAACTGGCACGGCGATTTCGTGTACCATCCTGCTTTGCAAGATGAACCATATGAAGAAGGATGGGACGAGTTTATTTTTGATGTGCGCGATGTAGAGGAAAAATACTACCTGTCAGAGAAAGTCAAGAATTATGTACTAACTCCCGGTACAAAAAATTTCCGAACTTCTACGGAGACAGACCTTGATGTAGCGCGTCCTCTCCTTCAATCCATGCATAAAATGCATCGTGCCGGAGTGGACAATTATGTTACTCACAAAGGTCGTATCCGTAAGCTTACCCCACGTGAGTGTTTGCGCCTTATGGGATTCAAGGATTCTTTTAAAATCGTTGTTTCCGACACTTCAATGTATCAACAGGCAGGGAATAGTATTGTAGTGGATGTTCTCATCGCTTTGCTCAAACAACTTGATATTACCAAATACGGAGAATAAAAACCATGAAAATTGACGGTCAAAATTTCAATTTTGTAGATACGCTCAATTCACCTATCACAGTACCTGATTGTTTTGTGATGAGGGCATCTAAAATCGGAGGAGGCAACGGAGAAGCCAAATTGTATATTGCTTCTAAAGCCATAATGTATCCGTTCTTTGGGAATCAAGGATTTGTTGCCAAATGCTTCTTGTTAAAAAGCGACCTTCTTTCTTATATGAACGCGCTCCATGCGGAGTATCTTCATCCATCACAAGATTATCGAGGTGCAGTGGAAATGCCTCAACTTTGGAAAGAACGTGTAGCTAAAATTGAGAAACTGCCTGAAGTAATTGAGTTCAATGTTACATCGCAGGATCAAATAGAAGGGCCTCGCGGATACGTAAACTCTAAAGATCAAGGCTATCAGCTTATCCGTGAGATTTCTCTTCCGCTTGTTACTTATATATCTGTCATGCAACTTACTGACAATACGGGCGCAACATTGTATTATTGGAAACTATTTGCAGACTTCGAAGCTATCTCCGATAAAAAGGCTGCGTTAGTATTTACTTATGGGAAAAAAGGCGAGAGAGTTCCGGCGGTTCCAGCACCAAAATTTACATCGCGACAAAAAGAAATACGCAAAGCCCGTCAAGGGCAGGGTCTTTACCGGGATAAATTACTCTCGGAATGCCCGTTTTGTCCTATTACAATGATTAACGACGAGCGCTTGCTTATTGCGAGTCATATCAAGCCATGGGCAGTAGCCACCGATTTCGAAAGACTTGATCCCAAGAACGGATTCATGCTATCTCCTCTGTACGACAAACTTTTCGACAGAGGCCTGATGACATTCACAGAAGATCGCCGAATAGTTCTTTCCAATTGGATTTCGCCCAAAAACAAAGAACGTATTGGCGTTAAAGATGGGCAGTTTGTTCAATTGCTGCCACTTGATGAGGCAAGACAATCGTATATGCAGTTTCACCGTTCATCAGTATTCAAGGGCTGATAGCTTCACATTGGTACATAGAAAAAGCTAATATAACGGTTTTATATACAATTTGCGCGTTTTTATAATCACTAAAAGTATCTGTTAGTGATTATCAACATTTGCCCTGGTCGCCGTTCCGAGGCGAAAAAAATTGAGAAAAATTGCTTAATTATCGAAATTATTCTTTAATTTTGCAACAAATAAACCTCTGATTGATTATTACGAATAACTAACTAATATATAGACAAATGAATATAGACAATTTTAACTTCGCCGGCCACAAAGCCATTGTACGCGTAGACTTCAATGTACCTCTGGACGAGAACGGCAACATCACTGACGATACCCGTATCCGCGGCGCACTGCCCACCCTGAAGAAAATCCTCAGCGACGGCGGTGCCCTGATCATCATGTCGCACATGGGCAAACCCAAAGGCAAGGTCAACCCCAAACTGTCTCTGAGCCAGATCAAGGACGCCGTAGCCAAGGCACTGGGCACCGACGTGGAGTTCGCTCCCGACTGCGCTGCCGCCGCCGACATGGCTGCCGCCCTCAAGCCCGGTCAGGTGCTGCTGCTTGAGAACCTCCGCTTCTACCCCGAAGAGGAAGGCAAGCCCGTGGGCATTGACAAGGCCGACCCCGGCTATGACGCCGCCAAGAAGGAAATGAAGGCCCGTCAGCAGGAGTTCGCCAAGACTCTGGCTTCATACGCCGACGTTTATGTGAACGATGCCTTCGGCACCGCTCACCGTCGCCACGCATCTACCGCCGTCATCGCCGACTACTTCGACAAGGACCACAAGATGCTCGGCTACCTGATGGAGAAGGAAGTCAACGCCGTTGACGCCATCCTCAAGGACATCAAGCGCCCCTTCACCGCCATCATGGGCGGCTCAAAGGTATCGACCAAAATCGGTATCATCGAGAACCTGATGGACAAGGTGGACAACCTGATTCTGTGCGGCGGCATGACCTACACCTTCGCCAAGGCCATGGGCGGCAACGTGGGTAACTCCATCTGCGAGGCCGACAAGTTGGAGCTGGCTCTGGACATCATGAAGAAAGCCAAGGAAAAAGGCGTCAACCTGGTTCTGGGCACCGACTGCGTTGCAGCCGACGCATTCAGCAACGACGCCCACACTCAGGTATGCAGCGTGATGGACATCCCCGAAGGCTGGGAAGGTCTTGACGCCGGTCCCGAGACCCGCAAACTCTTCACCGAAACCATCCTGCCCTCCAAGACCATTCTGTGGAACGGTCCCGCCGGCGTATTCGAGTTCGACAACTTCACTGCCGGCTCGCGTGCCATTGCCGATGCCATCGTTGAGGCCACCAAGAACGGCGCCTTCTCGCTCGTAGGCGGCGGCGACTCCGTAGCCTGCATCAACAAGTTCGGTCTGGCCGACGAGGTTTCATACGTATCAACCGGCGGCGGCGCCCTGCTCGAGGCCATCGAAGGCAAGGTTCTGCCCGGTATCGCAGCCATCAAAGGCGAATAATCCTCTTCAACTTCCATAACTCTTCGCGCCGGAGCTGTGTTCCGGCGCGAACTTTTTTGACATACGTTTTTTATAGAAGTATGGACCCCTGGATAATCAGCCACATAAACGATGACCCCGCGCGCCTGCGCCTGAAGTACGGCGCCGAGTACGCCCGCGACATCCTCCAGATAGAATGTCGGCGCAAGTACGCCGCCAAACTCGGGCCGGTGCTCGAGCAGTTGCCCGACTTCGAGTTCCCCACGGCGCTGTCGGGCGAGCAGAGCACGTCGTGGCCGCTGGCACAGTGGCATGCCTCGCTGGTGCGGAAGCCCGACGCCACGGTGGTCGACCTCACCGCCGGCCTTGGCATCGACGCCTACGCCATGGCCTGCCGCGGCTGCCGCGTGACGGCTGTGGAGCGCGACTCTGAGGTGGCCGCCGCGATGAGCCGCAATTATGCCGGCGTGGCCGGATTCGAGGCCGTCTGCGCCGACTGCCGCGAGTATGTGCGCACGTGCGGCCGGCACTTCGATGTGGCCTTCATCGACCCTGCGCGGCGCGATGCGGCCGGGCGGCGCGTCTTTGCGCTGGACGGCTGCGAGCCCGATGTCACGGCCATGCTGCCTGACCTGCGCCGCATATGCGACACGCTGATTGTCAAGGCCTCGCCCATGCTCGATGTAGCCCATACCCTGCGCCTTATGCCCGACGCGCATCAGGTGATTGCCCTGGGTACCACCACGGAGTGCAAGGAGTTGGATGTTGTATGCCGCTTCGACGTGCCCGCCCCGGAACAGCCCCTGATACGGGCCGTGACCGTCAATGCCGGGGGTGTGGTGTCCGACTTCGCCTTCACCCGCGCCGACGAGGCCGCCGCCGAGCCCCGCTACGGTGTGCCCCGCCCGGGCGAATATGTATACGACCCTTATCCCGCCGTCATGAAGGCAGGCGCCCTGAAGCTGCCCGGCTGCCTGAACGGCCTGTCCAAGCTGCACGCCAACACCCACCTGTGGTTCGGGCCGCAGGAGCTGACCGACTTCCCCGGCCACCGTTTCCGCGTGGTGGAGGTGCTTCCCTACGCATCGAAACACATCAAGCGCTATGCCGCCGCCCATCCGCGCGTCAATGTCACGGCGCGCAACTTCGACGTCGCCGCCGACGCACTGCGCCGCAAGTTGGGCGTCACCGACGCCTCGGACCAACGCCTCTTTGCCGTCACCGGTCCCGACGGCGCCAAATACCTCATCACATGTGAAAATGTTTGATTAATACTTGCTTGCAATGGCTGCTAACATCCTATCGAAAGTCAAAAATCTGATGCAGAGCTACTTCACCCTGTCGGGCTACCTTGTCACGCAGGCTGAGGCCGAGGCATCCATCCGCGAGGGCGTGTCCTTCCGCGGTCCCAACATCCTGATTCTGATTCTGGCCATCCTCATCGCGTCGCTGGGCCTGAACACCAACTCCACCGCCGTTATCATCGGCGCCATGTTGATATCGCCGCTCATGGGTCCCATCATCGGCCTGGGCCTGGGCGTGGGCATAATGGACTTTGACCTGCTCAAACGCTCGCTGCGCAACCTCATCATGGCGGCCGGATTCTCAGTCATAGCGTCGACCATCTACTTTGCCATCTCGCCCGTGAGCGAGGGCCACAGCGAGCTGTTGGCGCGCACATCGCCCACCATCTACGATGTCCTGATAGGCTTCGTGGGCGGCGGCGCCGGCATCCTGGCCATCGGATCGCGCTCCAAGGGCAACGTCATCCCCGGCGTGGCAATCGCCACCGCCCTTATGCCGCCCCTGTGCACGGCAGGCTACGGCCTGGCCACGCTGCAGTTCAGCTACTTCTTCGGGGCCTTCTACCTCTTCCTGATCAACTCCATTTTCATCGCCCTGGCCACCTTCATCGGCGTTAAGATGATGCGCTTCAAGCCCGCCGCCGTGGTCAACGTTGAGCGTGCCCGCAAGGTGCGCCGCGTGGTTTACATCGTGGCCGTGCTGACGTTGCTGCCCAGCATCTACCTCACGTGGTCCATGCTGCGCCAGTCGCATTTCCAGATCAACGCCCAGCGCTTCGTGGCCGAGGAGTGCCGCTTCCCCAACACCCACGTCCTATCCACCTCCACCTCGTGGCACAAAGGGCAGGGGACCATCAGCATTACCCTGATAGGCAAGGTGTTGCCGCAGGACTCGTTGCAACTGGCGCTCAGCTCGCAGCTCAAATACTACAACTTGGGCAACGCCACCATCAACATCATGCAGGGCGAGACGCCCACCCTCAACGCATCGCAGGGCCCGAGCTCCGTGCGCGATATGTACGATATCACCATCAGCGCCCTGGCCGCCAAGCAGGCCACGGTCGACTCGCTCCGCGCCGTGCTCAGCTACGTCCAGGCATCGGATTCTGTATCGGCCACCGTCATGCCGGAGCTGAAAGTCGTGTTCCCGTCCGTTCGGTCCATCGCCATGAGTAAGGCCATCTTCGCCTCGGCCGACAGCTCGCGCCTCGACACCGTTAACCTGGCCCTGATTAACTGCCGTCCCGACCTGAGCGAGTCGGCCAAGAAAGAGCTGGCCCAATACCTCAACGCCCGCCTCAAACTCAAGGACGTCAAGCTCGTCAACATCAGCGCCTCCACCCTCAAACGCTAAGCCCCCGTCGGTATCATTTAGACAGAAAGACAGAAAGACATGATTTTTTATGTCTTTTTGTCTTTCTGTCTAAAAACGTGAGTTCGGGATAATAAAAACCCTAAAAAAGTTGAATCGGCAGCTTGAAAAAGTTGCCGATTCTTTTG
>CANQZK010000120.1 GCA_947628285.1 uncultured Muribaculaceae bacterium
CTTTGCCGCCGGCGATGTCGTGGACCGCCGCAACATCACATACTACAGCCGCGTCGACGCAGCTACCACCGCCGCGTTGGCCGCCGCCGTAGTGCCCCTGACCGCCGCCGTGCCCGAGGGCTGGAACGGCGTCATAGCCCCTGACCCCGACGGCACATGCTACATGCTGCTGGCCAACTTTGCCAGCGACACCAAGTGCGCCCTCAATGACATCACCTGCGCCGAGGGTGCGCCCGTCTTCCCCGTGCTGACCACAGTGCGCGGCGGCAAATCGTCAGCCACCTTCGTGGCCGAGCAGAACAACAGCATCGGTTGCGCCCTGGGCGTGTTCGTCGGCGGTGCCGATGTTGACGCCCGTCTGAGCGCCGACAGCCACATGGAGGCCTACCTGACCAATCCCGCCGCCTCAGCCGTTCAGGCCGATGTCACCATCGTTACCCCCGCCGGTAAGGTGAGCGGCAAGGCCGACATAGCCGCCGGCAAGACCGTCCGCGTAAGCGTGACCGACGGCAAACTGAAGGTGGAGGGCGCCGAGATGCCCGCCGATGATGAGGACAACCTCACCGCCGGCTACACCGACGTCACCGCCCGCTATCTTTCCAACGCGAGTTTTGAGGAGGATGTCACCTACGGCACCGTAGGCAAGAGCGGCTCCTTTGAATCCTGCTACATCAACGAGGTGGCTCCGGCCGACTCCAAGTTCCCCAACGTCCTGCCCGTCAAGGGCTGGACACCGGGCAACGCCCTGGAAGCCGGCTCGAACTACTGCCGCATGTACTCCATGCCCTACAGCTCCACGATGTATTGCGTGAGCGAGGTGGGCAACTATTCCGCACAGTGCCCGCCCTTTCTGGCCGACGACACCCGCGGCGAACGCTGCCTGACAGTGCTCAACTCATGGTCGCCAGGCACCAACACCGTGTCCCAGACCGTGACCCTGCCCGCCGGCGCATACCGCCTGCTGGCCAACATGCGCTATGAATGTCCCAACCAGGAGAGCAACGACGGCCTGACCATCCGCGCCGGCAACAACGTCAACACCTCGCTCACCGGCCTGAGCGTGGCCGACAGCAAGCTCTACGCCTATCCCGCCGAGGCCGGCCGATGGACCGTCATGCACTGGGACTTCGAGCTGGACAGCCCCGCCGACGTCACCTTCAGCGCCGGCTACAAGTCAACCGCCAACACCGGCGCCGCCAACCAGTCGCTGCTCTACATTGACAACTTTCGCCTGCTCGTCAAGCCCGGTGCCGGCATCGGCTCCGTTATAGCCGAGGCCGCACCGGTCGATGTCTACACTGTGGACGGCCGCATGGTGCGCCGCGCCGTTCGTCGCGCCGACGCCACCGCCGGCCTCGCCCCCGGCCTCTACCTTGTAGGCACGGAGAAGGTCATCGTACGATAAAACTTTACACATATATATTATATTACTATTTAGACAAACAACACCATGAAAATTAAATTCTTTGCCGCCGCCCTGGCTCTTGTATCGGGCATGTGTGCCAACGCGGCAGTCGTGGAAGTGGGTCAGCTCACCGAGCCCCTCAGCGGCTACCTGATTCACACCAGCGGCAACCACCTGGGCCCCAGCGGCGATAAGAAAGCCATCATCAAATCGCCCACGGCACCCAACGCAGCCAAGCTCACGTTCACGCCCGTTGACGGCGAATGGTTCACCATCACCACCGCCGACGGCAAATACCTCAATCAGGACGGCTCATACTCGCTCAACTTTGTCGACGCCGCCAACGGCAACCGCACACAGTACAAATTCGAATCGGCCGGCAGCGGCCTGCTCAAAGTCAAATGCCGCCAGACCAAGTATCTGGGCACCGACGGCATAGGCCTCAACGCATCCGTGTTCAGCGACAAGTCCGGCGAGGACACCCGCCACTTCTGGTTTGTGGCCGATGACCCGCAGACCGAGATTCCCGTCGTGACCTACTCCTACATAGTCAACCCCGACGCTGAACGCCAGACCATCGAAGGGTGGGGCGTCTCACTCTGCTGGTGGGCAAACATGTGCGGCAAGTGGGACGATGGGAAAATCGACGAGATTGTCGACTGGCTTGTCAGCCCCGAAGGTCTCAACTTCAACATCTTCCGCTACAACATCGGCGGCGGCGACGACCCCGACAACGCCAACTGCACGCCCCACCACATGGGCAACGGCAAGGGCCTCCGCGCCGAGATGGAAGGCTTCAAGGACTCGTCCGACGGTGACTACATCTGGACCCGCGACGCCGCCCAGCGCAAAATCATGCTCAAAATCAAGGAGAAACGCCCCGACGCCATCTTCGAGGCCTTTAGCAACTCCGCCCCCTGGTACATGACCTACAGCGGCTGCTGCGCCGGCAACTCGCCTTCGAGCAAGGACAACCTCAAGCCCGAGTACTACGAGGAATTCGCCAACTATCTGGTGGACGTCTGCAAGCACTACAAGGACGAGTACGGCATCGAGTTCAAGACCCTCGACCCCTTCAACGAGCCCATGACCAGCTACTGGGGCAAGAGCGGCGGCCAGGAAGGCTGCCACTTCGATGTCCAGTCCATGATTGACTTCGTGAAAGTGCTCAGTCCCATCCTCAAGAAATCCGGCCTCAAGACCGTCATCTCCGCCACCGACGAGACCAGCACCGAGCAGTCCGTCAAGGACTTCATCGCCTTCCGCAAGGCCGGCATCCTTGACCTGGTGGGCCAGTGGAACACCCACACCTACACCGTCAACACCAACGCCCGCACACAGCTTGCAGCCCTCTGTCAGGAGGAGAACATGCCCCTGTGGATGAGCGAGGTTGGTCTGGGCGGCGCCGGCATAAACGGCAACCTCAGCCTGGCCCAGAAACTCGTCGACGACGTCCGCCACATCATGCCCTCGGCCTGGATTGACTGGCAGTACATCGAGGAGGGCAACGACCAGTGGTGCCTTGTCAAATCGACCGCCAAATTCGAGGCCCAGCAGTATGCCAAGGTCAAGAACTACTTCATCCGTCAGCACTTCAGCAAGTACTTCAAGGTGGGCTACACCTACCTCACCTGCCTTGACGGCCACACCTTGGCAGCCCGCAGTGCCGACGGCAAGACCCTGGTAATCACCTCAATCAACTCCGGCCTTGCGCCCGTGGTCTACAATGCCGATGTCAGCATGTTTGCCAAGGTCTCCCTGCCCCGCACCGCCATCGTGACCGATCCCGACAATGACGCAGCTGCTTTCACCGACTACGAGCTGACCGGCGACGGCGTGTTCACCTACACCATGCCCGCCCAGAGCGTCGTGACATTCGAAATCCCCGTCGAGATAGCACCCGTGCAGACCGGACTTCAGGCCGGCGTACCCTATCTCATCATCCCGCGCCGCAACCCCGCCGTGGTGCTCACCGCAACCCGTGCGGGCGGCGTCAAGATTGACGCTTGCGTCCCCTCGGCAGCCCAGCAGTGGACCCTTGACGGCGCCGACGGCAAGTACACCCTGACCAACGCCGAGGGCACCGCCATAGCCATCGACGGCGAGAACTATGCCCTGGCCACCGGCGCCACCGGCACCACCTTCGCCGTTACACCCGTGGGCAAATACTACTACAAGATTACCGATGTTGACGGTGTCAAGGGCTTCGACCTCGAAGGCGAGAACAGCTCGGCCGGCGCCAACGTGGGCGTATGGGACTATGCCGCCGACGCCCCCACGCATCGCCAGTGGGCCTTCGTCACCCTGCCCGCGAAGTACAGCGGCATCAAGGACGTGACCGTTGACGGCGCCGATCGTGCCGAGGAACTCTTTACCCTCTCCGTGGCCGACAGCATCCTGACAGTGACCCCCGCCGCCCCCGCCCTGGTGAGCGTCTGCAACGCCGCCGGAGTGAGCCTCTACAGCCGCAACGTTGACGCGGCCGTGTCCCTGCCCCTGACCCCCGGCTTCTACGTAGTGAGCTGCGCCACCCTCGCCGCCACCGCCTCCCGCACCGTAGTAGTCCGCTAATCCCGACGTCCCAACCACAAACGCCGCAACGCCCGCCGTTGCGGCGTTTTTTTACGCCCGAAATTTGCAAAATTACAACATTTATTGTAATTTTGCCACGTACCAAAATTCAAGTCTTATGAACTACAAAATGATTCTTAGTTCGGCCGGGGCGTGGCTCTGGGCCGTTGTCGGGCCGGCGCTTCCCCACGGGGTGGTGTGTACGGCCTTCGTTGTGGCCGATGTCGTGACGGCACGCCGTCTGGCTCGTCGTATCCGTCGGCGTCTGGCCGAGGGCGATGTCCCTGATGCGGCGCGGCTGCGCGAGAAGCTCAAATTCAATTCGGCCCGCCTGGGCCACGCCCTGGGCACTCTGGCAAAAACTTACGCCCTCCTGACGCTGGCGGCGTTGGTGGAGGGCGTTGTTACGGGGCCCCAGTGGGGCGTGCTCAAGTTTGTGTCCGGTGCGGTGTGCCTGTGGCAGGCGCTGTCCATGCTTGAGAACGAGGCCTCATGCAATGGCGCCCGATGGGCACGCGCCGCACGCAAAGTGCTGATTGACAAAACAGAGCGTCACATCGGAGTGTCGCTCGACGAGATCTTCGGCGGGGATTAGAAGTGGCTCGAACCGTCGAAACAGTGGGTGCACACCTGACATTTGGGCAGGCCGATGGCCTTGACCAGCGTCTCGATGGAGTTGAATTTGAGCGATGTCAGGCCGAAGCGCTCACGGATTTTTTCGACCATGGCGCAGTATTTGGGCGAGTCGGTACGGGTGTATTCCTCCAGGTTGGCATTGGGATCGCCCTCCAGCTCGCCTATGATGCGTCGGGTCAGCAGTTCCATGTCCGATTTGGAGGATGTGAAGCCTATGTAGCGGCAGCCGTAGACCAGCGGGGGCGATGCGATGCGCATGTGCACCTCGCGGGCTCCGCAATCGTAGAGCGTCTGCACGTTGTCGTTGAGCTGTGTGCCGCGCACGATGGAGTCGTCGCAGAACAGGGCGCGCTTGCCGCGCAGCATGGCCGCGTTGGGTATGAGTTTCATCTTGGCCACAAGGTTGCGCATGCTTTTCTCGCTGGGGGTGAAGCTGCGCGGCCATGTGGGCGTGTATTTGCATATGCAGCGGTGGTAGGGCACGCCCTTGCCGGCGGCGTAGCCCAGGGCCATGCCCACGCCGGAGTCGGGGATACCGCAGGCGCAGTCCACCTCGGTCTCGTCCTTGCTGCCCATCTCGTGTCCCATGGCGAAGCGCACTTCCTCCACGTTGCGGCCCTCGTAGCTTGAGGTCGGGAAGCCGTAGTAGGCCCACAGGAACGAGCATATCTGCATTTCATTGCCGGGTGCGCGGAGCTGGCGCTCGCCCTCGGCGTCGAATTCCACTATCTCGCCCGGGCCCAGGTCGCGCACGTGTTCATAATCCAGATTGGGGAAGGCTGTGCTTTCCGATGTCACGGCGTAGGCTCCGTCCTTGCGGCCCAGCACTATGGGCGTGCGGCCCAGTTTGTCGCGTGCGGCTATGACGCTGTTCTCGGTCAGGATGAGCATCGAGCATGAGCCTTCGATGCGGGCGAATACGTTCTCGATGCCGTCGACGAATGTCTTGCCCCGGTTGATGAGCAGCGCCACCATTTCGGTCTGGTTGGTGGTGCCGGAGCTGAGTTCGCCGAAGTGTACGCCGCTGTCTATAAGCTCGCGCTCCAGGGCCTCGATATTGCATATCTTGGCCACTGTCACTATGGCGTATTTGCCCAGATGTGAATTGATGATGATTGGCTGCGGGTCGGTGTCGCTGATTATGCCTATGCCTATGTGACCTTTGAATTTGGTCAGCTCACTCTCGAATTTGGTGCGGAAATAGGTGCTCTCAAGCGAGTGGATCGAGCGGCAGAACCGGCCTTCGGCACTGTCGTAGGTGGCCAGACCCGCACGGCGGGTGCCCATGTGGGAGTTGTAATCGACACCGTAGAACAGGTCGGTACGGCATTCGCGTTTCGATGCAACTCCAAAAAAACCTCCCATAAGGAAAAGATGCTTTTTTAAGAAATTGTTAGTTGGTAAACCTGTCGTCGAAGTCACTGACTTTCTTTGACGGTGCAAATTTAGTCATGTTTTGCCGATTATGCAAAAATTGTATTAATTTTGCACCCGATTATGCGCAATGTAGTGATAGCGGTCTTGTCGATAGCGGTCATTTTCATGATTGCCGCGGGTGTCGCATGTTGCGGGCGCATGTTCATGCCCCTGTGGCTTCCGGTGGGCGCGGCCGTGCTTGTGGCCGGCGCCACGGCGCCCGTAATCGGGCCGCGCTGGCGCCGCTTGCTGCGGTGGCCCGTGGCTGCCTGCTGCGTGGCGCATGTGCTGGTGGTCGGCTCGGCCGTCTTTGCCGCCGTCACGGTGTCGAATTTCGCCGTGGAGCGCCCGGACACCCGCCGCACCGTCCGGGCCGTCGTGGACGGGCACTTTACCGAGGAGCGCACACGCTACCGGCGGGTAGGGCGCAACCGTCAAGTGCCCGCCGGCCACTACAACACCTACCACCTGCGTCTGCGCCTGCCCGACGGGCACACCTTCACGGACGAGCTGCCCTTCGAGGCCTACCGCCGCTGTCGCGACGGCCGCCGCGTGCCCGTCGGCCTCTACACCGGCCTGTGGGGCTACACCGTCATAGACTTCAATTCATCTAACATTATAAGTATGTGTTCGAATTTATTTAATGTATCGCCTCATGAACTCTGCGGCGAACTTTCGAATCCGACTTCAGTTGTTATGGAACCCCATAACGCCATCAGCCGAATTCAAAATTTCATTCACATACTTCATAATCCGATTCGATAAAAGAGCTTGTTTAATAATAAATGTTGACGGCAGGGTCGCATATCTTGAGTCGATTTTTGTCTTGTGAGGAAGGAGTG
>CANQZK010000121.1 GCA_947628285.1 uncultured Muribaculaceae bacterium
AAAAATCAAACGCCGAGACGATTTTTTTCGTCTCGGCGCTCAAATATTACGTCGATTTGTGGGATTTTATAGCTTAACTAAGCCCTCATCATCAACCGGAAAAAATCCGCTGTCCCGGAATAATCAATCACATCATGTGGTATATCAACAAAAAAACGCCCGCAAAACGGGCGTTTTTTGTGGGGAGGGCCGGGTCAGGGTTTGAGACGGAGGAAGGAGTAGCCGAAGCGTTCGGCGGCGGCTCGTTCCAGGTTCTCGCGCTCGGCGGGATGGGCTATGGATATGAGCAGGCGGGCACGCTCGGCCAGGTTGCGTCCGCGCAGGTCCACTATGCCGTATTCCGTGGCGATGTACTGGGCCTGGAAGCGGGTGGTTACTACGCCGGCGCCCGGGGTCAGCACGGGTTTGATTTTACTGATGCCCTTGGCGGTGGTTGAGAGCATGGCGATGAACGATTTGCCGCCCTGGCTGCGTGATGAGCCGTAGACAAAGTCGTGCTGGCCGCCTATGCCGGAGAAGACGCGTTCGCCGATCGAGTCGGCGCAAATCTGGCCGGTGAGGTCAATCTCTATGCAGGAGTTGATGGATACGACGTTGGGGTTGCGGCCTATGATGAAGGGGTCATTGGTCCAGGCTACGTCCTTGAACACCAGGGAGTCGTTGTAGTCCATGAAGTCGTACAGGCGGCGCGAGCCCAGTGCCAACGAGGCTACGGACTTGCCGGGGAGTACGGCCTTGAGCGAGTTGTCGATGACGCCTGATTCCATCAGAGGCAGCAGGCCGTCGGTGAGGGCCTCGGTGTGCACGCCCAGGTGCTTATGGTCGCGCAGGGCGTGGAGCACGGCGTTGGGGATGCCGCCGACGCCGATCTGCAGCGTGGCACCGTCGGGGATGTACTCGGCTATGTGGTTGCCTATGCTGACCTCGGCGGGTGTGGGGACGGGCGTGGGGACTTCAACCAGAGGATCGTCGACTTCGACGGCTGCGGCAAGCTTGGAGATGTGGATGACCGGGTCGCCGTATGAGAAGGGCATGGCCTTGTTGATCTGGGCGATGACCACGGGGGCACACTCGACGGCGGAGGTGGCCACGTCGGCCGATACGCCGAAGGATACGTAGCCGTCCTTGTCGGGCAGCGAGCAGTTGATCAGGGCCACGTCAAGGGGCCAGGTGCCGTCGCGGAACATGGAGGGGACTTCGCCCAGGAAGCGCGGTGTGGTGGCGCCGTAGCCGCGGGCTATCCAGTCGCGGGTGGCGTTGTTGACAAAGAACGAGTCGACCAGGAACGAGTCCTTGTACTCGGGGCGGCAGTACGGGGCGGGTCCTTTGGCGACGGCGAAACCGGAGTAGAGCGTTACGCTGCGCAGTTCGTCGCCGCGACGTGCCATGGCCTCGACCAGGACTTCCGGGATGGAGGTGCTGCCCTGGATATAGACGTGGTCGCCCGACTTGATGAGCCGGACGGCCTCGTCGGCAGTCATGTATTTAGCTGCGGTGGTCATGGTCGAACTGTTTGAGGCGTTTGCCCAGGGTATCGAAATGGTCGTCGGTGATGATGCGCGATACGCACACGCGGACGCCCTGCTGCGAGCTGCCGGTGTTGTTGAGCGCTATGGTGGCTATGCCGTAGCGCATGAGTTCGCGCTGGAGGCGTTCGCAGTCCATGTCGCCGTAGCGGACGGTGAAGAAGAATCCGTCGCCGATGGGGCGGCCGTCGGCGTCGCGTTCGTACACCAGGTTGAAGCCGTTGCGCATGAACAGCTCCTTGGTGCGCATGGCGCGGCGCGAGTATTCGCTGTTGATGTGCACAAAGTCCAGCTTGCCGTCCACGGCGGCGTTCATCATGGCGGCCAGCGCATACTGTGCCGAGTGGGCCGTGCCGGACGACATGCAGTAGAGCACGCCGAAGATGTATGCGTTCAGATAGCTTTCCTGCCCGAAGAATTCCTTCAGCGCCGGGAAGGGGCGGCAGGCCAGGCGGGGCGATATGCAGGCCAGGGCGATGCGCTGTCCGGCGTAGCTGAAGATTTTGGAGGCTGAGAGGAACAGCACATAATTATCGGTGTAACGGGCCACGGTGGGCACGAAGGGTGCGCGGCCGGGCTGCGACAGGTCGGTGCGGTAGTCCATGCCCATGTAGGCGTGGTCCTCAAGCACCACTACATCATACTTGGTGGCGGCGCGGCCAATGATGCGGAGTTCGTCCTCGGTGAAGTTGGTCCAGGCGGGGTTGTTGGGGTTGCTGTATATCATGCCTGTGATATCGCCGGCCGAGAGCACCTCGTCCAGCTTGCGCTCCAGTTCCTCGCCGCGGTAGGCAAAGAGGTCAAACGAGCGGATTTTCATGCCGTTGACGTGAGCCTGGAGAGTCTGTGCGGGGAAGCCGGGGTAGATGAACAGCATGGTGTCGCGGGCCGGGTCGCGGTGGGCCAGCAGGGTCATATTGGTGAATGTGCCCTGCATGGAGCCTACGGTGGGGATTATGCATCCGCCGGGGATGTCGATGTCCAGGAAGGCCTTGACGAAGCGGCTGCCGGCGTCCTTCAGGGGCGCGATGCCGGAGATGTTGGGGTACTGACCGGCCACGCCCTTGCGCAGGGCGTCGCATTCGGCGTCTATGCCGGTCTGCGAGGCGGGTATGCCGGGGTTGCCCAGTTCAAGGTGTACGCAGGGGTCCTCGGCCTGCTGTTCGAGCATTTCGCTCAGTGCCACAATCTGGCGTATGGTGGCGCCTGACAGGCTTGACAGGCCCAGATGAGCCAGGGCGCCGTCCAGTTGGTTATCGGTTATGGGAAACATAGGCTCAGCGGGTCAATGACATACTCTTGTTGCGTCCGGCGGCGAAGGCCATGATGTTGGACATGACAATTTTCTCGCCTTTGGGGCCGAATACGGTGCGGATGCCGTTTTCGATGGCTTCGACCGTGAGGTCGATGAAGGGCGATGCGGCTCCGAGAAGCACCATGTTGGATGCGCGGGGCGAGGCCTCTTTGCGGGCCAGTTCGTCCATATCGAAGGCCACGATGCGGGGCTGGCGTTCCAGCTCGGCGCGGAGAGCCTCCTCGGCGGGATAGTCGGGGATGTTGTTGAAGGGCGCTGTGGATGTCACGATCCAGCCTGTGGGGCTGAGCCAGGGCAGATAGCGCAGGGCCTCCATGGGCTCAAGCGACACGATGAGGTCGGCGCCGCCCAGAGGGATGAGGTCGCTGTGGATGGGGTCGGTTGAAAGACGCAGGTTTGACTGCACGTCGCCGCCGCGCTGGCTCATGCCGTGCACTTCGGCCTGTTTGAGCCACAGGCCGCCTTCAAGGGCGGCGGCGCCTAAAATCGTGGCGATGGAGAGGATGCCTTGGCCGCCCACGCCGGCCAGTATGATGTCAGTTTTCATTGTTTCTTGGATTTTTCCGACGCGTGACGTCGGGCGGTTTGTATACATTCGCGCTGCGAGATGACTATCGAGCAGCCGTGGTGATTAATCTCCTGTGTGAACAGTTCCTTCATGTCCTCATAGTTCTTGGGCAGGGAGTCGATGGTCACCAGATGGTCCGGGTTGGCGCCCAGACCCAGACAGATTTCCACCAGTTTGCCGGTGCCCTGGGAGTCCTGACCGCCGGTCATGCCGGTGGTGAAGTTGTCGGAGATGATGATGAGCACGTCGGAGTCCTCGTTGATGGCGTCGAGCAGGCCGGTCATGCCGGAGTGGGTGAAGGTGGAGTCGCCAATGATGGCCACGGAGGGGTGCACGCCTGCGTCGGCTGCGCCTTTGGCCATGGTGATTGAGGCGCCCATGTCCACGGTGGTGTCGATGGCGTTGAAGGGCGAGAGCCAGCCCAGGGTGTAGCAGCCTATATCGCCGAATACGCGGGGTTTCTCATACTTCTTGAGCGTGTCGATGAGTGCGTGGTACACGTCGCGGTGGCCGCAGCCCTGGCACAGGGCCGGCGGACGACGGCGTACAACCTCCACAGGTACTTCGGCCACGGGCTTGCGTGCGGGCATGATGTCGGGGCAGAGGCCGGCAAAGGCGTCGATGACGGCGTCGGGGTTGAGCTCGCCGGTGCGGGGCAGGGTGCCGTCCAGCTTGCCGCGGACTTTGACACCGCGGTCCAGCAGGCCGCGCAGCTGCTCCTCGATGAAGGGCTGGCCTTCCTCAACCACCACTACGGTGTCGACGGCGTCGCACAGCTCGGCGATGCGGCGGCGGGGCAGGGGATACTGCGATATTTTCAGCACGGTGAAGGGGCATTTGCCGCCGAAGGCCTCGTTGAGGTAGTTGAAGGCGATGCCTGATGTGATGATGCCCAGACGGCGGTCGGTGCCGGGCACGGTGATGTTGTAGGGCGAGTTCTCGGCTTCCTGCTCGGCGCGGGCATAGTCGTCGATGAGCTGGAGGTAGCGTACCTTGGAGTTGACGGGCATGAGCACCCAGCGGCGTTCGTCGTCGGGGAAGTGCACGGGGTTCTGCTCGCGTGCCTCAGGGGCACATTCCACTACGCCGCGGGAGTGCGACAGGCGTGTCACCAGGCGCATCATCACGGGCAGGCGCAGACGCTCGGAGAGGTCGAAACCGTAGGCGGCCATGTCATAAGCCTCCTGCTGGTTGGAGGGCTCCAGGGCGGGAATCATGGCGAAACGGGCGTAGAAACGCGAGTCCTGCTCGTTCTGCGACGAGTGCATCGAGGGGTCGTCGGCGGCAACGACAATCATGCCGCCGTTGGCGCCGGTCATGGCCGAGTTGACCATGGGGTCGGCGGCCACGTTGATGCCCACGTGCTTCATGGCCACATATGAGCGGCGTCCGCAGTAGGACATGCCCAGGGCTTCCTCATAGGCGGTCTTCTCATTTGACGACCAGTGGCTGTGGATGCCGCGCTCAGCCGTCAGCGGGTGATTCTGGACAAATTCGGTTATTTCAGTCGATGGCGTGCCGGGGTAAGCATAGGCTCCCGAGAGTCCGGCGTCAAGAGCTCCCAGGGCAAAGGCTTCGTCGCCCAGCAGCAGGCGTTTGATTTTCATGGCTAATGACAATGTTAGGTAATTACCCTGCAAATTTAATATATTTTAGTACCCAAAACCATATTTTGATTTATGTTTTATAGCAGTTATACGTGTTTTTTTGATAAAATTTTGAAAATGCGGCAAGGCCTTAGGGGGCGCCGCGATTGTTATTGTTTGTTAATTGTGGACACTGCAGGCGCTCTGCGTTTGTTTTATGACTATATTTGGGCTGCCTAACAATTTATATACTATGAGTAAACATAATTTAGCACTCAGCAAGAATGAGCTGGAACGTGCGCTGGAGAAGCCGCACACCGAGTTCACGCGCGACGACATCGTGCGCTACATCACCGATAATGACATACAGATGGTCAACTTCATGTACCCGGCCGCCGACGGCCGCCTGAAGACGTTGAACTTCGTGATCAACGACCTGGACTATCTGGAGACAATCCTTACCTTGGGCGAGCGTGTGGACGGCTCGTCGCTCTTCCCCTTCATCAGCGCCGGCAGCAGCGACCTCTACGTCCTGCCCCGTTACAGCACGGCCTTCGTGGACCCCTTTGCGCCCATCCCCACCGTGACGATGCTCTGCAGCTACTGCGACAAGGACGGCCGGCTGCTTGAGTCGTCGCCCGAACACACCCTGCGCAAGGCCTGCGAGGAACTGACCCGCGCCACCGGCCTGACTTTCCAGGCCATGGGCGAGTTAGAGTACTACGTCATAGCCGAGGACCCCGGCCGCTTCACCGCCACGGACCAGAAGGGCTATCACGAGAGCGCACCCTTTGCCAAATTCAATGACTTCCGCACCCGCTGCATGCACCTGATAGCACAGACGGGCGGTCAGATAAAGTACGGCCACTCTGAGGTGGGCAACTTCACGCTCAACGGCACCATCTATGAGCAGAACGAGATAGAGTTCCTGCCCGTCGATGCCCGCGACGCCGCCGACCAGCTCATGCTGGCCAAGTGGGTAATCCGCAATCAGGCCTTCCGCGAGGGTCTGGACGTGACCTTCGCGCCCAAAATCACGACGGGCAAGGCCGGCTCGGGCCTGCACATCCACATGCGTCTGGTGGCCGACGGCCACAACCACATGCTGGACGCCGACCGCCGTATCAGCGAGGAGGCCCGCCGCGCCATAGCCGGCCTGATGCTGTTGGCTCCGGCCCTGACCGCATTCGGCAACACCAACCCCACAAGCTACTTCCGTCTGGTGCCCCATCAGGAGGCGCCCACAAACGTATGCTGGGGCGACCGCAACCGCTCGGTGCTGGTGCGCGTGCCGCTGGGCTGGACTTCAAAGGCCGATATGTGCGAGGCCGTCAACGGCGAGCCTACGCCCGAGTGGGTCGACCCGACGATGAAGCAGACCGTGGAGATACGCTCGGCCGACGGTACAGCCGACGTATACCAGCTGTTGGCCGGTCTGGCCGTTGCCCTGCGTCACGGCCTGGAAATGCCCGCCGACAAGGCCCTGGAGATTGCCGACCGCACCTACGTGGACGTAAATATCCATGACGAGGCCAATGCCGGCCGCCTGCAGCAGCTCGACTCGCTGCCTGTGGACTGCGAGGGCTCGGCCGACTGTCTTGACCGCGCCCGCGCGGTGTTCCAGGAGCACGACGTGTTCGCCCCGGCCATGATTGACGGCATCATCGGCAAACTCCGTTCCTATGACCGCAACGAGCCCGAGGCCGCCAAGACCGACGCTGCCAAAATGCTGCGCATGGTCCAGAAATACATCAACCCATAATTCGGAAGATAATACACGTAATATTTCAGCGATTTGGTGAGATTTTTCATCAAGTCGCTGATTTTCTT
>CANQZK010000122.1 GCA_947628285.1 uncultured Muribaculaceae bacterium
GGTAGCGGCCTGCTGCATGTTGAAGAGGTTGCGCAGCAGGTCCTGCCCCTTGTTGCTGCTCAGGTCGGGTTTGCCGGCGCGCTCCTGGCCTACCAGCGAGTATGAGCCGTAGATTTTGGCCAGTACCGACTTGTAGCCGTCCACGGTGGAGTAGACGTTGTCGGCGTTGGTGCCGATGGTGGGCTTCTGGTCCAGGTCGTCGGTGCAGGAGCCCAGTATGAAGGTCATGGCCAGGGCCACGAGGATATATATCTTGTTCATGTTGTGTCTGTGTCCGGTTTAGAAGTTAAGTCCGAGTGTGAGTGAGAATGTGCGGGGACGGGGATAGGTGGAGTTGTCTATGCCCCAGGCGTTTTCGGGGTCGACGCCGCTGTATTTGGTCCAGGTGAACACGTTCTGCACCATGGCCGATACGTGGAGGTCAAGCGAGCGGTATACGCGGCCGAAGTTGTAGCTCAGCTGCAGGTTGTCCATCTTCAGGAACGAGGCGTTCTCCAGATAGTGGTCGGTGGGGTACTGGCGGTAACGGAAGCTGGTGTCCAGGAAGCTGGCTGCCAGGTTGTTGACCGAACCGGCGCTCCAGCTGGTGCACTCCCATGCGCCCATGTTGGCCTGTGCGCCGTTGTAGACGTAGTTGCCTATCTGCGCGCGCAGCGAGGTGCTCAGGGTCCACTTTTTCCAGCGCAGCGATGTGCTCAGGCCCAGAATCCAGTCGGGCGACGAGGTGTGGCCGTAGTATTTGTCGTCGTCGTTGATGACGCCGTCGCCGTTGAGGTCGGCGTAGAGGCCCTCGATGGGGCGGCCGGTGGCCTGGTCGTAGATCTGCTTGTAAAGCTTGAAGGTGCGGGGCGCGTAGCCGGCCTTGTAGACCTGGATGGGGGTGGATTCCATGTAGCCCACGAAGGTGTCGGAGTCGTCCTGGCCGGGCACCAGATTGAGGTTGGTGATTTTGTTTTCAAGCCAGGTGGCGTTGAAGGTGGCGTTCCACTGCCAGTCAGGGGTATCGATGATGTTGGCGTTGAGGGTGATTTCGACGCCCTTGCTCGATACGTTGCCCACGTTCATGAGCATGGTCTTGTCAAAGTTGATGCCGGCGGGGACGGGCACGGTGGCCAGAAGGTCCTCGGTGCGGCGGGTGTAGTATTCTACGCTGCCGGTGAAACGGTTGGTCAGGAAGCCGAAGTCAAGGCCGAAGTTCCAGCTCTTGGTGGTCTCCCACTTGAGGTTGTCGTTGTAGGCTTCGGGGCGGTAGGTGGGACGCCAGATGCCGTCGATGGGGTAGTAGGCGCCCTCGAGCGAGCCGGTGTAGTTGGGGATGTAGCCGTAGTTGGAGATGCCGTCCTGCTGGCCGGTGACGCCGTAGGAGGCGCGCAGCTTCAGATCGTTCATCACGTGGCTGATGCCTTCCCAGAATTTCTCGTTGGAGATGCGCCATGCCAGGGCCACGGAGGGGAATGTGCCCCAGCGGTTGTGCTTGGCGAAGCGGCTGGAGCCGTCGCGGCGGAAGGTGGCGGTGAGCAGGTAGCGGCTGTCATAGGCGTAGTTGAGACGGCCGTAGTAGGAGAGCAGTGTGTGGCGGTCGTCCCAGGCGGTGGTCATGTTGGTCTGGTCGCCGGCGTCGTTGAAGGTGGGATAGGCGGGGCCTTTGTTGCTCCAGTACTGGTAGTCGTAACCGATGGTGGCATCGACGGTCGAGTTGATGGCGTCGAAGTCCTTGTTGTAGTTGGCGTAGGCGGTGAGCAGACGGTTGACGTTCTTCTGGGGGCCCTGTTCGTAGTGGTAGCCGCCGGAGTTGAAGCCGGAGAATGAGTTCTTGAAGACGTCTACTTTGCGTTTGCCGCGCGAGTAGTCGTAGCCGCCGGTGAGGTGCAGGCGCAGGTCGGGCAGCGGATGCAGGCGGTAGTCAAGGTCGATGTTGCCTACAAAGCGCCATACGTGTGAGCGGTCGTTCTGCAGCATGAGCATGGCCACGGGGTTGGCCAGGGCGCCCTGGGCGGGGCCGCCTACGTTGTCCACGGTCTCATGGAATCCGCCGAACAGAGGCGAGCCGTCGGCGAAGATCAGTTGGTTGCCGTCGGGGCCGTAGGTGCCGTAGACGGGCTGGGTGGGGTCATAGGCGCCGGCGTTCCAGATGGCGCCGGTGTTGGCGAAGCGGTTCTTGGCATAGGTGCCTTTGCCGCTGAGGTTGACGCGCAGATGGTCGTCGAAGAAGCTGGGGGTCAGGTTGAGGTTGGCGGTGTAGCGGGTGGCGTTGTCGGTGTGCAGGATACCGTCCTGGTACATGGCGCCGGCTGATACGCGGAAGGGCAGCCAGGATGCGGCGCGGCCGGATACGGCCAGGCTGTTGTCGGTGCCGAAGGCTGTCCGGAAGATTTCGTCGTTCCAGTCGGTGTTCTCGCGGCCCAGGAGTGCAAGCTGGGCGGGGGTGCCGAACTGTGCCACGGCGTCGCGGAACTGGTCGGGCGTGAGCGACTTGACGGTGCGGGTCTTGTGCGATACGGAGTTTGTGGTGCTGAATGACACCTTGACGCCCTCGCCGCTGCCTTTCTTGGTGGTGATGATGATGACGCCGTTGGATGCGCGTGAACCGTAGATGGCCGTGGACGAGGCGTCCTTGAGGATGGTCATGCTCTCGATGTCGTTGGGGTTGATCAGGCTCAGGAAGTTGCTTGAGCCGGTGATGCCGCCGCCCACTTCCAGGGGCACGCCGTCAAGGACAATCAGAGGGTCGTTCGATGCGTTGAGCGAGGCGCCGCCACGCACGCGGATGGTGCTGGATGAGTTGGGCGAGCCGCCTGAGTTGGTGATCTGCACGCCGGCTATCTTGCCGTTGACCAACTCTTCGGGCGACGAGATGACGCCTTTGTTGAAGTCTTTGTCGCTGACGGTGGCCACGGAGCCGGTGAGGTCGCTCTTCTTCTGTGTGCCGTAACCTATCACAACCATCTCCTGAAGGGCCTGCGACGAGGGTGTGAGCTTGACGTTGATGACGTCGGAGGTGACGGTGACGGTCTCGGTGTTGTAGCCCACGTAGGCAAACGACAGTGTCGTGGCGCCCGCGGGCAGGGTGATGCGGTAGTTGCCGTCGATGTCGGTGGTGATGCCGGCGTTGTGGCCGGGCACGGTCACCGAGACGCCGATGAGCGGCTCGTCGGTCTCGTCGACAACGGTGCCGCTGACTGTGCGTTGGGCCTGTGCGGCGGCGGGCAGTGCCAAGGCTGCCGCCAGGGCAAGCACGGCCCCGCGCATGGCTGTGCGGATGGTTGTTGCTAAGTTAAATTTCATGGTTGGTTTATTGGTTTGGTTTATTAGTGTTTGCTATATATTAATGTGTCGGCCCGGGTCACTCCAGCCATATGCCCATGAGGTCAAGTGTGGCCTCCTGCGGACGGGCGGGGACGCTGATGACCACCTTCTCGATGTCGGCGACGCTGAAGGGCATGGCCGTGCCGGCATCCGGTGTGAAGCGCTGCGACAGGAAGGAGGGGTAGGGCGTCGGGGTCAGCAGGGTGTCGTCAAGGGTCAGGCCGGAGAGGTCGACTGCGGCGGTGCTTCCTGCGGTGACGGGGACTGTGGCTGAGTAGGTGAAGCCGTCGCGGGTCACCAGGCCGACGCTGACGCTGTCGATGCCCTCGATGCGGCCGGTGCGCAGTTTCAGCGTCCGGTGGGCCGGGGCGGAGCCGTAGCCGGCCATGATGTTGCCTACATAGGTGCTCAGCACCATCAGTTCGGTGTCGGCGCCGGCGGCCTTATGCAGGCGCAGGGAGCTCTCGGCTATCGGGCCGGCGTCGGTGTAGCCGAATGAGATTCCCCGCCATGTCTCGGGGATGGTGTTCAGCTCGGTGTGGGCGTCGGGCGCGGCACGCAGCAGTGCCACGGGAGCATCGGGCGCGGCAATCGTCGTGGTGTAGTAGCCGGGATGATTGTCGCCAGGACCAAAGTCCCAGTCCATCGGGGTGCCTTCAATGCCCCCGGGGTAGGTGACTGCTCGCCCGTCGCTGTACACGACCAGATTATACCTGAAACAATCTTTCTTACCTATTTCGGTCGTGCCCAATTCTATGCTGTATGTGTTCTTGCCTGTCTTGGGCAGGCGGTATATGCGGTTGTTGTCGTTCCAGAAGTTGACCTCGGCGGGATAGAGCATCACGGAATCTATGGCGGCGGGGGCGGCGGCGAAGGTCGTTACGGTCAGCGGCGCGGGCAGACGGTGCATAGGGGCGGCGGTGTGTACTACGGTGATGTCGTCAAGGGACGGGGCGGGCAGAACGGACTCGCCGAGTGTCCATCGGCCAGAGGGCCCGAAGGGCTTGCCGGCGTCCGCTGCGGCCATCTTGCGGCTGTCTATGCCTAACAGATATGTGCCCGGGGCAATGGTAAACCCATCCGCAGGGCAAATCTCTGATATTGTGTTGTCTGCAATTTTGCGCAGGTAAGCTTTCCGAGCCATTCCGGGCAGGTTTACGGCCATCCGGATTGAGTCCGGCAGGATGAGCGCCTTGCGCTCGCTGAGCGAGGGCTTGGCAAAGGGGTCGGACACAATCACCACGTCGGGCATAACCTCCAGTCGCCACATTCCATCCCCTATGCGGTCAATGAAATATGCGCCGGTGCCGTCGGTCCTCACCAGGGGCGATGAGCCCGTGCCGGCTATTTCGGTCAGGCGGTCGAAATCCTTGGGGCGGTCGGTGGTGTTGTTGGTGTTGAAGTAGCGGGTGCCGTCGTTGAGCATGGCCAGGTTGCGGCGGGCGCTTGCGGTGAAGTTGCCGAACACGGTGTCCGCAGGATAGGTGCCGAAATCGGCCCCGAGAGGGACGTCGCGCACCACTTCGGCGGCTATCTTCATGCCTATTGCCTTGCCGGGTGTGTAGGCAAGGTTGAGGTAATGCGTCTGGTATTCAGTGTTGTACGCCGCCATGTCTATGGGGTCGTAGGCAAACTGGGTCATCCATTCAAAGCCGGCTTTGCGGAATGTCCTCGCTGCGGCCGGAAAGAGGTAGGTGTCCAGCACGTCGGCGGGGTCGAATTCGTATATCACCCTGCTCTTGGAGCCGTAACCGTCTATGGTGTCGAAGGGTATGGCGTAGTTGTCAAGCACGGGCAGGAAGTTGCCTTTGCGGCGGCTCCCGTGTACCAGCCCTGTGGGATACCACTGGTAGGTGGTGCCGTCGATGTTCGCATCGTAGAAGGCGCGGGTGTGCCACAGGTTGTGCGATACATTATATAATATGTCCCTGTCCCAGCCGGCCTTGCGCAGTGTGTCGGCCATGCGGTCCACGTAGGCGGTGATTTCAGCGTCGGTGCCGCTGTGGCAGGGTTCGTTGTTGATTTCAATTGCTATGATTGAAGGGTCGGCGGCGTATGATTTTGAAGTATAGGGGTTTACATGGCGCACCAACATGTCCAGATAGTTGGCCTGGGCTGCCTGGGCGGCGGGCTCGTCGTGCACGCGGCACTTTTCATAATCGTAGCTGAAGGCTCCGTTTGGGTCGGTGTTGCGCTCGGGATAGCCGTTGCCGAAGTTGGTCTGCGCCGTCAGGATGATGCTTATGCCGCGTCGCTCAAGCTGCGCAATCAGATAATCCAAAAGGTCCAGATGGTCGTTCTGCAGCAGGTTGCCCTGAGCGTCGCTCAGCTCCACGTCCCACAGGTGCAGGCGGAAAGCATTCAGCCCCATTCGCGACATGTGGTAGACATCCCGGTCGATTGCCTGCTTGTGGTCCACGCCCAGGCGGTCCAGCGCGCGGTATGCGTGCGCGAAAGGCACGGTATAGTTGGTGCCATAGTAAGCGCCGGCACCCTTCAGGGCGGCGGCCGGGTTAGCTGCGGACAGCATTATAGCTAAGAGAATCGTCAGTATGTATTTCACGGTATCGGTGGTATGTTTTATGTTTGTGATGCAAAGTTACAAACACGCCGTCGCGGTCACAAGCACAAATCGGACAGAGTATAACACAAATCGGACAGCTGCATTTTCACGTGTGCAACTGTCCGATTTACAGCGGTTTTAACTGCCGGGGCTATTGTCCGAATTGTGCATCTAACTCCTCGAAGCGCTCCAGTGTCGCCGCTGAGTGGCGTGCCATCGAGGCCCGCACCCGCTCAGGCGATTTGCGCTGCATATCCCCGCTTTTGCTGTAAAATTTGTCGCTGTAACAGATCAGACGCTCCAGCAGAGTCCGGGGCATGAGGTCGCGGTCGGTCGGCAGAGGCAGGTTCATTTCGGCAATGTCCTGAGGAGTTATTCCCGCGCCCGTGTGACGCTCTGCTACTCGGGCAGCCCATTCCGGCGCGCCCTCGCGCCGCAGCAAGTCTGCGCCCAGGACGCCGTGACGCAGATAAGGCTCCGAGCCGAAACACTGAATCCCGGCCGCGTCCGTCAGGAATATCCCGATATCATGCAGCATGGCCGCCTCCTCTATTTGAACAGGGTCAAGCCCCAGCCCTTTCACATTATTAATATATATAGCAAGCTCAGCCACCGACCGCGAATGTTTTTCCAGAATATCCCTCAGCGCACCCGCCGGGTAAAACTTATCATAAATTTCCTTCCACATAACAATAATATTTATCCGCAAAGATAAACAAAAGAACCCACACCACCAACGGCGCCGGTAAAGATGGTACCCGGCGTAACGTCCGTCAGGCGGTTTGTCGCAGGTGAAGTGGGGTGGCGTCCTGTTGCCGCTGTGTATTGGCGTAACGTCCGCAAGGCGGTTTGCCGCAGGTGAAGCGGCGCGGCGGTCTGTTGCCGTTGTGTATTGGCGTAACGTCCGTAAGGCGGTTTGCCGC
>CANQZK010000123.1 GCA_947628285.1 uncultured Muribaculaceae bacterium
TACACTCCTTCCTCACAAGACAAAAATCGGCTCAAGATATGCGACCCTACCGTTAACATTTATTATTAAACAAGCTCATAGTCTTTTCGTTATTTCGTTGAAGTGGAATACCGTCGGGTCAGATAATCGCCCAGCCACAGACCCAACAGAATCATGGCGCAGCCCAGGCAGCCCACAAAGGTGAGGGCCTCGTGCAGGAACAATACGGACACGGCCATGGTGAAGATGGGCTGCAGATACATATAATTATTGGCCTTGACGGCACCAAGTTTCTTGACAGTCTCGCCCCACAGCAGGTAGGCCACCAGCGATGCGCCCAGGCCCAGGAACACGACGTTGCTGAGCACCACGCGGTTGGTCACGGCCTCGATGAAGGTGAAGCGGGGCGTCTCCACCAGCAGGAAGGGCAAGGCGGTGATGACGCCGTAGAAGAAGGTCTTGCGCGTGAGGAACCACACCGAATAGCGGGCGCTGAGCTTGCGCAGGATGATGCTGTAGAAGGCCCAGCTGAAGGATGCCAGGATGGCCAGCATATCGCCCAACGGGTTGATTTCCAGCGCAAAGCTGCTGTTGAATATCACGCAGCCCACGCCAATGAAGGCCACCAGCGAGCCGGCTATCATGCCCTTGCCGGGGCGCTCGCTGCGGTACCAGAAACCGATTATCATGGCCGTGATGAGCGGCGAGGTAGACGTAAGCAGCGACACGTTGGATGTCAGCGTATAGGTCAGGGCGAAGTTCTCGGCCAGGAAGTAGATTGAGCCTGCCAGCAGGCCGCAGAGCAGCATCAGCCCCTCGTCCATCCACGTACTGCACAGCCACCGCTCGCGCTTGACGAGCACAATGAGCAGATAGGCCAGCGTGAAACGATAGATGTAAATCTCCACCGGCTGCATCTCCTCGTTGAGGAGCATCTTGGTGGAAACGAATGAAATAGCCCACATAAGCACGCACAGCAGTGCGCCCAGGTGGGCTATGACGAGTGATTTGTTCGAAAACGGTTTGCCGCTTTTAGCTGACATGGTGTTTTTGTATTGGATAGTTTAAGAGCTCAGAGACTTTAAGCCGTCGGCCTGTTTTTTTTGCAAATTTAGCATAAAATATCCAAAAACACCAAACTATATTAATCGAATATTTGTATCTTTGTAAAGTTCTTTTACTCATTCAAACCATAACTAATTATGAAACTTTTGAAAATCAGTTGCATCGCGCTCATCTGCGGTACTTTACTCGTAGGCAGCGGTTGCTCGTCAATGACCAATACAGGTAAAGGCGCCCTCATAGGCGGCGGCAGCGGTGCCGGCGTAGGCGCAGGCATCGGCGCCCTCATAGGCGGCGGCAAGGGTGCAGGTATCGGCGCTGCCATCGGCGCAGCCGTCGGCGCAGGCGCAGGCACCCTCATCGGCCACAAGATGGACAAGCAGCAGAAGGAGCTCGAGGAGCAGCTTGCCAATCAGGCCAAAGTTGAAAAGACAACCGACCAGAACGGTCTGCAGGCCATCAAGGTGACCTTTGAAGGCGGCATCCTGTTCCCCACCGGCAAATACACCCTCAACCCCCAGGCTCAGGCCGACCTGACCCGCTTCGCACAGTCGCTGGTGGCCAACCCCAACACCGACGTGCAGATTCTGGGCTTCACGGACAATACCGGCTCATATGCCGTTAACGAGAAGCTGTCCAACCAGCGCGCCGAGGCCGTGCTCTCGTTCCTTGCCAATAAGGGCGTAAGCGCTACCCGTCTGACTGCCAAGGGCGTACCTATGGCCGACTATATCGCTTCAAACGAGACTGCCGCAGGCCGCGCTCAGAACCGTCGTGTGGAAATCTACATCACCGCCGACAAGCAGATGATTCAGGAAGCCGAAGCCGGCACATTGAAATAATCCTGTCCGGCCCCCCTAAAAACACAGGCCGCTCTTTTTTTTCGGAGCGGCCTGCGTTTTTTATGGCTGATTTTTCTTATTTCTCGGCGGGAGCTTCCTCGGCGGCGGCGGGGGCTTCATCCTCAGTTGCGGCGGGGGCCACAAACTCGGTGATGCCGGCTGCCAGCAGGGCGTTGTACCACATCAGCAGCTTGCGGATGTCGGTGGTGTAGACGCGCTCGTTGTCAAACTCGGGCAGGATGATGCCGAAGTACTCGCGCACGGCCTTGTCGTCGCCCAGCGCCTTGATATCCACGGGCTTGCAGTCGTTCTTGGCCTTGACCAGCTCAAAGACCTCGCCCAGGGGCTTGTCCTCGCCGGTGGTGTAAATGGCGATGTCGGCCAGCGAGATAACCTTGTCATGGCTGTAGGCCGGCATACGTTTTCCGGTTGAGAGCGACTCTACGATGAGCATGTTGCGGCCACGGCTCACCAGTTTGAACAGACCGGGCTTGCCGGCTATGGAAAGAATTGTATTTATCATGACTAATTTTATTTTTGCGGTGCAAATTTAATAAAATATTTCATATCTTTGTAGTCACTTTTCAAAAATAGCATCTACGTATTCACATCATGTGGCAATATATCCGACAAATACTCCAGTTAGTTCTGTCGCCCACACGCGGCTGGGAGGACATTTCAGAGGCCTCCGTGCCGCCTGACGAAATCCAGCGCAAGGGCTTCTATCCCTGGATAGGCATAACGGCGCTGAGCGAGTTCGCGCCGCTGTTCTATGACTCGGGCCGGACGGTGTTCATGGCCTTCGAGATGGCCATAGCCGTGGCGGGCGCCATGTTCGCCGCCTGCTTCATAGCCCGCATAGTCATGGGCATGACCCTGGGCGCGCATGTGGACGGCACGCTCAACCTCACCAAGGTCAACACTTTGACCCTGTACATGATAGGCGTGGCCGGACTGTTCCAGATCATCGCCAACATAGTCCCGGCCACACTGACCGTCATCCACTTCCTGCCGCTGATCAGCCTGCTCATCGTGTTCAAGGCCATCCCCTACATGGGTGTGCGCCAGGACAATGCCATGAGCTTCCTGCTGCTGGCCGGCATCGCCACCATCGCCATCCCCATGGCGCTCACCGGCCTTCTGTCGCTTATTGTCATGTAAGAGGGTGTTTCACAAAATCTGTTAAATTCTAAAAACAGTTTAATGAATAATGTAAAAACAGAAATTGATGCTTCGCATATTATGGTCATTTCAGTTTTTTTTCGTTAGTCGTGATGCCCGCATCACTCCATCCTCAAAAGCCTGAAATGCCTCACAATATGCTCGTTAGAATTTATCATATTTTATGAAACACCCTCTTAAGCTGCACTGCCATGGCTACATCCAAAATGAAATTCAAAGAGGTCAATATAAAGAACCGCCGCGCCACATTCGACTATGAGATAACCGACACCTACACCGCCGGCATAGTCCTGACGGGAACCGAAATCAAGTCGGTGCGCCTGGGCAAGGCCTCGCTGGTCGACACCTTCTGCTACGTCAACAACGGCGAGGTGTGGGTCAAGAACATGTACATAGCCGAGTACTTCTACGGCACATACAATAACCACGGCGAGCGGCGCGACCGCAAGCTGCTGCTCAACCGCAAGGAAATCACCCAGATAGCCCGCGCCACGGAGGCTTCGGGCTACACCATCGTGCCCCTGCGCATGTTCATCAGCGAGCGCGGCTACGCCAAGGTGGTCATCGGCGTGGCCCGCGGCAAGAAGGAATACGACAAACGCCAGAGCATCAAGGAGCGCGACGACAAACGCGAGCTGGCCCGCATCAAGATGGCCAAGTACTGAGCCGCCGCCCTACCCTCCGCCCTCCGTAACTCAACATAACACAGCATCCCCCACAGAAAAACATAAGCTATGCCTACAGCTCTCATAACAGGTATCACCGGACAGGACGGCTCGTTCCTGGCCGAGTTTCTGCTTGAAAAAGGATACGACGTGCACGGCATAATCCGCCGCAGCTCATCGTTCAACACCGGCCGCATCGAGCACCTCTACCTCGACGAATGGGTGCGCGACATGCGCCGCCGCCGCCTGCTCAACCTCCACTACGGCGACATGACCGACTCGTCATCGCTCATCCGCATAATCGGCGAGGTCAAGCCCGACGAAATCTACAACCTGGCCGCTCAGAGCCACGTCAAGGTATCGTTCGACGTGCCTGAATACACCGCCGATACCGACGCCCTGGGCGTGCTGCGCCTGCTCGAGGCCGTCCGCATCCTCGGATTCGAGAAAAAATGCCGCATCTACCAGGCATCGACATCTGAGCTGTTCGGCAAGGTGCAGGAAGTGCCCCAGTCCGAGACGACCCCCTTCCACCCGCGCTCGCCCTACTCCGTGGCCAAGCTCTACGCCTTCTGGATAATGAAGAACTACCGCGAGAGCTACGGCATGTTCACCGCCAACGGCATCCTGTTCAACCACGAGAGCGAGCGCCGCGGCGAGAACTTCGTCACCCGCAAGATTACCCTGGCCGCCGCACGCATCAACTACGGCCTGCAGGACAAACTCTACCTGGGCAACCTCAACGCCCTGCGCGACTGGGGATACGCCCGCGATTACGTGGAGTGCATGTGGCTCATCCTCCAGCAGGAGCGGCCCGACGACTACGTCATTGCCACCGGCGAGTATCACACCGTGCGCGAGTTCACCACCAAGGCCTTCAGCCGCACCGGCATAGAACTGGAATGGCAGGGCGAGGGCCTGGACGAGAAAGGCATCGACCGCGCCACCGGCCGCGTGCTCGTCGAAGTGGACCCCCGCTTCTTCCGCCCCGCCGAGGTGGAACAGCTTTTGGGCAACCCCGAGAAAGCCCGCCGCGAACTGGGCTGGAATCCCCGCTCGACATCGTTCGACCGCCTCATCGAGATTATGACCGACCATGACATGGCCCTGATAGCCCGAGAAAAAGGATTAGAGCTTGTTTAATAATAAATGTTAACGGTAGGGTCGCATATCTTGAGCCGATTTTTGTCTTGTGAGGAAGGAGTGTACTTGATGTACACGACTGACGAACAAGGCAAAAAGCGGCCAAGATATGCGAGACCACAGTAACTTTTACCGGACAAGCAGGCTCATCAACTTTAACATTGTTTGCATTATATATGGACGATACGTTATCAATTTTAAGGAATAATACTGCAAAGCTGCCAGTCGCCGGCATCTTTGCGTCTGCTCTTCGGTCGTTATGGAGCCCCATAACTCCCTCATCACAGACACAAATCTGCTCGACGACTGACAGCCCTACCGTTAACATTTATTTTTAAACAAGCTCTTATGATAGCCAAGACAGACAAGATATACGTGGCCGGCCACCGCGGCCTGGTAGGCTCGGCCATCTGGAACAACCTGCTGCAGCGCGGCTACACCAACCTTGTGGGCCGCACACACGCCGAGCTCGACCTGCTGGATGGCGCCGCCGTGCGCCAGTTCTTTGACCGCGAGCAGCCCAAGGCCGTCGTCCTGGCCGCCGCTCACGTAGGCGGCATCATGGCCAACTCCGTCTACCGCGCCGACTTCATCTATCAGAACCTGCAGATACAGCAGAACGTCATAGGCGAGGCCTGGCGCCACGGCGTACAGAAGCTCCTCTTCCTGGGCTCTACCTGCATCTATCCCCGCGAGGCACCCCAGCCCATCACCGAGGACGCCCTGCTCACATCGCCCCTCGAATACACCAACGAGCCCTACGCCATAGCCAAGATAGCCGGCCTGAAGCTGTGCGAATCGCTCAACCTGCAGTACGGCACCGACTACATCGCCGTCATGCCCACCAACCTCTACGGCCCCAACGACAACTTCGACCTCGTCAACAGCCACGTGCTGCCGGCCATGATCCGCAAGATGCACCTGGCCAAACTCCTCTCCGCCGCCGACTTCGACGCCCTGCGTGCCGACCTGGCCCGCCGTCCCGTGCCCGGGCTCGATGCCGCCACAGCCTCGGAAGCCGCAATCACCGAGGCACTGGCCACATTCGGCATCCGGCCCGACCGGCTGGACCTCTGGGGCTCAGGCCGTCCCCTGCGCGAATTCCTGTGGAGCGAGGACATGGCCGACGCCTCCGTGCACATGCTTCTGAACGTATCATTCGCCGACGTGCGCGGCGACGGTACCGACGTGCGCAACACACATATAAACATAGGCACCGGCCTGGAACTGCCCATCGCCGAGCTGGCCGAACTCATCCGCCGCACCGTCGGATTCCAAGGCCGCATATGCTGGGACGCAACCAAGCCCGACGGCACCATGCGCAAACTCTGCGACGTCAGCAAACTCCACTCCCTGGGCTGGCACCACAAAGTAGAACTCCCCGACGGCATCCGCCTCCTCTACGACTGGTACCTCCGGCACTGACCCTCGCCCCGAACCTGCCGCATTACCCTTATGGCAACACCCCCGTTCAAAATAACATAAAAGCGGAAGTACCCGATAAAATACACAATAAAGTACCCAATAAATCAGAACTGTCCATATTGAGACTTCTCGCAGACAATCCACGCCTCACTCGCCTTGAACTTGCCGGGAAGATCGGCATAACCGAGAACGGCGTAAAGAAAATTATCTCCAACATGAAAGCAGCCGGATGGATAGAGCGCTCCGGCAGTAATAAGACCGGGTATTGGATTGTAAAATATAACTGCCGCTCATCCGGGCGCCCATCCTAATGCCGGTAGAGGTCGAATTCGATTTTGGGGACTTGACCCATGAAGGCGGCCACGAGGTAGTCCTGTATGCGGGGGAATTTCTCCAGGTCGATGCCGTGGGTGGCGGCGTTCTC
>CANQZK010000124.1 GCA_947628285.1 uncultured Muribaculaceae bacterium
CCAAAAAGAAATGACAACGGCCTACCTGGGCATCGACCCCACGGCCGATTCACTCCATATAGGCCACCTGGTGGGCGTGATGATGCTCAAGCACTTCCAGCGCGCCGGCCACAAGCCCATCGCACTGGTAGGCGGCGCCACCGGCATGATAGGCGACCCCTCCATGAAGAGCCAGGAACGCAAGCTGCTGGACGAGGCCACCCTGCGCCACAACCAGGAAGCCATCAAGAACCAGCTGCGCAAATTCCTTGACTTTGACAGCGACGCCCCCAACGCCGCCGAGATGGTCAACAACTATGACTGGATGAAGAACTTCACCTTCCTTGACTTCATCCGCGACGTAGGCAAGCTCATTACCGTCAACTACATGATGGCCAAGGACTCCGTCAAGAAGCGTCTTTCCGGCGAGTCGGGCGAGGGCATGTCCTTCACCGAATTCTCCTACCAGCTGTGCCAGGGCTACGACTTCCTGCACCTGTACCGCGAGAAAGGCTGCCGTCTGCAGCTTGGCGGCTCGGACCAGTGGGGCAACATCACCACCGGCACCGAACTGATTCGCCGCACCGAGGGCGGCGAGGCATTCGCCCTGACCTGCCCCCTGATCACCAAGGCCGACGGCGGCAAGTTCGGCAAGACCGAGAGCGGCAACGTATGGCTCGACCCCCGCTACACTTCGCCCTACAAGTTCTACCAGTTCTGGCTCAACGTATCCGACGCCGACGCCGAGAAATACATCAAGATATTCACCGAGCTGACCCGCGAGGAAATCGAGGACCTGGTGGCGCAGCAGAAGGAAAACCCCGGCGCACGTCCCCTGCAGAAGCGTCTGGCCCGCGAAATCACCACCATGGTGCACAGCGCCGCCGACTATGAGGCCGCCGTGGAGGCATCGCAGATTCTGTTCAGCAACAACACCGCCGACATCCTGCGCCGTCTGGACGAGGCCACCCTGCTGTCCGTATTCGAGGGCGTGCCCACCTTTGAAATCAGCCGCGCCGACATCGAAGCCGGCACTCCGCTGGCCGAATTGGTTGTGGACAAGGCCAAATTCTTCGGTTCCAAGGGCGAACTCCGCAAGCTGGTACAGCAAGGCGGCGTGATGCTCAACAAGGAGAAAGTAGCCGACGCCTACGCCCCCGCCACCACGGACTGGCTGCTCAACGACCGCTACATCCTGCTGCAGAAAGGCAAGAAAAACTACTACCTGTTAGTGGTGAAATAACACGTTCACAACTTATAAGAATTATTAAAATTATAAAACATGGTCGTCATAAGGCTCATAATTCATGATTAATTTGTAATTTTGCGCCCTATGACAACCAAGTTGACTATCGACGAAGGCAATTCATCCACCAAGGTGGCCCTCTGGGAGGACGACCGCATGACGGATGTACGCACCTGCCCCGTGGACGAGATTCCCGCCCTCATGGCCGGGCGCACCGTCGACGCCGCGATATTCTGCTCGGTTTGCCGCCGCGACCCCGAGCTGCGCCGCATGGCCGACGACCTGCTGGCTCCGCTGGCCGTGCGCTACATACGTCTGGGCGCCGACACCCCGGTGCCGCTGACCGTGGACTACCGCACGCCCGCCACCTTAGGTGCCGACCGTCTGGCAGCAGCCTGCGGAGCCGCCGCCCTGGCCCCGGGACGCACCGTACTGACCGTGGACATGGGCACGGCCATCACCTACGATGTCGTCACCGCCGACGCTCACTTTGCCGGCGGCAACATAGCCCCCGGCATATTCGTGCGCCTGGAGGCCCTGAACCACTTCACCAGCGCCCTGCCCCTGGTGGAGACCGACGGCGACTGCCCCCGATGGGGCTACGACACCGCCACCGCCATGCGCGCCGGCGCCATCCGCGGCGTCGTCGGCGAAATCCAGTACTACCGCCACTGCCTGGGACCGGACGCCGTGACTATCCTCACCGGCGGCTCGGCCGACCTGGTTCTGCCCTACATATCATCGCCGGCCATCGTCGAGCCCAACCTGGTGCTCACAGGCCTTAACCGAATACTCAACTATAATGAAAATCAATAGACTCGCGGCCCTGATAGCCGCCATCGTCATCGGCGCCGCAGCGCTCACTGCCCAGAACGGCACCATGACCCCCTACTCGCGTTTCGGATACGGTATCCTGAGCGACAACGCCTCGGCCGCACAGCAGGCCATGGGCGGTATCGGCTACGCCATGAACTCGGGCCGGCAAATCAATGTCATGAACCCCGCCTCATACGCGCGCGTCGACTCGCTCACCTTCCTGTTCGACATGGGCATCAACTTCACCAACCTGTGGACGTCCGAGACCGTCAACGGCACCACCACATCCGAGAGCCACGACGGCGGCGGCCTGGGCTACGTGACCATGCAATTCCCGCTGAGCAAACGCCTGGGCATGTCCGTGGGCCTGCTGCCCTTCTCGTCGGTGGGCTACGCCTTCGGCAACGACATCAACCACGGCTTCGCATCCCGTCAGGGCTCCGGCAGCATCAACCAGCTCTACCTGGGCCTGGGCGCCAAGATTGTCAAGGGCCTTAACATAGGTGTGAACGCCGCCTACCTGTTCGGACACACCATCAACGATACCTACGCCATCACCAACTCCGGCGCCACCAGCCTTTATGAACGCGAGCTGCGCGTGCGCGACTTCCGCATTTCCGCCGGCCTGCAGTACACCCTCGAAGCCGGCGCCAACGCCTACACCATCGGTCTGGCCTTCACCCCCGGCAAGCAACTGTTGGGCCGCACCAAGACGTACTACTACGATACCGACATGGAGCAGTCCAAGCCCAAGGAGACCGACAATTTCAAGCTCAAGGACCTCTACAGCCTGGCCGACTCATACGGCGCCGGCATCAACGCCAACATAGGCAACCGCCTGATGCTGGAGGCCGACTTCACCTGGCAGCCCTGGTCAAAGTGCAAGTACAACGGCGAGAAGAACGTCCTGGCCGACCGCTACAAATTGGCCGTGGGCGGACAGTACCGCCCCTCGCTGCGCGGCTCCTACCTGCGCCGCATCGAATACCGCGCCGGCGCGTTCTACGACCGTGACTACCTGGTGGTGCGCGGCAACAACGTGCGCGAGTACGGCGCCTCAGTCGGTCTGGGCCTGCCCGTGCCCGGCTTCAAGACCACAATCAGCCTCACCGTGGGCTGGCTCCACCGCCAGGCCTACCCCGCATCGCTCATCAAGGAGGACTACCTCAACATCACCCTGGGCGTGAACTTCAATGAGGTCTGGTTCCTCAAGAACAAGATATACTAATCAGCCTCGGCGCCGGGACATGAAGTGCGGAATGCGACATCTGCCTGCGCTGATTACGGCCCTGACGGCGGCCGCCGTGGCCTGGTCATGCGGCGAGGAACGCAAATCCTACGTGGCCAACGCTTCCGATGTGGAGCGCGTGCCCACCATGACCACCACCGACGTCGAAACCTTCATATCCGACTCCGGCTACACCCGCTACCACATCTCGGCCCCCGTCTGGGAAATCTACGACGAGGCCCGCGAGCCCCACTGGCGCTTCCCTTCCGGCCTGCACATGCAGCAGTACGACGAGCGCCTGCAGCCCGACGCCAACATCACCTGCGACTCGGCCATCTACCTGAGCAACCGCCGCCTGTGGCAGCTTGACGGCCACGTCAAGATGATCAACACCGCCCGCGACAGCTTCCTGACCCAACAGCTGTTTTGGGACCAGGCCCGCTCACGCGTGTACAGCGACTCATTCATCCACATTGTCCGCGCCGACCGCATAATCGAGGGCTACGGCTTTGAATCCAACCAGAACATGACGGCCTACACCGTCAACAATCCCACCGCCATCCTGCCCGTGGAGCGTGCCCGCCAGGGCGCCGCCACGACGGCTCCGGCCGATACCGCCGCGACTGACTCAGCGGCGTCCGCACAGCCAGTGCGCGGACGCCGCTCGGCCCCCGTGCGCGCATCCGAGCGCGACCGCCTCAACGCCCGTCCCCCCCCCGACGCCCCCAACGGACTCCGCCTCGCCCCCACCCGCCAACAAACCTTATAACTCTGACCTAATAACTCTGACCTGATAAATGGATTACTCCACCTGGATCATACTCACAGTAGTCTCGCTGATGTTCTCGGCCCTGTTCTCCGGCGTCGAGATAGCCTATGTCACCGCCGACAGCGTCCGCACCCGCCTGGACGTGGCTCGCGGCGGCCTGATTTCGCGCATCATAAACCGCTTCTATGCCGACAGCGAATTCTTCATCTCCAGCATCCTGGTGGGCAACAACATCATGCTGGTTATCTACGGTATGGGCGCCGCCGCCCTGCTTGAACCCTGGCTGGCCGGATGGATTCACTCGGAAGCCCTGGTGCTCATCGCCCAGACCATCATTTCAACCATCGTGATTCTCTTCACCGGCGAGTTCATCCCCAAGACAACCTTCCGCATCAACCCCAACAGCTCGCTTAAGGTCTTTTCGCTGCCCGTTTTCTGCTTCTACATCCTGTTCTACCCCATATCCTGGTTCTCGACGGCCATCTCCAAGCTGCTGATGCGCATTTTCGGCATCAAATCCGGCAACTCGCACCTGCACCCGCTGTCAGTGGGTGAGCTCAACGACTTCATCGAGGAAAACATCGACTCAATGGAGGAGGAGCATCACGAGGTGGAGAGCGAGGTCAAGATTTTCCAGAACGCCCTGGACTTCTCCACCACCCATCTGCGCGACTGCATGACCCCGCGCAACGAGATTGTGGCCGTCAACATCGACACCACCGGCCGCGACGAACTGTCCGAGCTGTTCACCCGCTCGGGCCGCTCCAAGATTATCGTGTTCCGCCGCGACATTGACAACATCCTCGGTTACATCCACGTCAGCGAACTGTTCACGCCCGATGTCGACTGGAAGGAACGCATCAAGCCCGTGCTGTTCGCCCCGGAGAACCTGCTGGCCAACAAGATGATGCGCCGCCTGCTGCAGCAGAAGCGCTCAATGGCCATAGTCATCGACGAGTTCGGCGGCACCGCCGGCCTCATTTCGCTCGAGGACCTGGTGGAGGAAATCTTCGGCGATATCCAGGACGAGCACGACAAGTCCGGCCTGACCGCCCGCGAGGTCGCCCCGGGCGTCTACGAGTTCTCCGGCCGCTGCGAAATAGCCAACATCAACGAGCAGTTTGACCTCGATATCCCCGAGGATGACGACTATCAGACCCTGGCCGGCTACATACTGCACTCCACCGGCACCTTCCCCGCCCAGGGCGAGACCGTCATGTTAGGCGACCTCCGGTTTGACATCATGCGCAAATCGGCCAACCGCCTGGAGCTGATCAAGGCCACCCGCGTCACCCCCGAAGAGCCCGAAAAGTGATGAAGATTCCCCCGCTGCGACAGTACGGCAAGGTGGCCTTCTTAGTCACCGCCGCGGCCGTTGTCGCCACCTTCCTGTACATATCCACCGGCCTGATGCGCGACCTTTCGGCCCAGGAGCGCGTGCGCATGGAAATCTGGGCCGACGCCACGCGCCAGATTATCCGCTCGGCCACGGCCGACGCTGCCGCGCCCGTCGACATCGACTTCCTGCTGCGCATCATCGAGAGCAACACCACCATCCCGGTGCTGCTCACCGACACTGACGCCAACATTCTGCAATACCGCAACTTCGAGCTGCCCGAGCCGGTCGATACCCTCAACCCCATAGCCCTCAGCCCCACCAACAGCGCCTACCTGCAGGCCAAGTACGAGGAGCTCCGCGAGACGCCCAACGTCATCGTCATCGACTCCGAATCAGCCCCGCGCCAATACCTATATTACGAGGATTCCATCCTGCTCAAGCGCCTGAGCCTCTACCCCTACGTGGTCATCGGCGTCATGCTGGCCTTTGTGTTCGTGGTCTACTTTGCCGTGCTTTCGACCAAGCGCGCCGAGCAGAACAAGGTGTGGGTGGGTCTTTCAAAGGAGACCGCCCACCAGTTGGGCACGCCCATATCGTCGCTGATGGCCTGGATGGAGCTGCTGCCGGAGATGGGCGTGGACCACGCTACCGTCAGCGAGATGAACAAGGACGTCAACCGCCTGAGCACTATCGCATCACGCTTCTCCAAAATCGGCTCCGTGCCCCAGATGTCGGCCGCCGACGTCAACTCAATCGTGGGCAACGCCGCCACCTACATGGCATCGCGCATCTCCGGGCGCATCAAGCTCAGCACCGACCTCTATGACAGCCCCTTGCCCGTGATGGCCTGCCCGCCGCTGTTTGAGTGGGTCATGGAGAACCTCATCAAGAACGCCGTGGACGCAATGGCCGGAGCCGGCTCAATAGACATCGTCACCGGTGCCGACCGCGGCATGGCCTACATCGAGGTCACCGACACCGGCAAGGGCATAGCGCGCAAGAACTTCAAGAGCGTGTTCAACGCCGGCTTCACCACCAAGAAACGCGGCTGGGGCCTGGGCCTGACCCTGGCCAAGCGCATCATCAACCAGTACCACCGGGGCAATATCTTTGTGAAATCAAGCACCCCCGGCCACGGGTCCACCTTCAGAATAGAGATTCCGTTGGCGCAATAGGGCCTATATGGCTAACAACGTGAGTTCGGGATAATAAAAACCCTAAAAAAGTTGAATCGGCAGCTTGAAAAAGTTGCCGATTCAACTTTTTTA
>CANQZK010000125.1 GCA_947628285.1 uncultured Muribaculaceae bacterium
AGGGTGTAGACGGCCGATATGGCGTCCTCCTCGCTCAGGTAGTAGAAGGCTATGATGACGGCGCCCATTATGGCCGACATGGCCACGTGGACGCGCCGGCGTGTGCGGGTCAGGCGGGCGTCGTCGGCGGTGCGGTGGGCGCCAAGGATGTCGACGGTGAAGGATGTGGTTAGCGAGGTCAGCGCCGAGCCGGCTGCCGAGTAGGCCGCCGAGACAAGCCCCAACACGAAGAGCACGCCCACAATGACGGGCATGGACGGGTGCGTGGCCACAAGGCCGAACAGCTCGTCGGTCTTCTCGGGCATGGGCGTGGAGGTGCGCTCGACGAACATCACCAGCAGCGTGCCCAGAATCAGGAAAAGCGCGATGACGAAGAACTGCATTACCGAGCTGACTATCATGTTCTTCTGCGACTGGCGGGAGTCGCGGCAGGCCAGGTTGCGCTGCATCATGTCCTGGTCCAGTCCGGTGGTGGCTATGGCCATGAACACGCCGGCGATGAATTGTTTCCAGAAGTATTGGGCGCTCTTGGGGTCGTCAAAGAAGAACATGCGCGATGTGTGGTGGTCGGCCACGGCGCGGACGGTCTCGGCGGCGCCCATGCCTAAGTTGCGGGATATGAAGTAGATGCACAGCACCACGGACATGATCAGGCAGAAGCTCTTCAGCGTGTCGGTCCAGATGACGGTCTTGACGCCGCCCTGCACGGTGTAGAGCCATATCAGGGCGATGGTGACGATGACGTTGAACGTGAACGGGATGCCCAACGGCCCGAACACCAAAAGCTGCAGCACGGCGCACACTACAAAGAAGCGCACCGATGCGCCCAACATCTTGGATACGAAGAATATCCACGCGCCGCTGCGGTAGGACCGCAGACCGAAGCGCTCCTCCAGGAAGCCGTAGATAGTCACCAAGTTGCGGCGGTAGAACAGCGGCACCAGCACGAAGGCTATCAGCAGGTAGCCCACGATGAAGCCCAATACCATCTGCAGGTAGGCATAGCCCTTGCCGGCCACCATGCCTGGCACTGAGATGAAGGTGACGCCGGATATGGCCGCGCCGATGGTGGCGAAGGCCACTACGGGCCAGGGCGCACGGCGGTTGCCGGTGAAGAAGGTGGCGTTGTCCGAGCCGCGCGAGGCCAGGAACGATACCAACATCAGCACGCCGAAGTAGCCGGCTATGGTGAGTATGACTATGACGGGGAGGCTCATTGTTCGGGGTACAGAAGGTAGGGGGTGCGCTGACGGCGGAAGGAGGCGACATCGTCGGCCCAGGTTTGTTTGATTTTGTCGGCGGGCATGCCCTCGATTATCATGCGGCGGATGTCGCCGCGGCCTATGAGTTTCTCAAAGAAGGAGGTGAAGAATTTCTCGGCGGGCAGGCCGGTGTTGCGGTAGGCGTCGATGATGTAGCTGAGGTCCACGCCGCCGGCAATGGCGTCCTCCTCGGGCAGCGAACGCAGGTCGCGGCCGTGGCACAGACGGCCCAGCAGCGGCGGATTCTTGGCGCCGGGCACGCTCTGCGGCGTGAAGTCATAGTCGCCCCCGCGGTAGGCGGGATGGCCGTAGACCTCGAAGGGCGCGTCGGTGCCGCGGCCCAGGCTCACCGGGGTGCCCTCAAAGTAGCACATGGCCGGGTAGAGGTAGATGGCGCGCATGGTGCGCAGGTTGGGCGACGGCGCCACCGGCAGGCGGTAGCGTGTGGCATGGGTGTAGTTCAGACAGGGCACCACCTCCAGCTGCACCTTGCGGCCTTCCTTGAGCCAGCCCTCGCCGTTGACCATCAGCGCCAGCTCGCCCAGCGTCATGCCGTGCACTACGGGGATGGGCAGGCTGCCCACGCCGGATTCGTATTTCATGTCCAGGATGGGGCCGTCCACGTACATGCCGTTGGGGTTGGGGCGGTCCAGCACCACGAACTCCTTGCCCGCTGCGGCGGCATCGTTCATAAGCTGGAGCATGGTGCAATAATATGTATAGTAGCGCAGGCCCACGTCCTGAATGTCGCAGACTATCACGTCCAGACTGTCAATGACGCCCGGAGCCAGGCCGCGGCGCTTGCCGTCGTAGAGTGATGCGATGGGGATGCCCGTCTGAGCGTCGACAGAGCTGCCTACATGCTCGCCGGCATCGGCGGTGCCTCGGAAGCCGTGTTCGGGCGACATCAGCGTCACCACGTTCAGGCCGTTCTCCAACATGAGGTCCAGCGAGTGCTTGTCGCCCACCATGCCGGTATGATTGGAGAACAGACCGATACGCTTGCCCTTCAGCAGCGGCAGGTATTGGTCAATGCGGGCGGCGCCGACCGTAACCGAGTCGGCGGGCTGAGTGGCGTACGCCTCCGGGGCGATGCACAAAAAGCATGTCAGCGCCAGCAAAGAAACGCATAGGTGTCTGATACTCAACATGGCAAGCATGAAAAAAGATTGATAATTGCGATTAAAAGTAACTTTTTGACAAAGTTAAAAGAAAAAATCGACACGACTTCACTAACGAAAATTAATAAACGTAAAAATATATTAAAGTGCAAAAAACATTTGGAGGAATGAAAAAATAGCTCTACCTTTGCACCGCAAACCACGGGGTACTAGCTCATCTGGCTAGAGCGCGACACTGGCAGTGTCGAGGTGAGCGGTTCGAGTCCGCTGTACTCCACAGGCGAATCCTGACAAAATCAGGGTTCGCTTTTGTTTTTATGGGTGTATCGGTGGCAGCAGCGGGTTTTCGCGACGAAACGTGCGGGTCGCAATTCCGGACGGGGGGCCAGATGACCGAAGCCCCGGACAATCGGGCAGCATGGAGGGGCGGCATCCCTGCCGCCAGCTACCGAAGCATGGTATTCAGTCCGGGGCTTCGGTCGGGTGCCCGGCTCCCGGTGCCATAGGCCGACGAATGCGGCCTTTCGGCCGCCGTCGGCCTATGACGACGGGGCCTGGCAAAGAGATTTTCATGGAGGTGCCTACCCCGGGTTGTTCAACCCCGGGCTAGTTTTCAGAGGCCCCTACGGGGCCTGCAACCGAGAAATATCAATGAATTATCCGATTCCCGGGGAATTTAGCCGCCTAGGCCTTCAATTGGCGAAGTGTCCGAGTTCCGGGGAATTTCGCCGCCGGCGCTATGTATAGCGCCGCTACGAGCCCCGGTGTGGGGCCGCAGCGGCGTGTGGGGTGTGTTGGTCGGACGGGTCGGGCCTGCTGCTTAGCGGCGGCCGAAGAGGTCTTTGAGGCCGTCCATGTCGAAGGTAAGGGTGAAGCGCAGGGTCTGGTCCAGGGGGGAGGACTGGGCGGTGGCCAGCATGTAGGAGGCGTCCAGACGTACTACGTTGAGCGAGAAGCCGGCACCGGCGGCAAAGTACTGGCGATTGCCTTTCATGGCGTTCTCGTAGAAGTAGCCGGCACGCAGGAAGAACTGGTTGTTGTAGGAGTATTCGGCGCCGAGCGACCACATGATCTCGCGCAGCTCTTCTTTGAATCCGCCGGGGGCGTCGGAGAATGATTTGAATATGCCGGTGAACGACGACATGTCTTCCCAGTTGGTGAGGGCGTCGATGTATTCGGCCTGGCCCTCGGGGGTGTCTATGTCATAGTCGGACTGGCGGGGACGTGCGGGCACCAGGAGTTTGTTGAGGTCCAGGTTGATGGCCAGGTTGTGATAGTCGGCCAGGGGGAAGGTGAACGATGTTCCCAGACGGAGGTTGGTGGGCAGGAAGGCGGGGTTCTCGCCGTCGTTGTAGGCTACTTTGGTACCGATGTTGGAGATGTCGAAGCCCCATGACCACTGGCATTCGTTGCGGCCGATGATGGGGTAGGTGGTGTAGTAGCCGGAGATGTCGGCCGAGAAGGCCGATGCGCCGGTTGACTGGTCGCCGGCGTAGGAGTCGCTGAAGCCCAGGTCGGAGTATATGTAGCGGAACACGACGCCCATCGAGAATTTCTCGGAGAGTTTGCGGGAGTAACCGATGTCAAATGACATTTCGTAGGGGTTGAGCGACTGTATTGCGCCGCCGTCCTGATTGTTCTGTGTGACTTCGCCCAGTGAGAAGTAGCGCAGCGATGCGCTGATGGCCTGGTTGTCCTGCGAGCCGATTTTCCAGTAGCCGGCCAGGTTGGCCAGGAAGATGTCGTTGACCAGTTTACGCAGCCAGGGGGTGTAGCTGAGCGATACGGCGGCGCGTGAGTATGCGAAGGCGTATTTCGAGGGGTTCCAGAACTGGGAGTTGACGTCGGGGTCGGTGGCGGCGCCGAGGTCGCCCATTGAGGCGCCGCGGGCGTCGGGTGCGATGCCCAGCGATGTCACGCCGGTCTGGATGGGGTTGAATTCATTCTTATCCTGAGCGTTGACGGCCGGTGCGGCGAGTGCGCCGATGGCTATCACGCAGAGCAGTGTACGGATTATGTTCATTGTATGGGATTGGTTTCGTTCAGTTTGGCCCGCGCGAAGCTGCGAGGACACATATATAACTGAATTTTGCCCGAATTATTGTACCATACCTAATAAAAAGCCCCGTGCCGGGTGGGGCGCGGGGCTGTAGGGGTTATGTGCGGGGGCAGGCTCAGCGGACGAGCACTTTGGTGGCTTTGTCGCCCTTGCGGCAGATGTAGATGCCGGGGGTGAGCTGATCGGCGGGCATGCGTACGCCCTGCAGGTTGTAGTATACGGCGTCAGCGTCGGCATCGGCATCGGAGGTAACGTCATTGATGCCGGTGAACTTGGATGCGGGCACCATTACGGAGTTGATGACCTTGCCGGTCTCCATGTCCATGACGATGGCCACCAGGTTCATGTTGGCGGTGTTGTCGACGTTGGTGGCGGGGATTGAGGTGCTGTACTGCATGGTCTTGCCGCCGGTGATGGTGGCGGGCAGCGAGTTCTCGATTCCGGGGTAGCTCTTGTAGTAGCGGGCCACGTGGTTGTAGGTCATCGAAACGGGCGAGCCTTTCTTTTCCCAGCCGAACATGTGGTTCTTGGCGTCATAGCCGTTGGTCTGGGCGTAGGGGCCTACGTTGTCCTCGGTGAGGATGAAGGCCACACGGTATTTGGCCTTGGTGATGTCGAATGAGAAGGTGACGTCGACGGTGGCGTTGACGTTCTTCTTGTCGTCCGAGAGGGTTGCCTTGGCGGCTACGGTGGCGTAGGTGGGCTCGAGGGATACGTCGTCAAGCATCTCCATGGCGTACTCGATGATTGACTCGGTGTTGGGCACGAAGCGGAAGTCGGGACGACGGTTTACGATGGCGGTGGGGAAGCCGGCGCTGTAGGTGTTGGCCCAGTTGAGGTAGGTTGAGCAGTTCATGGGGTCAATGGATGTGCTCTGGGTCAGGTGGGCGGCGATGGGAATTACGCGGCCTTCCTCAAAGGCCTCGACGGCGCGGTTCATGAATTCAATGCCGCCGGGGCACCACTGGCACCATGTGCCGGTACATTCCTCAACCAGCAGGTTGGCGGTGTACTCGGTGCCGCGCTTGTAGCAGTCGGCGTTCTGTTTAACCACGTTCTTGGCAAAGGGGTTGTCGGTGCCGTTCACCTTGGTGATGCTGAACTCTACGGGGATGTTGTGGCCCACGGATTTGGTGGGCACGCCGGGCAGCAGGGCTATGAATTCCTCGCCGAAGTTGGCGGCCTTGTCCAGGCGCACGGTGTTGGTGTAGGCGGCTTCGGAACCTATCTTGCAGCTGAAGTCGATGGTCTCGATTTTGTTGATGCCCATGTTGCGCAGGTACACCTTGAGGTTGTTGTCCTCGCCGGCGAACAGGCCCTGGCTTACGCTGATGTCGATGGGCATGATGGAGCTCTGGGGCATCTTGTCGCCGGTGACGGTGATGCCGCCGGTGATGTTGCCGAAGTCAGAAGCGACGTTGAACCATGTCCACTTGCCGTTTTTGCAGTTGCCGCACCAGGCCCAGTCCTCGTTGTCGGATTTGAGGCCGTCCACGGGGATGTAGGCGTCGCCCGGGTCGGTGACGTTGCCGCGGAAGCCGCAGTAGAAAGCCTTGCCGGCCTGGATGGTGACGGGCTTGGTCAGTGTGATTTCATTCTTGGCCAGGGGCTTGGACGAGAGGTCGGCGCGCTGGGTGTAGAAGGGCTCGGCGCCCAGTTCGTAGGTGAAGTAGATCTCGCCGTGCTGGAACAGGTTGATGTTCTTGCTGACGGGATACTGGGGGTTGGCGATGTTGAAAGATTCGCCGCTGTAGATGGTCATCTTGGTGACCTGCGAGCCTGCAAACTGGCTTGCGTTCTCGGCGCTTACGTAGAAAGCGATGGCGACCATGTCGTTCTTGGCGACTTCATCGTCCCACAAAGCCTGCACGGGATCATTGGCGGCTTGGGAGTAGTAAACGCTCTGGGCGGCGGATGCCGTCATGTGGCACATGGCCACCAGGGCAATGATAGGTAGTAACAGTTTTTTCATATAAATGATTGGATAATTCGATTTTGCAACAAATGTAATCATAATTATCAAAAAATCAAAAATAAAATTGCATCATTCCTGAAAAAACATTAAATCCGGCCCTCTCCCCCCGGCCGCCCGTCGGGCGGAAATATGGGTGATAATGTAGTTAATCCATAAAACGGCAAACGGATTACGTAATAGGGATCCTGAGAGCCTCAAGCTGGGCCCGGTCCTTTCTTGAG
>CANQZK010000126.1 GCA_947628285.1 uncultured Muribaculaceae bacterium
CCTGGACAACACCGTCATGCCCATCTGCATCGGCACGGGCAAGGCCATAGCCCGCAAAGACCTGGCCATCACCATCTGGGACCATCGCAACAACTATGTCAAAGAACTGGCCGACCCGGCCGCCATGATATACACCTACCTGGCCGGGCTGGGCCCCAACGGCCTGAAACTCAAGCAGACCTACCCGGAACGCATCAAGTCCAAGGGCCTGCCGGAGCTGTACTCGCTCTGTCTGGCCATTGACCGCGACATGCCCTACATAGGCAAGAAGTACAACAAGATACGCACCCAGCAGGAGCTGGCCGACGAACTGTGGGACAACCTCTCGGACTACTGCAAGGAGCTCTCCGACCCCGACCATCTGCTGTGGCGCTTCATGCGCACCTGGAGCGACTCATGGGCATCGGTGGCACAGAGCTACCCCTCGCTCATCAAGACCTGCTCGGACGAATACACCTTCGACCTCATCTACCGCCTGGACCCCAAGAAGCCCTTCACCGTGGAGTATGCCGACGACCGCGGCAAGTGGCACTCCGTGCGCAGCTACGCCGAGATTCTCAAGGCCGCCCGCGAGCGTGGCCTGACCGACTTCTCCGTCCTGACCATGACACGTCACCACTTCCAGACATGGATGAGCGTGCGCCCCGACGAGAATGACCGCCAGCTGGGCGCCCTGCTCACCAAGCTTGTCAAGGAACACGGCTCAAAGGCCGCCGACCGCGCCTGGCAGATATTCTACACCCTATCGCCCAAGGCCGACTACTTCATGAAGGAAGGCGGCGAGGCCTACAGCGCCGACCAGCTGGCCAAGCAGATTGAGGACGAGGTCAACCACGTGGTCAAGACCACCACCTTCACGGACCAGCTGCTGAAGATGGGTTCCGGCACATGCCGCCTGGAGCAGTACATGACCGCCCGCAAGATGGACCGCCACGTGGCCGCCATCCGCAAGGTTATGGACATCCAGGCCAACATCAAGGCCCACCCCTCGGCCCCCTACTGCCAGGAGACGGCCCTGTGGAAGGTCATTGCCCTGTTGGGACGCAAGCCCGTATGCCGCCTCAGAGGCACCAAAAAGAGCGTCAGCACACTGGCCGAGGTCAAAGCCCTGAGCCAGGACGACCGCAACAGCTTCATAAACCACGGCCTGGGCGACTTCTGCACACTGTTCTTCCATGAGGACGTCAACTCGGCCTTCTCGTTCGAGAAACTGCGCGACTACTACAACTTCCTGGACCAGTATGCCCCCGCCCACACCGCCGTGCAGTGCGGCCGCCGCGCCGAGGGCGAGGTGATGGGCACCGTAGCCGAGCGCGACAGCGCCTGGCGCTCACTCACCCGCACCCGCACGATGGTCATGATATTCTGCCTCATCCCCATGGTGTGCGTGCTGGCATGGATGATCTACATGTGCTTCGGCGACGGTTATCGCACCATCGTGACGGCCTTTGAGGGCATCGGCGCCGTGTTAGGCGTCATCCTGGCCATCATTTGCGGTCTGGCCGGTCTGGCCGAGGGCGGCATTATAGGCGCCATCATAGGCGGCCTGGTCGGCTACTGGGTGCCCGTGTGGATATTCGGGCTCATCAGCGGCATTGCCCCCTGGCTGCTCGTAGGCCTTGTGGTAGCCGGTGCTATCTACTTCATTACCAGGCTGTACAAGATATCGTCCGACACAGCCATCCCCGACCGCGCCACCTACGATAACCTCTACCAGCAGGCCGAGATGTATGTGGTATGCCAGGGCTTCGGCACGACGGCCCGCACCTTCGGCAGCCGCAACATCAACCCCGAATCAATCTTTGCCGACAGCCGCGACCAGGCCAAGGCTCAGAAGAGCCGTATGCGCAAGGCCGCCCTGGGCATGGTGCTGCTCACCGCCGCCACGCTGGCCATAGGCATAGGCCTGATGAAGAACGTCTCGGACATCGAGGACGGCTACTACGGCACGGAATACGTAGAAAACGTGGATCCCGACACCGTTGCCGGCGAATACACCGGCGAATTCCACGGCCGCACAGCCACCATGGAACTGGTACAGACCGAGCCCGGTGCATACACCTTCACCGGCACGGTGACCATCAATTATTCGACGCCCATGACACAGCAAGTGTACGGCAGACTGAGCGGCAACCAGCTCAACCTGACCGTCAGCGACAACAGCATCGCCACTTACACGGGCACCGTGGAAGGCGCCTCCTACAGCGGTACATATACCAACGCCGCCAAGGGCACGCGTCACGAATTCACATTCAACAGACTCTGAACCCAATGAACTGCAACTCATGCGGGCGTCCCAACCGCCCCTCAGCCAAATACTGCAAATGGTGCGGCAAAGTCCTGGAGGCTAAGGCCGCTAACGCGAACCCTATAGGGCCTATAGATAGCGCAAGCGCAAACCCCGCCCCCGCCCCTGCGTCAGCCCTGGGCCGCCTGGTGGGCAAGGACGCCCTGGCCGCGCGCATCACCGAGATTCTGCGCAGCGCCCGCAACATTGCCGCCCAGGGCCGCAACGCCGGCGTGAACATGCGCCTGGACATGTGCTTCGCCATCACCGGCCCCACCGGCGCCGGCAAGAACGTCGTGGCCGAGGTCCTGGCCCGTGCGCTCTACGACGAGGGCATCATCAAGAAGCCCTTCCCCCACCTGGTCAAGTCAATTGAGTACGCCGAGTTTGTCAAGGACGTGCGCGGCACCGCCAAGAAGGTGGGCGGCAACGTCCTCATCATCGACGACGCCCACGTGCACTGTCCTTCGGAGCGCGCCGACTCAATCTGCGACCTGGACCGCGTGCTGCAGAACTGCCCCGAATGGGGTCCCGACCCGGACTGGCCCGTGGTCATCTTCCTGGGCGACGACGATCTGCAGAAATTCTTTGAGAACAACTCGTCGGCCCGCGCCCGCATCAAGGAACTGATTCGCGTGCCCGCCCCCACCATCGACGACCTCACCGAAATCTGCTGCCGACGCCTCGCCGAGGAGTTCCACTGCACAGTGGCACCCGAAACGCGCGCCAAACTGTCGCGCATCATCAACGCCGAGAAGCGCGACAACCCCGACAAGTTCACCTACGGCCACTTTGCCTGCAACCTGGCCTACCGCACCTATCTGAACTACTGCGAGCATCCGGGCTCGGGCGTCGTCACCCCCGATATGGCCACAGGCAAGGAATTCGTGCCCAAGACCCTCGACGACGTGATGAAGGAGTTCGACAAATTCGTAGGCGTGGAGGACATCAAGGAGGCCATCCGCCGCATAGCCCTGACCGTCGACGAGGCCCGCAAGCGCGGCGGCGACAGCGCCGCATCCGGCTCGGTCAAGAGCCACTTTGTATTCACCGGCAACCCCGGCACGGGCAAGACCACTATGGCACGCCTGTTCGCCGAGGCCCTCAGCGCCATGGGCGCCCTGCCCTCGGGACACCTTGTGGAGGTGGACCGCGGCAAGCTCGTCTCGCAGTACGTGGGCGAGACACCCAAGCTGGTGCGCAAGGCCGTCAACGACGCCATGGGAGGCGTCCTGTTCATCGACGAGGCTTACTCCCTGTGGCAGGGCGAGAACGACACCTACGGACAGCAGGCCATCGACACCCTGCTGAAGGACTGCGAGGACCATCGCGGCAAGTTCGTGTGCCTGCTGGCAGGCTATCCCGTGGAGATGAAACGCTTCATGGGCTCCAACCCCGGCATGGCCCGCCGATTCAATCAGGAGATTGTGTTCCGCGACTATACCGGCCCGGAACTGACACAGATATTCCGCAACATGGCCGCCGGAGGCGACGCCCCCGTGCGCCTCGGCCCGGACATCGACGAGCAGTTGGGCGCGTTCTTCGACAAAGTCTACGCCACGCGCAGCAACCGTTTCGGCAACGCCGGCACCGTGCGCAACATCCTGGAAGAAGCCAAGGGCCGCATGCGCACCCGCATAGACCGTGAGCGCAGCGCCGGCCGCGCCGTCGAGCCGGACACCCTGGTCATGGCCGACCTGCAGGACGACAACGCTCGCCGCAGCGTCGATGACATCCTGGCATCGTTCGATGACCTCATCGGCATGGAGGACGTCAAGAAACAGATCGAGACCATAGCCAAGCGCGTGCGCCTCAACCAGCGCCGCGTCGAAAGCGGTCGCGGCAAGGCCTCCGTCGACAACATCCACATCATCATCACCGGCAACCCCGGCACCGGCAAGACCACCGTGGCCAACCGCCTGGGCCAGGTGTTCAAGGCCATAGGCGTCCTGCCCACCGACCATGTAATCGTACGCAAGAAGGAGGACATACTGGACTCCTACGCCAACTCGGCCGGCAAGAACATGCGCAAGGCCGTCGACGACGCCATGGGCGGCATCCTGTTCCTGGACGAGGCATACAACCTGCTGCCCGTCGGCACCCCCGGCACAAAGGACGCCGACGGCATGGAAGCCGTCAACGCCCTGATGACATGCATGAGCGAGCGCGCCGGCCAGTTCATAACCGTCATCGCCGGCTACAAAACCGAGATTGACGAGTTCATACGCAACGCCAACGACGGCCTGGAACGCCGCTTCACCCACCGCATCCACATCCCGGACTACTCCGTGGACGACCTCTACAATATATACATGCTCCAGGCCAAAAAAGCCGGATTCACCCTCACCGACGAGGCTTGCAAACGCCTGCGCCTCAAAATCGAGGAAATGGTCACCGCCAAGGACGAGAAATTCGGCAACGCCGGCACAATCATAAAACTGTTCGAACAGACCACCGACCGCCAGGCCGACCGCGTCGACCCCGACGACCCCGCCTGCACCGACGACGTCTTGTTCACCATCGAAGCCGCCGACATCCCCTACGACGCACCCAAGCGCCTGGACATCGACCGGATAATGGAGCAGCTGAACCATCTGCAGGGCCTGAGCTCCGTCAAGGAAGCCGTGCGCGACCTCGCCGACACCCTCACCGCCCAGCAGGCCCGCGCGGCCATATCCGGCGAGAAGGCCGACATCAACCTATCGCACTACCTCTTCCTGGGCAACCCCGGCACCGGCAAGACCACCGTGGCCCGCATCATGGGCAACATCTTCTACTCCCTGGGCCTGCTGCCCTCCAACAAGGTCATCGAACTGTCCGCCAAGGACCTCGTGGCACCCTTCATAGGCCAGACCGCCCCCAAGGCACATGACGCCCTGATGCGCGGCATAGGCGGCGTAGTGTTCATCGACGAGGCCTACAGCATCACCGAGGGCGAGGGCGGTTTCGGCAAGGAAGCCGTGGCTGAAATCCTCCAGATAATGGAGAACTACCGCAACCGCTTCATATGCATCGCCGCCGGATATCCCCGCGAGATGAAGCGCTTCCTGGACGCCAACTCCGGCTTCAAATCGCGCTTCGGCACCTCGATAACCTTTGAGGACTACCTGCCCGAGGAGCTCGTGGAGATAGCCCTGGCCATCATGGCCAAGCGCAACCTGCGCCCCACCCACGAGGCCCGCGACGTCATGCTCAAATACTTTGTGCGCCGCATCATATGCAAGGACGCCTCATGGGCCAACGCCCGCGAGGCCCGCAACTATGTGGACAAAGTAATCCTCAACCAGGGCCGACGCCTCCGCGCCGAAATGAAGCTGCCAGATTTCACCTCCGACCGCCTCTACATCCTCCAACCCCAGGACATGGAAGTGGACTGAACCCCAAACCGAACCTAAACTATGCAATCCCTCACACCTTGCCCCTTCTGCGGGGCCGATATAGAGCCCGACAGCTGGTACTGCGACCAGTGCGGCAACGAGCTGAAGAAATGCACCAACTGCGGCAGCCTGCGCCGTGGCGCCTTCTGTCCCGGCTGCGGGGCCCCCACCAAACCCGCCCAACAACTGGCGCTGAAGTCAGTCCCCTCAACAGACCCCGGCGCCGGCGGCGCTGCCCCCACAGGCGCTAACGCCCCCACAGGCGCTAACGCAAACCCCATAGGCCCTATAGACCCTATAACCCCCGGCGTAGCCCCCTCAGCACCCGGCGTAGCCCCCTCAGCCCCCACCGGCACCTCTCTGCCCAACGCCGCGCCGCAGGCGTCGGCGCTGGTATGCCAGGCCATGGGCGTCACCCTGCCCCTGCAGCCCGGCGCCCTCATAGGCCGCGTCCAGGGCAACTACGCCCACATGCTGGGCCCGCGCTTCCCCTCACTGTCAGGCCGCCACGCACGCCTTGACTTCAACGGCACAGGCTGGACCATCACCGACATCGGCTCAAGCTACGGCACCACCGTCAACGGCCGCGCCTGCACGCCCAACATGCCCGTGCCCCTCAACATCGGCGACATGGTGGTCTTTGCCACCTGCTACTACTTCACCGTTCAATAACCCCCGTCCCTCCTCATTATGAAAATACGCTACGACGTTATCAGCAACGTAGGCCGTGTCCGCACCAACAACGAAGACATGGCCCTGGTGCTGGGTCAATTCATACGCGACGACTCGCAAAGCTCCATGGTACCCATGAAGACCCGTCCCCGCTTCACAGCCCTGGTGGCCGA
>CANQZK010000127.1 GCA_947628285.1 uncultured Muribaculaceae bacterium
CCCTGCGGAAGCAGCCGCACCAAGTCTGGCTGCCCGCGGCCGGTATGGTACTTGCGGCGCTGACGGTGTTCGTGCTGTGGCCGAGGCTGATGCCCTCGCGGCAAATGGTGGCCGAACGCCTTCTGCTGGCCGGACTGCCTGATTTCTACGGCAGCGAGGCCTATCTATTGGTGCCTTACTGGATAGCCATGGCCGCCCTGGCCGTGATGTCGGTGTTCACGGGCCTGAAGCCCGCCGTGCGCACGGGCCTGGCCGCATCGCTGGCCGTATGGGCGCTGAGCCTGGGTGCTGTGTGGCTGCTGCGGTACGACGATGCCAACTTCTTCACCGCCCTGCGCATGGAGCGCGACATCGACGCCGGCCAACCCGACAAGGCACTTGCCGCGGCCCGCGCACAGAAGAAAATGCCCACACGTCTGGTGGGCATGCTCACCCACTTGGCGCTGGTGCAGAAGGGCGTGGCCGGCGACAGCCTCTTTGCCTATCCCGCCGGCGATGCCGAGTACCGCACCGAACGCCCGGGCCTGGCCATGCGCAGCATCGTGTCGCAGATTTACAATTTCAATATGGGCCGACTGAACGATGCCTACCGCTGGTGCATGGAGGATATGGTTGAGAACGGCCACCGCGTGCAGTATCTGCGCTATATGGCCAAGTGCGCGCTGCTCAACGGCGAGTACACCCTGGCCCGCAAGTATGCCCGCCGTCTGGGCAAGACTATGATGCACGGCGCCGAGGGCCGACGCCTCGAGGCCATGGCCGACGACACCACGTTGATAGCTCGCGACCCCGAGTTAGGACGTATTATCCCGCTGGCATGCGGCGAGAACTTCCTGGCCTCCGACCAGGCCATGCTGGAATCCTACATCAACACCACCGGCTCAGTGATGGGCACCGGCCCGGCGCAGATCGACCTGTCGCTTCAGTACATCCTGATTCAGAAGACCATCGACCGTTTCTGGCCGCGCTTCATCCCCTACGCCATGAACAATCCCCGCCTGCCGCGCCACTACCAGGAGGCCGCCATACTGTTCTCGGTGCTGGAGCAGCAGGTGGACTGGCGCAAGTTCAACATCGACCCCGCCGTGGCCGACCGCTTCTTCCGCTTCATGGAGAAGGCCAAGAACAACGCGCAGTTCACTGACGAGTACAACCGCGAGGCCTTCGGCCCGGAATTCGGCGACACCTACTGGTACTATTATTTCTTTGTAAAAAATCTGAAAACCAACTGACCCATGCGATATATACTGACCGCGGGATGCATCGGCATGATGCTGGCCATGGCCGGCTGCGGTGCGAGTGTCCCCGACAAATATGATAACGCCCCGGACAGCGTCCGTATCACCCCGGATTATACAGGCCTGACCGTCCCGGCCAACATAGCCCCGCTGAATTTCGAAATCACATCGCCCGGCGATGAATTCGTGACCCGCATCCGCGGCAACCGCGGCGGCGAGATTGTAGTCGGGGGGCGCGAGGTGCGTATGCCCGTCGACCGCTGGCACAGCCTGCTTGCCGATGCCGATTCGGTGCTGGTGGATGTGTTCGTGCGCCGGGGCGACAACTGGGCCAAGCACCCGACCATCGCCAACGCCGTGTCCGATTCAATCGACCCCTACATCTCATACCGTCTCATCGAGCCCTCGTACATCACCTTTGAGGACATCGTAATCTGCCAGCGCAACCTTGAGAACTTTGACGAGCGCGAAATCTACAACAGCCAGATGCTGTCCGACTCAGAGCACGGCCAGTGCATCAACTGCCACTCGTTCCAGAACTACAACCGCGACGGCAACATGCAGATGCACGTGCGCGTGACTAAGCCCGGCACGGTCATTGTCCGCGACGGCAAGGCCGTGAAAGTCAACCTGAAGACCGACTCCACCCTGAGCGCCGGCGTGTACCCCTCGTGGCACCCCCAGTTGCCTCTGATAGCGTATTCAGTCAACACCACAACGCAGATTTTCCACTCGCGCGACCGCAACAAGGTCGAAGTGCAGGATGAGGCCTCCGACCTGATTCTCTACGACACCGAAGCCAACACCGTTTCAGTCATTTCCGATGAGCCTGACTGCCTGGAGACCTTCCCCTACTGGAGCCCCGACGGACGCACCCTGTGGTACGTCTCGGCCCGCATCCCCGTGATGGACGCCGACGCCCTCAAGGTGTTCAAGAGCTTCAACTACGAGGATTTCAAGTACGACATCCTCAAACGCGAATTCGACCCGGCCACGCGCCGCTTCGGCCCCGCCGACACCGTGCTCAACGCTTCGGCCCTGGGCAAGAGCGCCACGCTGCCGCGCCCCTCGCCCGACGGCCGCTACATGATGTTCACCATGGGCCGCTACGGCACCTTCCACATCTGGCACCGCGACGCCGACCTGTACATGATTGACCTTGCCAACGACAGCATCCGCCCCCTCACGGAGGTAAATTCCGACAATGTGGAGAGCTATCACAGCTGGTCGTCCAACTCGCGCTGGATAATCTTCAGCACCCGCCGCGACGACGGCTCCTACACGCGCCTGTACCTGAGCCATATCGGTCCGGACGGACGTTTCAGCAAGCCCTTCATCCTGCCGCAGGAGTCGCCCGCGCACAATGTGGAGCGCTTCAAGTCTTATAACATCCCCGAGTTCATGGTCCGCCCCGTCACGGTGACTCCCGGACAGTTGCGCGATGCCGTTGACCGCGAACCCGTCAAAGCCGTATATAAACAATGAAAGTAGCCGGCTACAGAACCCTTGCCGACGGACAGGCCCGGCTGCAGGTGGCCGAGGTCCGCGGCGCCGACAGCCGTCCGGACGAGCTTTTCGTCGTGGCCGCGGCTGAACCGACCGCCGATTTCGATGCCGACGTCGCCGCCATAGCCCGCGCACTGGACAGTTTGAGCCGGGAGGGCCGCTTCGCCACGGTGTACATGCGCGTCATGCTCAGCGACCCGGCCAATCAGAGCGTGGCGGTCCGGCGCGTGTTCGCCGACCGGCCCCTGTCCATCGTCGGGCAGCCCCCGGCCGGCAGCTTCCGCGGCAAAATTGCCGTCTTTGCCCGGCTGGTGCGCGATGCCCGGGTGAGCCTTCTGTCTTCCGGCCTGTGGCGTTGCGTGGGGCCACAGGGTAGGGAACTGCTCGTTGCCGCCGGACGCACGGCCAAGCCCGCCCCCGACGGTCTGACCGCCACCGAAGTACTGCTCGGCGACTACGCCCGCGACCTTGCCGCCGCCGGGGCTGACCTCGCCGCCGACTGCCACCGCACGTGGTTCTTTGTCCGCGACATCGACTTCAACTACCCCGACGTGGTGGACGGCCGCAACCGCGTGTTCGACTCCGTCGGGCTGACACGCCACACCCATTTCATAGCCAGCACCGGCATTTGCGGCCGGCCCGAACGGCCTGACGCCACTGTCAGCTTCGACGCCATAGCCTACGCCGGTCCGCAGCGCCCCGCCGTGACCTACCTGCAGGGCGCGAGCCATCTGGGCCGCACGTCGGACTACGGCGTGGCCTTTGAGCGCGGCGTGGCCCTTGACTTTGCCCGTGGGCGCTATGTGCTCATATCCGGCACAGCCAGCATCGACCCCGCCGGCAACATAGTTCATCCCGGCGATGTCCGCGCACAGACCGCGCGAATGTGCAGCAACGTGGACGTGCTGCTCGCTGAGGGCGGCGCCGGCCCGGCCGACGTGACTTCAATCGTGGCCTACGTCCGCGACTTTGCCGACGGCCCCGCCGTAGAGCGCATCCTGACGGTCCATTATCCCGGCGTGCCCTTAGTTGTGGTCTGCGCCGCCGTGTGCCGTCCCGGCTGGCTTGTCGAGATGGAATGTGTGGCCGCCCTATGAAGCGCCCCCGCCGGTACGGCTTTAGGGTGATTCTGCTCCATGCCGCATTGATTGTCATAGCCGTCGGGGCATGCCTGACGGCCTTCACCGGTCGCACCGGCTCGGTGCGGCTCCGCGAGGGCGCCGGTCCCGCCGCCACATGGCGCACCGCCGGCGGCGAGGTGCGCACATTGCCCTTCCTGCTGCGCCTTGACAGCCTCGGGGCGGACGGCAGCCGCCTGACGGTGATTTCCGGCAGCGACTCCGCCTGTCTGCACGTCGGCGTCTCGCAGCCAGCCTGTACCGATGGTCTGATGCTCACCCAGGGCGTTTACGACGGCTGCGCCGGCGTATCCGTCGTGCTGGTGGCCGACGACTCAGCCGGCACCGCTACCGTCATGTGCGGCTATGCTCTGCTGCTCGGCTCCCTGTGCGCTATTCTGTGGCGCCGCAGGCGGCTGCTGCGTCGTCCGGCCATGATTTGGACCCTCGCGGCAGCGCTCCTCATCACCATGGCCGCCGGACTTTGGTTTTGGCACACCAACCTCATGCTGCGCAGCCCCCTGCTGTGGGTGCACATGTTCTTCGTGGCATGGGCCTATCTGCTGTTCGCCCTGCTCTTTGTCGGCGCCGTGCGCGGGCGCGCGGACACACGCCTGCTGCTGCCCGCCGTGGCCTGCCTTACGGCGGGCATAGTGCTCGGCTCCGTCTGGGGGCAGATGGCCTGGGGCCGCTATTGGGGCTGGGACCCCAAGGAGACCATGGCCCTGCTTACCTGGGCCCTATACCTGGTGCCGCTGCACATGGCCCGAAGGCCCCGTACCGTCCGCCTTATGCTCATACTGGCCTTCCTCGCCGTCATAGTCACATCCGTGGCCGTCAACACCGGACTGCACGCTTATATTTAAAAAATTTCACGTCAAAGATTAGGAATTGACAAAAATTTCGTAAATTTGGACGGAAAAACTTAAAATCCTTAATAACCTTAGACTAACGACATGGAATTACCTATCGCAGAATCGTGGAAGATCAAGATGGTCGAGCCGATTCGTAAAAGCACTCGCGAGGAACGCGAGGAGTGGCTCAAAGAAGCTCATTACAACGTATTTCAACTCAAGTCCGAACAGGTCTACATCGACTGCATCACAGACTCCGGCACCGGCTCGATGAGCGACCGCCAGTGGGCTGCCATGATGATGGGCGACGAGAGCTACGCCGGCGCACGCTCCTTCTTCCGTCTCAAAGACACCATCACAGGCCTCACCGGATTCGAATACGTGATTCCCACCCACCAGGGCCGCGCCGCTGAGAACGTCCTGTTCAGCCACCTGGTAAAGGCCGGCGACATCGTGCCCGGCAACTCGCACTTCGACACCACCAAGGGCCACATCGAAAGCCGCAAAGCCACCGCGCTTGACTGCACCGTCGATGAAGCCCGCGACACCCAGCTCGAACTCCCCTTCAAGGGCAACGTAGACCTTGGCAAACTCGAAGCCGCCCTCAAAGAACACGGCGACCGCATCCCCTTCATCATCGTCACCATCACCAACAACACCGCCGGCGGTCAGCCCGTATCCATGGAGAACCTCCGCGGCGTACGCGCCCTGGCCGATAAATACGGCAAGCGCGTCGTGCTCGACTCAGCCCGCTTTGCTGAGAACGCCTACTTTATCAAGACCCGTGAGGCCGGCTACGCCGACATGACCATCAAACAGATCACCCGCGAAATCTTCGACCTCGCCGACGCCATGACCATGTCAGCCAAGAAAGACGGCATCGTCAACATGGGCGGCTTCATCGCCACACGCCATGAGGACTGGTACGAAGGCGCAAAACGCTTCTGCATCCCCTTCGAAGGCTACCTCACATACGGCGGCATGAACGGCCGCGACATGGAAGCCCTGGCCGTAGGTCTGGACGAGAACACCGAATTCGACAACCTCGACACACGCATCCGTCAGGTACAGTACCTGGCCGCACGCCTCGACGAATTCGGCATCCCCTACCAGCGCCCCGCCGGTGGCCACGCCATCTTCGTCGACGCCTCCAAGGTGCTCACCCACGTGCCCAAGGAAGAATTCCCCGCACAGACCCTCACCGTCGAACTCTACCGCGAAGCCGGCATCCGCGGCTGCGAAATCGGCTACATCCTGGCCGACCGTGACCCCGTGACCCGCGAGAACCGCTTCGGCGGCCTCGACCTGCTCCGTCTGGCCATCCCCCGTCGCGTCTACACCAACAACCACATGGACGTAATCGCCGTCGCCCTCAAGAACGTATTTGACCGTCGCGAAAGCATCACCCGCGGCGTCCGCATCTTCTGGGAAGCCGAGCTCATGCGCCACTTCACCGTAAAACTCGAACCCGCAAAATAATCGGATAAAGACCCACACACGCCCCCGCTCTCCCCGTGAGCGCGGGGGTTATTTTTATCCACTCCCTGATTTTGCGATGATATACTTGTTTGTTTTTATGTGAATCTATCTTTGCGATTAAATATAGCTTAGACCTGAAACAATGGCAAACGAATCAAAAAGTTAAATCTGCTTGATTAGAATGCGTTGATAAACTTTTTCCTTTAATCCATTCCTTAATAACGCGAGTTCGGGATAACGATATCCAACTCGGCGACATTACATTTAGGCATGAATTATCGGGCGGCCAGTC
>CANQZK010000128.1 GCA_947628285.1 uncultured Muribaculaceae bacterium
GGTATCGGCGTTGGTGCGGACGAGTGTCTTGGTGTATTTGGCTGCGAGGTTCATGATTGCGCCGAAGTCGCCGCCGAGTTCGGGTTCGGTGGTGGGTACCTGGCCGTCGTAAACTTCGCCGGTTGAGCCGTTGAGTGAGATCCAGTCGCCTTCGGCGTAGGTTTTGGCGCCCATTTCGACGGTTTTGGCTTTGTAGTCTACTTTGATTTCGCCGGCGCCGGATACGCAGCATTTGCCCATGCCGCGGGCTACTACGGCTGCGTGTGATGTCATGCCGCCGCGCATGGTGAGGATGCCCTGTGCCACGGCCATGCCGCGGAGGTCTTCGGGTGATGTCTCGATGCGGACCAGGATGACTTTGCGTTTCTTTTCGGCCCATGCTTCGGCGTCTTCAGCGGAGAAGACTACCTGGCCGGCGGCTGCGCCGGGTGATGCGGGCAGGCCTTTGGCTACGACGAGTGCGCGCTTGAGGGCTGATTTGTCGAATACGGGGTGAAGGAGTTCGTCGAGTTTCTGGGGTTCCATGCGCAGCAGCACGGTTTTTTCGTCGATTTTGTCGGCGCGGAGCAGGTCCATGGCTATTTTGACCATGGCTGCGCCGGTGCGCTTGCCGTTGCGGGTCTGGAGCATCCAGAGTTTGCCGTCCTGGATGGTGAATTCCATGTCCTGCATGTCGCGGTAGTAGTCTTCGAGGCGGTCGGCGATGGCGAAGAGTTCCTGTGCGCAGACGGGCATTGATTCTTCGAGGGAGGGGTATTTTGAGGCGCGTTCTTCTTCGCTGATGCCCTGGAGGGCTGCCCAGCGGCGTGAGCCTTCGATGGTGATCTGCTGGGGTGTGCGGATGCCGGCTACTACGTCTTCGCCCTGGGCGTTGATGAGGTATTCGCCGTTGAAGATGTTCTCGCCGGTGGCGGCGTCGCGCGAGAAGGCTACGCCGGTGGCTGAGTTGTCGCCCATGTTGCCGTATACCATTGCCTGTACGTTTACGGCGGTGCCCCATTCTTCGGGGATCTGGTTCATGCGGCGGTAGATGATGGCGCGTTCGTTCATCCAGCTGTCGAATACGGCGCAGATGCCGCCCCAGAGTTGTTCCCAAGCGCTGTCGGGGAAGTCTTTGCCGGTGTATTCTTTAACGGCGCCTTTGAAGAGTTTGACGAGGTTCTTGAGGTCGTCGACGGTCAGTTCGGTATCGAGCTTGATGCCTTTTTCCTCTTTGACTTTGTCCATGATTTCCTCGAAGGGGTCGATGTCGGTTTTTGATTTGGGTTTCATGCCCAGTACTACGTCGCCGTACATCTGCACGAAGCGGCGGTAGCTGTCCCAAGCGAAGCGGGGGTTGCCGCTCTTCTGAGCCAGTGATTCAACGGTGGCGTCGTTCATACCCAGGTTGAGGACGGTGTCCATCATGCCGGGCATTGAGGCGCGGGCGCCTGAGCGGACTGATACGAGCAGGGGGTTGGCGGGGTTGTCGAATTCCTTGCCGGTGAGTTCTTCAACGTGTTTGATGGCTTTCTTGACGTCTTCGGTCAGACGTTTTACGACTTCGTTCTTGCCGTACTGTGTGTACTCGGTGCAGACTTCGGTCGTGATGGTGAATCCGGGAGGAACGGGCATTCCCAGGAGGTTCATTTCAGCGAGGTTAGCGCCTTTGCCGCCGAGGAGGTTTCTCATCTCGGCATTGCCTTCGGCTTTACCGTCGCCGAATGTATAGACTCTTTTCATGCTTATTTTATTGAGGTTAAAATGAGTTTATGTTCGTGGTACAGGTTCAGTCTGAACGTTATCGCGGGTGCGATGTTTTCAGAGCGGTGCAAATTTAATAATTATTAGTGTGATTTCATATATCCGGCGGCAAATTTTTAGGACAATGAGGTTAAATTTACATAATTTTGCCTCCGGCCGGGCCTGATTGCGCCGCTTGGTGCGTCTGTGCGTAATGTTTGCGGCGGTTTTTTTGATTTTTCTTTGGATGGATTGATTTTTTTATTAATTTCGCACGTTATTTTTATCCTTTAACGGCATTTTGTGGTTTATATATTAACCTGTAATTATTTCTAAAGCTGATATACATGAAAATCTCTTTCAACATAGACTATCGTACCAACTGGGGCGAGTCGGTTTATCTGGTGAGCGATATCTTCGGGCTTGCCGGGTTGAAGCTGAACCTGGAGTCGGGCCAGCGATGGACGGCTATGGTGGATGTGCCTGATGATACGTCGGTGTTTGAGTACCGCTATCAGGTGCGCCACGACAATGGCAATGTCAAGAATGAGTGGGGCCCGGCCCACCGCTTTGAACGCGGTCGCAGCGCCTGCCTGCACCGTATCTATGACCGCTGGCAGGACCAGCCATGGGACAAGCCTTACTACGCATCGTCGTTCACCGACTGTATCAACCGCCGTCCGTCGCCGTCGCGCGAGGACCGCTCGGCCAAGGGGCACATCACCTTCCGTGTTTCGGCCCCGATGGTGTCGCCTGACTGTGTGCTGGCGCTGTCCGGCGCATCGGAGTCCATGGGCGCGTGGGATGTCCGCAAGGCGCGCGTAATGAGCGATGCCCGCTATCCGCTGTGGTCTGTCACGGTGGATGCCGCCGATATCAAGCCCGGCACGGAGTATAAGTTCGTCATCCTCAACTCGGACCTTGACGTGCGCGCATGGGAAGGCGGCGCCAACCGCACCGTCGATTTCCAGCCTGCGCCCGATGAGGTGAGCGTGGTTGACGGTATGCGCTTCATCAATCTGGCTCTGTGGCGCGGCGCCGGCACGGCCATCCCCGTTTTCTCGCTGCGCACTGAGGAGGACTTCGGCGTGGGCGATTTCTATGACCTCAAGAAGATGGTTGACTGGTGCGTGTCCACCGGCCAGCGTTTCCTGCAGATTCTGCCCATTAACGATACTACGATGACGGGCACGTGGGTGGATTCCTATCCCTACAAGGCCAACTCATGCTTTGCGCTGCATCCCATGTTCCTGCGCCCGGAGGCCATGGGCCTGCTGGCCGACAAGACGCGCCGCGAGTACTACGACAAGCTGCGCGACGAGCTCAACGCGCTGCCCGAGGTGGACTACGAGCGTGTGAACCGCGGCAAGATTGAGTACTTCCGCGAGATATTCGCCCAGGAAGGCAAGCGTGTGCTGGCCTCGGACGACTATAAGAAATATGTGTCGCGCAACAGCAAGTGGCTGCTGCCCTATGCGGCTTTCTGCGCGCTGCGCGATATCAACGGCACGGCTTGCTTCAGCCGCTGGGGCGAGTATGCCGTATATGATAAGAAGAAGGTGGACCGCTTCATAGCCGAGCACGCCGACGAGATTGACTACGTATGCTACCTGCAGTACAATCTGGACAAACAGATGCAGGAGGTGCACGAGTATGCCAAGGCCCACGGCGTGGCCCTGAAGGGCGACATACCCATCGGCATCTCGCGCGACAGCGCCGACGCATGGACCGACCCGCGCCTGTTCAACCTTGACTGCCAGGCCGGTGCGCCGCCGGACGACTTCTCCGTGATGGGCCAGAACTGGGGCCTTCCCACCTACAACTGGGAGGAAATGGCCCGCGACGGCTTTGCCTGGTGGAAGGCGCGCTTCCGCAACATGGCGCAGTACTTCGACGCCTACCGCATAGACCACGTGCTGGGCTTCTTCCGCATATGGCAGATACCTATGTCGGCTATCCACGGCCTGTTGGGTATATTCAATCCCGCGCTTCCCTACAGCGTGGACGAACTGCGCTACAACTACGACTTCTGGATTGACATCGACCTGCAGACAACACCTTATATAATGGAGCACTTCCTGACTGACTTCTTCGGTCCCTACACCGACGAGGCCCGTGAGCGCTTCATGCACAAGTTCAGCCCCGGCCGCTACAAGCTCAATCCCGAGTTTGCCACGCAGCGTCAGGTGGCCGACTACTTCGCCACCCAGCCCAAGGACGAGAAGAACACCCGCCTGTGCAACGGCCTGCTGGGCCTCATCGACCAGGTGCTGTTCATTGAGGACCCCGTGGAGAAGGGCAAGTTCCATCCGCGCATCTCGGCCCAGTACACTTACATCTACCGTTCCCTGAACGACTATGAGCGCTGGTGCTTTGACCGTCTGTACAACGACTTCTTCTACCGCCGCCACAACGACTTCTGGTACGGCAAGGCCATGTGGAAGCTGCCCCCGCTGATCGATTCGACCAACATGCTCACCTGCGCCGAGGACCTGGGTATGATTCCCAACTGTGTGCCCGCCGTGCTGAGCAACCTGGAGATTCTCACCCTGGAAATCCAGCGCATGCCCAAGGACCCCAACGTGGAGTTCGGCAACACCTGGTCATATCCCTACTACAGCGTCTGCACCACCTCCACCCACGATATGGGCGGCATACGTGTATGGTGGGAGGAGGACCGCGGCCGCACAGCCGACTTCTACCACAACGTGCTGCACCACCACGACGAGGTGCCTTACTTCGCCGAGCCGTGGATCTGCCGCGAGATAATCGAGCTGCAGGTCAAGAGCCCCTCCATGCTGTGCATCCTGCCGCTGGCCGACTGGCTGTCGATGGACGCCGAGTTGCGCCGCGAGAATCCCGCCGAGGAGATCATCAACGTGCCCGCCAACCCGCAACACTACTGGCGTTACCGCATGCACCTGACGCTGGACGAGCTGCGCAGCGCCGCCGACTTCAACCGCCGTCTGCGCGACATAATCACCAACTCGGGCCGCTGATACGGCCTTCAGACATCTGACAAGCCTATGACGGGGCGCGGGCCGCAAGCCTGTGTCCCGTTTTTCTCTTCAGGACTGAAAATATCTCACTTATTTTTCGTACCTTTGCCGACGAAATGGGACGACTGTTATCGATTGACTTCGGACGCAAACGTTGCGGCATAGCCGTGACGGACCCGTTGCGCATCATAGCCAACGGTCTGACCACGGTGCCCACCGCCACGCTGGTGGATTTCGTGCGCGATTACATCGCTGCCGAGGGCGTCGACCGCGTCATCGTAGGACAGCCGCGCAACCTGCGGGGCGAGCCGTCGGACAGCATGCGCTGGCTGACGCCGGTCATCAACCGCCTGCGCAAGGTCATAGCCCCCGTGCCGGTGGAGTTCTTTGACGAGCGTTTCACCTCCGTGCTGGCGCACCGCGCCATGATTGACGGCGGCATGAAGAAGCAGGACCGCCGCAACCGTGAGATTGTCGACGAGATTTCCGCCACCATAATCCTCAACGATTATTTACAAAGCAATACATATACCCAATGAAGCTACCCATCTATCTGTACGGACACCCTGTGCTCCGCAAGATTTCAGAAGATATCACGCCCGAGTATCCCGGGCTGGAGGGCCTGCTTGCCGACATGTACGAGACCATGTACGCATCGGACGGCGTGGGCCTGGCCGCGCCCCAGATAGGACGCAATGACCGCATCATAGTCATCGACGCATCGCCCCTGGCCGAGAATTATCCCGAGCTGCAAGGCGTGAAGATGACCCTGATAAATCCGCGCCTGGAGGTGCTGGACGGCGACAAGGAAACACGCGCCGAGGGCTGCCTGTCGCTGCCCGGAATCGCCGAAAACGTCACCCGCGTGGAGCACATCCGTCTGAGGTGGCAGGACGAGAAATTCGCTCCTCACGAGGCCGAATTCTCCGGCTTCCTGGCCCGAATCCTCCAGCACGAATATGACCATCTGGAGGGCAAGGTATACATTGACCACATCTCGGCCATCCGCAAACAGTTGATACGCGCTAAACTCAACAATATCGTTACCGGACGCACCCGCTGCGACTACGCAGTACGCTACGCTCCGAGAAAAAAATAACATCATGGCAGACGACAAAAAGATAATTTTCTCGATGGTGGGGGTGAGCAAGACCTATCCCCCTCAGAAAACTGTCCTGAAGGACATCTACCTCTCATTCTTCTACGGTGCCAAGATAGGCATCATCGGTCTGAACGGCTCGGGCAAGTCATCGCTGCTCAAAATCATTGCCGGTGTCGACCAGGACTACCAGGGCGAGGTGGTATTCTCGCCCGGCTACTCGGTAGGCTACCTGGAGCAGGAACCCAAGCTGGACCCGGACAAGACCGTCATCGAAGTGGTGCGTGAGGGCGTGCAGCCCGTCATGGACATGCTGGCCGAGTTCGACCGTGTCAACGAGGCCTTCGGCGACCCCGACGTGCTCGAGAACCCCGACAAGATGGACGCCCTGATAGCACGCCAGGCCGAGCTCCAGGACAAACTCGACGCCGCCGATGCATGGAACATCGATTCCAAGCTGGAGCGCGCCATGGACGCCCTGCAGTGTCCGCCCGACGACCAGAAAATCGACACACTCTCCGGCGGCGAGCGCCGTCGCGTGGCCCTGTGCCGCCTGCTGCTCCAGCAGCCCGACATCCTGCTGCTGGACGAGGCCACCAACCACCTCGACGCCGAGTCGATCGACTGGCTCGAGCAGCACCTCCAGCAGTA
>CANQZK010000129.1 GCA_947628285.1 uncultured Muribaculaceae bacterium
GACCAGGCTCAGCAGGACAAACTCGACGCCGCCACCATCTACAAGATGCTGGAGAACGAAATCATCCCCCTGTACTTCGCCAAGAACTCCAAGGGTTACTCGCCCAAGTGGATCGAGTACATCAAGGGCTCGATCGGCGACATCGCCCCCCACTTCACCATGGAGCGCATGATCCACGACTACATCTCGCGCTTCTACGACAAGGAAGCCGCCCGCAGTAAGCGCCTTCTGGCCAACGACTTCGCCATGGCCAAGGAAATCGCCGCCTGGAAAGAGAAAGTCGCCTCAGCATGGGACGGCATCCGTGTCCTGGACGTACGCCACACCGACGAAATCTCGCAGGGCGTCACCGGCGAACCCTACAAGGTTGAAATCACTCTGGACACCAACGGTCTGCCCGACGACCTCGGCATCGAGGAAGTTGTTTACCGCAACGAGGACGGCGTTGAAAGCCTTACCAGCCGCAAGCCCTTCACCGTCACTAAGAAGGACGGCAACATCGCCACCTTCACCCTGGCATCCAAAGTCAAGAACGCCGGTGTGTTCCGCTACGGTTACCGCATCTATCCGGTCAACCCCGAACTGCCCCACCGTCAGGACTTCGCCTTCACCCGCTGGATCTAATCCGGCCCGCATAACCACAAAAAATCAGCCCCGGACACATCTCCGGGGCTGATTTTTTTTTGTGTGTGACCGGCTCATTTCTCTGTGCCGGTGCCGTCGGGGATGCCGAAAGACTGGCGCAGGGCGGTGCGGATGCGCTCGCTCGCCGGGGTGTTGTCGCGCATAAGGGACAGGACGCGGCGGATGTAGCGGTTGTGGTCGTCGCCGCGGATACCGCACAGCGCGGCCACATGCGTCTCGGCTATCATGGATTTGTGGTTGAACACGCGCAGCACGGCCTGATAATCGCCCGATGCGATGTAACTGCGGAATTCGGTCAGAATCTCGTCGTATATGCCGTGGGGGTTAACCGTGAGCAGCAGCTCTGACAGGTGGCGCTCCAGGCCGGCTATGCTGTCAAAGCGGCCGTCCACGCGGTGTGTCACCTCCTTCTTGATGCGGTGGCGGGTGTGCTCAAGGGCCTGCCGGCGGATGTTGCTCTCAAACAGGCGCATCAGGTTGCGCCGCACGCGCCCGAAGGCATGCTGCGGGTTGGCGCCGTTCAGCTCGGCTATGGTGCGCACCACCTCCTCGAGCAGGAACAGGTTCTCCACCTCGGCCACGTCGGGCACCAGGATGCGGCGGCGGCGCAGGTAGCTAACTTCGGCCGGGGCACGGCGGTCGCGGTCCACTATGCCCATGGCGTCCAGGTTGTGTATGGAGCGCAGGCCGTTGAATGAGCGCGTGGCCTCTATCACCTGGTTGCAGCCGCCAAGGGGCTTGACGGTGTACTCCTTGAATATGAGCGGGTAAATCTTTGAGTCATAGCTGTGTATACCGTCACCCTCGATGAACAGCACGGGCTTGCGCTCGCCCAGGATGGCCAGATAGACATCGTCGGGCAGGCCCTCGGCGGCGGGCAGTGTGTCGTAGTCCCATGTGCCGGCGTCGCTGTCGCAGCTCTTGACCCACAGCATGGCCGCATCGGCACGCGTGGCGGCGAAGCCCAGGTCGTGCGTGATGTAGACAAAGGTGCAGTCGGGCCGCAGTTGCTCTATGGTGTCCCACAGCGGGCGAACCACTGATGCGTGCAGGAACATTTCGGGCGACAACACGAAAATGACACCCCGCGGCGGCGCCATCAGCGCGGCGCCCAAGTAGTACATCACGGCCCGCTCGCCCGACGACAGCATCCGCGCCGGATAGGCGTCCGCGCCCGAGGGGTTGTCGATGAGCATCTTGCCGTAGGTGATGAGAATCTTGTTATCCGGGAAGAGCGCCTGCCAGTGCTCGATGACGGTATCGAGCCGCGTCGGGCCGGACGGCTCGGCACTCTGCCCAAGGCGCTGCCCGAAGCGCTCGGCCATCAGGCCCATGACGGCCTCGTTGACCAACAGAGCTATGAGGCGGTCGAACTCGCCGTAGATATCGGGCCGCATCATGGCCGATTTGGCCACGGCGCGGTGGTAGAGGTCGTCGATTGAGCCCGGGCGCGGGTCGGCATCCTCGTCGCGGCTGTACAGGGCCTTCAGGGCCGAGAGAGAGAAGGCGCGGTCGCCCAGGCTTTGGGCCAGGGCGCGGGCAAAGCGGGTCTTGCCGGCGCCGTTCGCGCCGACTATTGTCAGCCGGGGCGAGTCGACGGTGAGCGGCTCGGCGCCGGTACGGGGTGGCAGGGTAAGTTTCATATGCAAAGATAATCATTGCCCGGCCCGGATGCAACATCCGCGGCCCTCTTTTCGTTAAATAAATGCAAAAGTACACACTATTTTGGCCACGTCGGACAATTTTAGTATTTTTGCCCGATAATTCATCCGATATACTGATAACAAATCATAAAGATATGGCACAAGAAGATGTGTTTAAGAAAATCGTAGCCCATGCCAAGGAGTACGGCTTTGTTTTTCCCTCGAGTGAAATATATGACGGCCTCTCGGCTGTGTATGACTACGGCCAGAACGGTGTAGAGCTCAAGAACAATATCAAGCGCTACTGGTGGGAAGCCATGACCCTGCTGCACGAGAACATTGTGGGCATCGATTCTGCCATCTTCATGCACCCCACCATCTGGAAGGCCTCAGGCCACGTCGACGCATTCAACGACCCCCTGATCGACAACCGCGACTCCAAGAAGCGCTATCGCGCCGATGTCCTCATCGAGGAGCAGATTGCAAAAATCGACGAGAAGATAGAGAAGGAAGTGGCCAAGGCCGCCAAGCGCTTCGGCGAGGCCTTTGACCGCGAACAGTTCCTGAGCACCAACGCCCGCGTGGCCGAGCTCAAGGCCCACCGCGACGCCCTGCACGAGCGCTTCTCGCAGGCCATGAACGACAACGACCTGGAAGGCCTGCGTCAGATCATCATCGATGAGGAAATCGTCGACCCCATTTCCGGCACTCGCAACTGGACCGAAGTGCGCCAGTTCAACCTGATGTTCCGCACCGAGATGGGCTCGACCGCCGACGGCGCCATGACCGTATACCTGCGCCCCGAAACCGCACAGGGCATCTTCGTCAACTACCTCAACGTGCAGAAGACCGGCCGCATGCGCATCCCCTTCGGCATCGCCCAGATAGGCAAGGCCTTCCGCAACGAGATTGTGGCCCGTCAGTTCATCTTCCGCATGCGCGAGTTCGAGCAGATGGAGATGCAGTTCTTTGTACGCCCCGGCGAGGAAATGCGCTGGTTCGCCTACTGGAAGGAATGGCGTCTGCGCTGGCACAAGGCCCTGGGTCTGGGCGACGAGAAATACCGCTACCACGACCACGAAAAGCTGGCCCACTACGCCAACGCCGCCACCGACATCGAGTTCCAGATGCCCTTCGGTTTCAAGGAAGTTGAAGGCATCCACTCACGCACCGACTTCGACCTGTCGCAGCACGAGAAATTCTCCGGCAAGAAGATTCAGTACTTCGACCCCGAACTTAACTCGTCCTACACCCCCTACGTCATCGAGACCTCGATAGGCGTCGACCGCATGTTCCTGTCCGTTCTGTGCTCGTCCTACGAGGAAGAACAGCTTGAAAACGGCGAGACCCGCACCGTGCTGCATCTGCCCGCCGCACTGGCCCCCGTCAAGTGCGCCGTGCTGCCCCTGGTGCGCAAGGACGGCCTGCCCGAGAAGGCCCGCGCCATTGTCAACGACCTCAAATTCGACTTCGCAACTCACTACGAGGAAAAAGACGCCATCGGCAAGCGCTACCGCCGCCAGGACGCCATCGGCACCCCCTACTGCATCACCGTGGACCATCAGACACTGGAGGACGACACCGTCACACTGCGCGAGCGTGACTCCATGCAGCAGACCCGCGTGCCCGTGGCCGACCTGCACCGTCTCATCCACGACCGCGTCAGCCTCAACTCGCTGCTGCGCAAACTCAACTGATATCAACTCCTCAATACTGTATAAACCGCAATGAACAAGAAAACTCTCATCATAGTAGGCGTAATCGCCGCTGTAATAGTAGGTTGCTTCGGCTGGTACATCAGCGCCCGCAACAAATTCGTGGCCCTGGACGAACAGCTGGGCCAGCAGTGGGCCATGGTCGAGACCCAGTACCAGCGCCGACTGGACCTCATCCCCAACCTGGTGGAGACCGTCAAGGGCTATGCCGCCCATGAAAGCCAGACCTTCGAGAACGTCACCCGCGCCCGCGCCGGCCTGACCGACGCCTACAACCAGGCCAACGCACTGCGCAACGCAGAGCAGCCCGCCGACGAGGCCCAGATTGACAACTACAACAACGCCCAGCAGCAACTGGGCCGCGCCTTCAGCATCTACGTCAACGCCGTTCGCGAAGCTTACCCCGACCTCAAGGCCGACAAACAGTTCCTGGACCTCCAGACACAGCTTGAAGGCACCGAGAACCGCATCGCCACCGAGCGTGGCCGCTACACCGAGGCCGTGCGCAACTACAACGTAGCCATACGCACCTTCCCCGGCTCGCTGGCCGCTTCAATCGGCGGCTTCACAGCCAAGCCCCAGTTCAAAGCCGACGCCCAGGCCGCTACCGCTCCCAAAGTTTCCTTCTGATGAAAAAAATATTCATTGCCATAGCCGTCCTGGCCGTCTGCGCCCTCGCAGCATGCTCAGACGACCAGCAGACCACCTGGGACGAATACTCCGACTGGCGCGAACTCAACGACCGCTGGCTGGACGAACTCAAAGCCAAACGCAACCCCGACGGCACACCCTACTACACCGAGGTCATTCCCCGCTGGAACCCCGGTACTTACGTACTGATGCACTACTTCAACGATCCGGCCGAGAACGCCGGCAACCTTTCGCCGCTCTACACCAGCGTAGTCGATGTCCGCTACGTGGGACATGACGCCAACGGCGCCGGCTTCGACTCGTCAACCCTGGTGACCCAGTACGGCCGCCCCGGCGTGGCCCGCTTCAACGTCAACTCCGTCATCCAGGGCTGGGGCATAGCCCTTGAACGCATGCATGTGGGCGATACCGTTGAGCTCATCGTGCCCTACGGCGCCGCCTACGGCTCATCAATCAACTCCGGCGTCAAGCCCTACTCCAACCTGCGCTTCAACATCCGCCTGGAAGACATCTACAAGTACGAAGCCCGCCCCTGAGCCCAACGCACCCCATCACAATCGCCGACGATTCCCCAATCGCCGGCGATTTCGCAATAAAACGTACCACAGGCCCCTGCCAGGCCCGAAAATCCACCGATACACGGTCTCTTGTCCGGCGGAGGCAAATAATTTTTTGCGGTTTTCTTTTGCGCTTTCGTTGATTTTCTGTAACTTTGCAAAGTTTTTGACTACACACCGGTTATGGGCAAGTTCTCAGCATTTAAACTACTTCTCAAGTCGCTTGGTCACGGCGAACACGAGTTTGATTACAAACTCGACCGCCAGTTCTTTGCGAATATGGAGAATACCGACGTCCGTGATGCCGACCTTGACGTGCATCTGACCGTCGGCTATACCCGTGATGTATATGACCTGAACTTCCACATCACCGGCACGGTGACACTGCTGTGCGACCGTTGTCTTGATGATCTGGTGATTCCAATCGATACCGTATACCACATAATGGTGCAGTACGGCGATGACTACAACGATGAATCGGACGACCTGCTGGTGATTCCGGACAGCGACAACACGCTCAATGTCAGCTACATGATATATGACACCGTGGTGCTGGCCATCCCCATCAAGCACGTTCACGCGCCCGGCAAGTGCAACCGCCAGATGAGCGCCCTGCTCAAGAAGCATCGCGCCGTAGGCAGCGACGAGGACGCCGAGCTGCAGGACGAGCTGCTCGATTCAATCGACGACGCAGCGGACGCAGCCGACTCCGGCGCTCCGGCCGACCCCCGCTGGGACGCTCTGCGCGGCCTCGGCTCCGACTTAAACGAATGATTATCTCTCCGACAATATAAGCATAATAAATCAAACTCATAAACAAAAATGGCACATCCTAAACGCAAACAATCCAAGCCCCGCACCGCAAAGCGTCGTACCCACGACAAGGCAGTAGCTCCCACTCTGGCACTTTGCCCCAACTGTGGCGCATGGCACATCTACCACACCGTCTGCGGCGAATGCGGATACTACCGCGGCAAGCAGGCCATCGTAAAAGACGCTGCCCTCTAAAACACCCCTCAGCAGGCTTTAGCCGGGCAACAGTTCAGAAGTGATGAAAATTTTCTCCTTCCCGCTTCCGACGCCTGCGCGATGAGCGCTGAGTGCAGCCGGAAAGGCGAGGAGCAAATTTTCATATACGTATCCTTTACATATTTAATCTATAAGTCGGGTTTACTGAATAATGCATAATATGCTGTATAACAGGTAATTAATTTGTTTAAGCATTTGTTTTTTTAAC
>CANQZK010000130.1 GCA_947628285.1 uncultured Muribaculaceae bacterium
GACTGGCCGCCCGATAATTCATGCCTAAATGTAATGTCGCCGAGTTGGATATCGTTATCCCGAACTCACGTTAATAGCTAAGGTAGCTAAATTAGCTACCCCCTCCCCCACAAAACAAGCCGCCCGGCATTCGCCGGGCGGCTATATTTGTCAGTGGCTAATCGGTCAGTCCAGGGCGGCTTCTTCGGCGCGGAGGCCCTTGACGTAGGCTTCGATGTAGCGGTTGAAACCGGCTACGTCGGCCGCGTCGGGGGCGATTTCGGTGGCGTCGGCGTCGGCAAAGACGTCACTGCTCAGGAACTCGCCCAGGGAGCGGCCGCGGCCGTGCACCAGGAAGGATGCTAACAGGGCTATGCCCCAGGCACCGCCCTCGCCGGCCGTCGACATGACGGTGATGGGCGAGTCAAGCGCGGCCGCAAGGATGCGCTGGCCCACGCCGGGGGTGCGGAACAGGCCGCCGTGGCCGGTCAGACGGTCCACAGCCACATGCTCCTTGTTGAACAGGATGTCGTTGCCTATCTTGAGCACGGCCACGGATGCGTAGAGGTGGGCGCGCATCATGTTGGCCAGCGAGAAGTCGGCATCCGGTGTGCGCATCAGCAGGGGCTTGCCGGAGGGGAGCTGCAGCACGGGCTCGCCGGAGATGAAGTTGTAGGCTGTCACGCCGCCGCAGTCGGCCGCGCCGGTCAGGGCATGGTTGTACAGGGCGCCGTACAGGGTGTCCATGTCGACTTTCTGCCCGGTCAGAGTCATGAATTCAGCGAAAATCTTCACCCAAGCGTTGAGGTCGGAGGTGCAGTTGTTGCAGTGCACCATGGCCACGAGAGCACCCTCGGGGGTCGTGACGATGTCGATGGCCTCGTAGGGACGGCTCAGGGGGCGTTCCAGCACTATCATGGAAAAGGACGATGTTCCGGCCGATACATTGCCCGTGCGCGGTGTGATGGCGTTGGTGGCCACCATGCCGGTGGCAGCATCGCCCTCGGGCGGGCAGAAGGGCGTGCCGGCCTGCAGATGACCGCTGGGGTCGAGCAGTGCGGCGCCGGCGGCGGTGAGGGCGCCGGCATCCTGTCCGGCCTGAAGCACCTCGGGCAACAGGCTCTCCAACTTCTGAGCGAAGCCGTAGGTGGCGGCCATGCGGTCAAATTCGGCCATCATGGTGCGGTCATAGCCGCGGGTGCCGCTGTCGATGGGGAAGACGCCTGATGCGTCGTCGATACCCAACACGCAGCGGCCCGTAAGCAGGCGGTGCACATAGCCGGCCAGGGTGTTGATGGATGCTACCTGAGGCAGGTGGGGCTCATCATCCAGGATGGCCTGGTAGAGGTGGGATATGCCCCAGCGCAGGGGGATGTTGAAGTTGAAGGCCGTGCTGAGGTCTGCGGCGGCGCGTGCCGTATTGGTGTTGCGCCAGGTGCGGAAGGGCACCAGCAGCTTGCCGTCGGCGTCGAAGGGCATGTAGCCGTGCATCATGGCGCTGATGCCGGCGGCGGCCAGGGCGGTAATCTCAACGTCGGCGCCGTACTGGGCCTTGACATTGGCGCGCAGGTCGGCATACGAGCTCTGCATGGCTGCGGTGATCTCATCTATGCCGTAGGTCCACAGGCCGTCCACCAGGTGATTTTCCCACTGGTGCGAGCCCTGGGCTATGGGACGGTTATTCTCGTCGATGAGCACCGATTTGACCCGGGTGGAGCCAAATTCGATGCCCAGCACGGCCTTGCCGTCGAGAATAAGTTGTTTCACGTTGTCCATCAGAGGTAGAATGAGCGGTTGGTGGCGTAGTAGACCTCGCCCAGGCGCAGTGCCTGCTTGAAGTTCTCGATGGTGGTGTCGCGGTCAATGTGCACCATTTCTATGCCGGCAATTTCGGCATAGTCCTGCCAGTACTCGGGGGTAAGGTCGTATGAGAAGCAGGAGTGGTGTGTGCCGCCGGCCAGAATCCATGCGGTGGCGCCGGTCTCGAAGTCGGGCTGCGGAATCCACAGGGCCGAAGCGACGGGCAGTTTGGGCATGGGCTGAGGCTCGATGCACTTTACATCGTTGACAATGAGGCGGAAACGGTTGCCCATATCCACTACGGTGGCGGTGATGCCGTTGCCGGGCTTGCCGGTGAACACCAGGCGGGCGGTGCGGCTCTTGCGGTAGCCGATGCCTAAGAAGTGTACCTCAAGGCGCGGACGTGCCGACGCGATGAGCGGGCATACTTCCAGCATGTGGGCCTGCAGGATGGAGCTCTGTGCGCCCTGCAGGTTCAGGGTATAGTCCTCCAGGAAGGAGCAACCCCCCTTGAGGCCCTGGTTCATGACCCAGACGGAGCGGTACAGTGCGGCCGATTTCCAGTCGCCCTCGGCGCCGAAGCCGTAACCCTCGGCCATGAGGCGCTGCGAAGCCAGGCCGGGAATCTGGTCGAAGCCGCGGCCGGTCTTCTCGACGTCGACATCGCCCAGGTCGTCAAAGTTGGTGGTGAAGCCCTTGGCGCCGGTGTCCTTGAGCATGGCGCGCAGGGTGAGCTCGGCCTTGGCGGAGTTCCATACCTTGCGGTAGTCCTCGGTGGTGGGGTCTTCCAGAGCGGCGTCGTGGTCGTATTCGCTGAAGTAGACCTTGACCAGGTTGTCCACGTCCTCGTCCTTGACGGCGTCGAAGTAGGGCATCAGCGAGCTGAAGGGCATGTAGTCCACGTGGTAGCCCAGGCGGATTTCGGCCTCGACCTTGTCGCCGTCTGTCACGGCCACGTTGTTCATCTGGTCGCCCAGACGGATGATGCGCATATCCTGAGCGTCGGCCCAAGCGGCTGCTACGCGCTCCCAAACGGCGATGTGGCCCTGGGTGGCGGGGTCCTTCCAGTAGCCGGTGACGACCTTGCGGCGCACACGCATGCGGGCGCAGATGTGGCCGAACTCGCGGTCGCCGTGGGCGCTCTGGTTCAGGTTCATGAAGTCCATATCGATGTCCTGCCAGGGTATCTCGGCGTTATATTGTGTATGGAAATGCAGCAGGGGCTTGCTGAGCACCTTCAGGCCGTGAATCCACATCTTGGCGGGCGAGAAGGTATGCATCCAGGTGATGATGCCTATACAGCGGGGGTCGTTGTTGGCGGCCTTCATCACGGCCTCGACCTCGGCCGACGAGTTGGCCGTGCCCTTGTAAACTACCTTGACGGGGAGATTGCCCGACTGATTGAGACCGTCGACCATTTCTTTTGAGTGGGAGTCGACTGCGACAACGGCGTCGCCGCCATAGAGCAGCTGTGCGCCGGTCACCCACCATACTTCATAATTATCGAACATGAGTGTTTGCTTTTTCTGTGTTATTATACATTATATAATGTGGTCACTTCTGGCCGTAGTAGGCCTTCGGACCGTGTTTGCGGCTGAAGTGTTTCTCAACTAACAGCTGATTCATGGTCAGCGAGGGGTTGACGCCATAGGCCACGTAGGCCATCTTGGCCACCTGTTCCATGACCACGGCGTTGTGGACGGCCTCGGCGGGCGTGCGTCCCCAGGCAAAGGGTCCGTGGTTGCGCACCAGCACGCCGGGGGTGTGCATGGGGTTGATCCGGGCAAAGCGCTCAACGATTACATCGCCCGTGGCAAGCTCATAATCGCCACCGACCTCGGCGGCGGTCATATCGCGTGTGCAGGGGATGGCCTCATGGAAGTAGTCGGCGTGCGTCGTGCCGATGTTGGGGATGTCGCGACCGGCCTGGGCCCATGCCGTGGCATAGGTGGAGTGGGTGTGCACAACGCCGCCAATCTCCGGGAAGGCGCGGTACAGTGCCAGGTGTGTGGGCGTGTCGGACGACGGACGCAGGTGTCCGTCTACGATGGCGCCCGTGGCGAGGTCGACGACAACCATGTCGTCGGCCTTCATCACGTCATATTCCACTCCGCTGGGCTTGATCACCACCAGGCCCTGCTCACGGTCGATGCCGGAAACATTGCCCCAGGTGAAGATGACCAGCCCGTGGCGCACCAGCTCAAGGTTGGCGCGGAAAACTTGTTCTTTGAGTTGTTCAAGCATAGTCTTACCAAAAATAGATATAGAATGCAGCGGTGATGCCGATGATAATCAGCGAGTTGATAATATCCCAGGTGTTCCAGCTGGCGCGTGTGGCGGCGCGTTGCTCGGGCGTGGAGGTGCCCATGACCAGACCTTGGATCTTTTCGGGGTCGGGAGCCTTGGTGAACAGCGATACCACAACGGCCACGGCGCAGCAGAAGAACAGCATCCAGCCGCAGAAGAACAGCCAGTTGGAGTCATAGAACACAGCCTGGAACCAGTTGGAGGTGTCGCCGCCGGGGATTACCGCAGCGTTTGAATAAGCGTTTGAATAATAGATTTTGGCACCCAGACGGCACATGCCGATGATGAGGCCTGACAGCAGGGCCCACATGCCGCCCTGGGCGGTACAGCGTTTCCACAGGATACCCAGCAGGAAGGCGGCGGCGATACCCGGCGCCAGCACTGACTGCACGTCCTGCAGATACAGGTAGAGGACATCGCCGATGGAGCGCATGATGGGAATCCACAGGATGCCCATGATTACGATTACCACCGTGGCCACCTGGCCGATGCGCACCAGTTTCTTGGGGTCGGTATTGGGTTTGAAGCGCTGGTAGAAGTCAATGGTGAACAGGGCCGACGACGAGTTGAACAGCGAAGCCAGTGAAGACATCAGCGCGGCCAGGATACCGCACACAATCAGGCCCTTGACGCCGGCGGGCAGCAGCTTGGCCACCAGCGTGGGGAAGGCGGCGTCAGAGTTGGGCAGGCCGTTCTCCATCAGGGGCAGGAACGAGCCCTGGCTCTGATGCAACGCAAAGGCAATCATGCCCGGGATGAGGAACAGGAACACGGGCAGCAGCTTCAGGTAGGCGCCGAAGATGGTACCGCGGCGGCCTTCTTTCTCGTTCTTGCCCGACAGCACGCGCTGCACGATGAACTGGTCGGTACACCAGTACCAGAAACCGATGACGGCCGAGCCGATCAGGGCGCCCAGCCAGGGGAAGTTGGCGTCGCGGTTGTCGCGGATGAGGTTGGTCATGGAGTCGCCGTACTCATTGACCTCGACGGATGAGCAGATGCGCATCATCTCGTCCCAGCCGCCGAGCTCCTTGAGACCCAGCACCAGGATGATGAGCGAGCCCAACAGCAGGATGGGTGTCTGCAGCACCGAGGTGTACAGCACGGATTTCATACCGCCGAAGATGGTGTAGACGGCCGTGAGCACAACCAGGCCGATGGCGGCAATCCAGAAGAAGTCGATGCCCCACACGGACTCGATGCCGAACACCTGCTGGAACACAAGGCCGCCGGCATAGACGGTCACGGCCACCTTGGTGAGCACGTAGGATATCAGCGAGATGAGCGAGAGGATGGTGCGGGAGGCCGAGTTGTAGCGGCGTTCCAGGAACTCAGGCATGGTGTAGACCATTGAGCGCGAGTAGAAGGGCACGAATACCCAGCCCAGAATCAGAATCATCCAGCCCTGGATTTCCCAGTGGGCCATGGCCATGCCGGACGATGCGCCGGAGCCGGCCAGACCGATGAGGTGTTCCGAACCGATGTTTGAGGCAAAAATCGAGGCGCCGATGGCTATCCAGGTGGCGTCCTTGCCGCCCAGGAAGTAGTCGGCAGCGTTGTTCTGCTTCTGACGCATCACCCATACGATGATGAATATCAGAGCGATGAAGAACAGTCCTATGACTATCCAGTCAAGTAGTGCCATGGTAAGACGAGGTTATTTTGTTACAGAGAATTTGAATGTGCAGTGCGAGGTGTAGGTCTCGCCGGGACGCAGTTCGGCCGAGGGCCATTGGGGTTTGTTGGGGGTGTCGGGGTACTTCTGTGTCTCCAGGCAGATTGCGGCGCGCTGGTTGTAGACAATGCCCTTCTTGCCGGTGACGGTGCCGTCCAGGAAGTTGCCGCTGTATACCTGCAGGCCGGGCTCGTCGGTGAACAGCTCCATGCGGATGCCGGTGGCGGGGCACTCCAGTGTGGCGGCGGCCACGCTCATGTCGCGGTTGGTGTCCAGCACCCAGTTGTGGTCATAGCCGTTGCCGTTGGCTATCTGCACATAGTCGGTGCGGG